>JBDHZV010000020.1:0-33905 GCA_039812125.1 Candidatus Nanopelagicales bacterium
GAGTTCGGGGATGCGCGCGAAGAAGCGGCCGAGCGGGCGGTTGGGGTCGAGGTCGAGGGCGGCCACCGGGGCGGCCACCGGGGCGGCCACCGGGGCGGGCGAGGCGACCGGCCGCGCCACCGGGGCGGCCACCGGGGCGACCACGGGCGCGGTCACTGCCGTGACAGCGGCGGGAGCGGCTGGGCTCGACTGCGGGGCGCCGAGATCGACCACTCGCAGCCGCCGGTGCGCGACCTCCAGGACCGCGTCCGGACGACCCGTCACGTCCTGCAGCCAGCGCTGCCACGCTGCGGGGTCGACGATGCGGTACGCGTAGCCCAGCTCGCTCGGGGAGCGGTGCCGGCCGTCGGGCATGGGCGTCCAGCGCAGGAGCGCCATCGCGATCTGGGAGCCGAAGCCGGCTGCCAGCCGCAGGGCGTACTGCACCGGGTAGGCCCCGCCCAGCGACAGGTTCAGCTGGCCGAGGTCGGGGTCGGGGACCTTGTAGTTCGGGACGGGCGGGATCAGGCCGGTCTCCAGGGACTTGATGGCGACGACGTCCTCGATGCCAGCGCCCATGGCGTGCCCGGTGAAGCCCTTGGTGTTGGTGATGACGATGGAGTCCGCAGCCGCACCGAACACCCGGCGCAGCGCGTTGATCTCCGCTGCGGCCGACCCGCCTCGTGCCGGGGTGTAGGTCTCGTGGGACACGAACACCATGTGCGGCGCGATCGCGGTGCGGTCGATGCCGCGGGCCTCCCCGCGCCGGACGAGGCCCTCCATGACCTGCCCGACGTGCTCGACGTCCAGGCGGGTGCCGTGGAAGGCGCTGTTGGCGGTGACCGCCCCGAGCACCTCGCAGATCGGCTGCAGGCCGCGCTCACGGGCCGACTCGGCGGACTCCACCACGAACGCGGCAGCGCCCATGCCCACCACCATGCCGTGACGACGGCGGTCGAACGGGGTGGCCACCTCGGAGACGATGTCCTCGGTCGCCGCGGCGCCGGAGGCCAGGAAGCCCGACCCGACCCACGGCAGCAGGGTGTCGCTGGTGACGTCGTCGGCCGAGACCACGACGACCCGTCGGCAGCGCCCGCTGGCGATCCAGTCCTCGGCCACCGACAGCGCCTGCGTCGCGCTGGCACACGCGGCGTTGACCTGGGTGTTCGGGCCGCGCGCGCCGATGAGCTCGGCGAACTGCGAATGACCCATTGCCAGGCACTTGAAGATGAACCGGCGATCGAAGGTGAACGCCTCGACCTCGAGCAGGTGGCGCAGCTCGGCGATCCGCCGGTCGACCTCGGCAGCGGCGGGCTCGGAGCCCGTCATGCGTGCCCGGATCGCCTCGAGGGCGAGCAGCTGCTCGCGGCGACCGCGATCCGTCATGTACTTCTCGATGTCCTGGGCGAAGGCGTCGTACCCGGGGAACGCCGAGGCGAAGATGACCCCCGTGTCGTCGCGCATCGACTCCGGAAGGCCCCAGCGCTCGGGCAGCTGCGTGCCCAGCGTGGTGGCCCGGTAGCGCATGACCAGCGGGATGCCCGCGTCGCGCAGCGCGTCGAAGCCCGCACCGATGGCCAGCCGCGTCACGGTGTCCAGGGCGGCGTCCCGGGCCGCCTCGACGCCGAACTCGTCGACGACGTTGAGGGGAGCGGCCCGACCGGCGAGCTTGATGACGCCGGACTCGTCGTCGATGGTCTCGAACACCGGGTCCTGGCCGGCCTTCTTGACCAGCCGGGTGATGCGCTTGTCGACCATCGACTCGCGGAAGCGCCGCGGGATGGTGTCGATGAACTGCTGGCCGCCGAGGATCCGGGCGACGTTCTCGTCATCGAAGACCCGCTCCACCCCGGGCAGCCCGAGGGCGGCCCCGGTGATCGTGACCGGCGCGGACGTGGCCGGCGCGGCCGTGCCGCCCGGGTGGCCGGTCATGGGTGCGGCCGCGGTGCCGGAGTACACCCGCATGCCCTGCTCCAGAACGTCGGCGAACAGGCGGCCGAGCTCCTCGTAGCGCGACGTCGTCATGGCAGTCCTCGGGGTGATGGGGGCGGACGGGGCGGGGGTGGACGCAGTGGCGGCCGGTGCCGGGGCGGTGACCGGTGCCGGGGCGGGAGCCATCGCAACGGCGACCGGGGCCGACACCGGAGCCGTCACCGGCGCCGCGGCCTCCTCGGCGGCCGGCGCCGTGAAGCCCAGGCCGGCGGCGTAGAGGCCGCACAGCGCCTGGTTGAACGAGGCGATGTCGCCCAGCTTGGGGTGGTTGGTGAACAGCGCGAGGACGTCGTCGTGCTGGGAGCCGAGGACCTCGTCGACGAAGCCGTGCAGGGCCTTCTTCGGCCCGACCTCGACGAAGACCCGCGCGCCGGCGTCGTACAGGGTGTGCAGTCCCTTGACGAACTGCACGGGCTCGGCGATCTGTCGGCCGAGGATCTCGAGCATGTACTCCGTGTCGGCGTCCTGGGGGTAGAACTCACCGGACACGTTGGCCACGAGCGGCAGCCGCGGTCCACGCACCTCGAGGCGGCGCATGGCGACCTTCAGCGGCTCGCTGGCACCGGCCACGATCTGGGTGTGGAACGCGTGCGACACCGGGATGCGCATCGCCGTGATCCCCGCCGCGGTGAACGCCTCGACAGCGGACTCGACGGCCTGCGTGGCCCCGCCGATCACCGCCTGGGAGTTGGAGTTGATGTTGGCAACGACCACGTAGCCGTCCACACCGTCGACGATGCGCTGGATGTCGGCCAGCGGGCCGAACACGGCAGCCATCGCCCCGTTGTCCTCCTGCGACACGTGGGTCATCTCCCGCCCGCGTGCGCTGACCGCCTCCAGGGCGGCGTCGAAGGTCAACGACCCGGCCGCGACCAGGGCCCCGTACTCGCCGAGGCTGTGGCCCATCACCAGGTCCGGGGTGACCCCGTAGGCCTTGAGCAGGGCGGCCATCGCCGCGTCGGTGGTCAGCACGGCTGGCTGGGTGATCTCGGTCTGCAGCAGCTGCTGGTTGAGCCGCTTGACCGTGTCGGGGTCGGTGGAGTCCGAGAACACGAAGCTGCTCAGCGGCCGACCCAGCAGCGGGGTCATGATCCGGTCGGCCTCGTCGTAGATCTCCCGGACGATGGGCTCCTGCTCACGCAGGACCGACAGCATGTTGACGTACTGGCTGCCCTGCCCGGTGAACAGGAAGGCGACCTTGGGCGCCGGGCCGCGCCCGACGAACACGCCCTGGGAGCGCAGCAGCCGGAACATCGCCGGGTTGTTGGCGGCCAGGGCCTGCGCGGCCTTCTCAGCCTTCTTGGCCAGGTCCGCGGCGTCGACGAAGTCGATGGCCACGCGGATCGCGGCACCGGCCAGGACGGGGTCCGGAGCTGCGATGGCCGGAGTCCGCCCATCGGAGGCCTCGGCGGCCAGCGCGCGGAGCTGGGCGATCACCGCCGCCTCGTCCGCCCCGCCGACCACGGCGGCACCGCGCAGGGGGGCCCGTCGGGCCGGCGCGGGAGCGGGTGCGGCAGCCGCAGCGGGTGCGGCCGGGGCGACCGGTGCGGCCGGGAGGGCGGCGCTGGCGTGGATGCGGGGCTCGGTGCGGTACCGACCGGGCACGTACTCCTCCATCACGACGTGGAAGTTGGTCCCGCCGAAGCCGAACGCCGAGACGCCGGCGCGGCGGGGGTCGGCCCCCGAGTGCGCCCACTCGCGCAGCTCGGTGTTGACCCGGAACGGCGTGCTGGCCCAGTCCACCTTCGGGTTCGGGTCGTTGAAGTGCAGGCTCGGGGGGAGCACCTTCTCGTGCAGGCTCATGGCGGTCTTGAAGACCCCCGCGGCGCCGGCGGCGGCCTTGAGGTGGCCGATGTTGGACTTGACCGAGCCCAGCGCGATGCTGCCCGGGGCCACGCCGTGGCTGGCGAAGACCTCGTTGAGGCTGCCCAGCTCGGTGGCGTCGCCGACCCGGGTGGACGTGCCGTGGGCCTCGATCATCCCGACCGTGGCCGGGTCGGCCCCGGCGTTGAGCCAGGCCCGGCCGATCGCCAGCCGCTGGCCGATCGGGTTGGGGGCGGTGATGCCCTTGCCCTTGCCGTCGCTGGAACCGCCGATGCCCAGGATCAGCGCGTAGATCCGGTCGCCGGCCTTCTCGGCGTCGGAGAGCCGCTTGAGCACGAACATGGCCGCACCCTCGCCCATGACGAAGCCGTCGGCGCCGGCATCGAAGGGCCGGGTCCCGGTGGCCGACAGCGCGCCGATCTTGCAGAAGCGGACGAACGCCCCGGGGCTCATGTTGCGGTCGATCCCGCCGGTGATGACCGCGTCGTAGTGGTGGGACTGCAGCCCGCCCACCGCCGCGCTCATGCCGGCCAGTGCCGAGGCGCACGCGGCGTCGGTCGTGAAGTTGGGACCGCGCAGGTTGAACATCGCCGCGACCCGGCCGGCCAGGATGTTGGCCAGCTCGCCGGGCATGGTGTCCTCGGTGATCGTGGGCAGCCCCGCGAGGAACCGCTCGCGCGCCTCGCCCCGGATGGCCTCCTGGACGTCGGCGGGCAGTGCTGCGAACGAGGGCGCGGCGGCCAGCTCGGCGTCGAACTCCGGGTAGGCGATGCGCAGCGTGGTGCGCACGTACTTGTCACCACCCAGGGCGTTGCCCAGGATCACCCCGACCCGGTCGCCGTCGACGTCCCAGCCCGGCCAGCCGGCGTCGACCAGGGCGGCGCGGGCCGCCGACAACGACCACTTCTGGCCGTCGTCGAAGTGCGCGGCGACGTTCGGAGGCACGGGCAGCTTCCACGCCCGCGGGTCCCACGGGAACTCCCGGACCCACCCGCCGATGCGCGAGTAGGACTTGTCCGGTGCGCTGGGGTCCGGGTCGTAGTACAGCTCCGGATCCCAGCGCTCGGTCGGCACGTCACTGATCGAGTACCGGCCGCCGCGGATGTTGGCCCAGAAGGCCTCGGCGGTGGGCGCGTCGGGCATGATCGCGCTGATCCCTACGACAGCAACGGGCTCGGCGTGGGTCATGGGGGCCTCCCTGGGTCGGACGTGCAGCGGGCCTCAGCGGCCGTAGAGGGTGTCTGCCAGCGCGGACATGTCGGCCACGAGGCCGGCCTGCGCCGCGCGGATGCCGTCGAGGCGCAGGGCCACCGGCAGCGTGGGGTCGAGGGGGGTGCCCGGTGCGGCGGCGCCGACGACCCAGCGCATGCCGTCCTCGGCGACCTTCAGTGCGGCCTCGCGGGCGAAGATCCGCGCGATCGTCGCCAGGGCGGCGGCGTCGAAGCGGCGGTCGGCCTTGTCCGAGAGGGTCCCGTTGCCGGCAGCGGCGGCCCGGCGGCTCAGCGCGGCGGCGGACTCCGCGGTGGCGACGAGCTCACCCAGGCGGAACAGCACATGCTGGTGGCGGGTCAGGCGCCCGGCCTGGCAGGCGGCGAACACCCCGGCCAGGGACTCCAGCGCCAGGGCCGCGGTCCCGGCGCCGACCTCGGGGTCGGTCGCGTGCAGCGCAGCCATCTCGGCGGCCATCGCGTGGTAGTAGCCGCCGCGGGACTTCAGGTGCTCCTGCCAGCGGTCACGGGCGATGGTCATCTCCAGGACCTCGGAGGTGCCCTCGTAGATGGTCGTGATCCGCACGTCGCGCTTGATCTTCTCCACGACGTACTCGCGGGTGAACCCGTAGCCGCCGTGGGCCTGGATCGCGTCCTCAGCGGCGGCGTTGCCGGCCACGGTCGCCATGTACTTGGCGATCGCGCCCTCGGTGTTCATCGCGCCGTTCTCGCCGAGGCCGTCGTCGATCTTGACCGCGGTCTGCTCGATGAACGCCCGGGCGGCCTCGAGGCGGACCACGTGCGGCACGACCAGCTTGTGGGTGTAGCCCTCCTTCTCGGCCAGGGGGCTGCCGCCGGCGATCCGGCTGCGGGAGTACTCGATGGCGCGGTCGACGGCCTCCCAGCCGCCGCCCAGGCCGAACGCGGCGACCATCAGGCGGGTGTAGCCGAACACCTGCTGGGCCTGCACGAGGCCCTTGCCCTCGACGCCGCCGACGAGGTTCTCGACGGGCACCTCGACGTTGTCCAGGAACAGGGCGGCGGTGTTCGACAACCGGATGCCGTGCTTGTCCTCCGGCTTGGCGCTGGTGAACCCGGGCGTGTCCTTCTCGACCACGAACCAGCTGGGCCCGCCGGGGGCCAGGGCCAGGATCGTGGTGGCATCGGCGATCGAGCCGTTGGAGATCCACTGCTTGGCGCCGTTGATCCGGTAGGCGCTGACCTCGCCGTCGACCTCGATCGGGACGGCGCGGGTCTTCAGGGCGCCCAGGTCGGAGCCGGCCTCGGGCTCGGTGGCGCCGTAGGCGAAGACGATGCCCTCCTCGGCGATCCGGCCCAGCCACTGGGCCTTCTGGTCCTCGGTGGCCCCGACCAGGATCGGGTCGCTGCCCAGGAAGGTCGCGAAGATCGCGGTGGCCAGGCCGATGTCCTTGCGGGCCAGCACCTCGCACAGCAGGTACGAGTCGAAGGCGCCCCCGCCCATGCCGCCGTACTCCTCGGGCACGAAGACCAGCTGGATGCCCAGGTCGGCCGACATCGCCCGGACGGTGTCCTCCGGGCAGATGTCCTCGTGATCCAGGTCCAGCACACGTGCCGGGGGCAGCGCGTCGGAGAGGTACTCCCGAAGCCCCTCCACCATGAGTCCCAGCGTCTCGGCGTCCAGGCCCTCGCCCATGCTCATCGTGCGGCTCCTCCCAGCGGCTGCGGATGCGATCGTCCGCCCCACACTAGGCTCGGCCGGCGAAGGCCTCTCCGGCCGAAGTGACCCGACTCGGGGGACCAAGGACCATTACCCACTGGTACCGCGGACAGGTGCCCCAGCCCTGCTGTCACTGCCGCACCAGCCCGGCCAGGACGTGCTCGACGACGGCGCGCGCCGGGTAGAGCGCCACCCCCTCGGGCACCTGCTGCTGCAGGGTGCGCACGGTCGTGAAGTCCTCGCCCGAGGTGATGATCGCCGGCTCGACCGACCCGTTCGGCCGGTGCTGGGGCATCCCGGCCGCGGACATCAGCGCGTTGCACAGGCAGCGCCGGCCCTCGGCGTTCTCAGCCCGGCCGCCCTTGCGCTTGGTGTAGACCGCCAGCGGCTCGGCGGGGCAGCGGTAGTCGATGCCGCCGCCGGGCTTCTTGTAGGGCACCCGCAGCGCGCCGAGGTCGCAGACCGCCTGGCGGGCCGCGGCGACCGCGGGGTCGCTGGCGGTGCCCTCGAGCTGGACGACCCGGAACGGGAAGCCGGTGGGGGAGACCCGCCAGTCGCTGCGCACGTCCACGGTGCCGGCCAGGACCTGCGAGACGACCTCGGTCTTGTACTCCTCGGCCATGCCGGACTCCGCGCAGAAGGCGAACGCGGTGCCGACCTGGACGCCGACGGCGCCCAGGGACACGGCATGCCCGAGCCCCTCCGGGGTCCCGTACGAGCCAGCCATCCAGAACGGCAGCCCGAGGGCGGCCAGCGCGGCCATGTCGGGGCGGTCCCGCTCGTCGTAGACCGGCTGGCCCAGCTCGTCGGTGCGGCGCGGGCCCCGGGGCGGGGCGTTGTGCCCGCCGGCGCTGGGGCCCTCGACGACGAAGCCGAACGGGCAGGTGTCCGGGTTGCCGGCCAGTCCCGCGGCCAGGTCGACCGAGGAGATGATCGCCAGGAACCGGGGAGCCGCCAGCGGGCCCGCCGCCGCCCCGAGGATGTCGCGGGGGCTGCAGCGCAGCATCACGGGCGGGTCGTCGGAGCGCATGCCCTGGGCGCGGATCGAGAACGCCACGTCCTCGCCGCGTGCCAGCGTGCGGATGTAGCCCGGGATCTCGGCCGGGTTGCCGGCCCCGACGATGACGTAGTCGACGCCGGCCAGCATCGCGCCGAGCAGGCCCCACGGCAGCGGCATCTCGATCTTGCGCAGGAAGTTGATCCCCACCGGCCCGGTGTGGCCCTCCTTGGCCAGCCAGACCTCGACGAAGCTGCCCACGACCGTGAGCTCCTGCAGGGCCATCGCGGGCTCGACGGTGAACCGGGGGACGGTGCGGAACGGCTCCTTGGGGCCGATGCCGCCGTGCACGTAGTAGGTGCGCATGATCCGGCGGGCCATGGCCGGGATGGGGAACTGCCCGAGCGCGCGGCGGACGTGCCCACCGGGGTCGCCCATCTGCAGCCGTCGGGCGAGCACCACGTCGAGTGCGGTGCCGGAGACGACGCCGAGCTGGCCGGCGCGGCACACCGCGTTCGCCAGCTCCCAGCCGGACACCGCCACACCCATGCCGCCCTGGATGATGGTCGGCAGTCCAGCGTTCATCTCGTCACTCGCTTCCGTCGGGGTTACACGACCGTAACCTACGGAACCGTAGGTACTCCCCGCGGGGGCAGGGTCGTTGGTCCCGGGACTGCCGGGCCCTCTGGCGCGGTGGGGGCCGGTCGGGACGGGTTTCGACGACGGGATCGCCGATCCGGCCGGCGTTCCGGGCAGGCCCCGGGGGGGACTTCTGTCCGGGTGCACGGCGGCGCGCTGAATGTGATCTTGGTCACATCCGCCGAGGTGGCGACCCCGGGCATCGCCGTCCGGTCAGGACGACGTGCCTGAGCTGCCGAGCCGGCTGACCAGCCCGGACACGTCGCCACGGGCCAGCCGGGCGGCCGAGGCGTCGTCGAGTCCGACGGTGGCGGGGTCCACCCCCCACTTGCTCAGCTGCCCGAGCACCGAGTTGCGGGCACTGGCGAACCGGCGCGCCACCATGCGCCGCGCGGCCCACTCCCGCTCGCGGTCCCGCAGTGCCCGCTCGATCCGGTCGACCTGCTCGGGGCTGGCCGGCAGCCGGAAGGCAGTGCGGATCGCGTCGCACAGCTCGATGCGGTAGTCGTGGCCGCGCCGCACGAACTCGCCCGGCTTGGTCGCCATGCCGTTCTTCAGGTCGACCAGGCTGATCACGAACGTGACGACGGGACGGTAGGCCACCTCCCGGGGGACGCCCGGGGGGCGCGACTGCGGGGGACCCAGCCACCAGGGCCGGCGCACGATCGCGTCGTAGGAGAACTTGGTGATCGGGTCGTCGTCGTGGATGACCTGGACGTGGCGCACGCTGCGCGGCAGCCCGGGGATGTCCCCGGCCTCGGCGACCGAGCCGAGGATCCCCTTCGGGTCGACCCGCTCCGGGTCCTCGAACCAGCGCTTCCACAGCTTGGTGCGGAACGGCGTGCCCAGGTACAGCCCACCCTCCAGGCCCAGCCCGTCGAACGTCGCGGTGCCGTCGGCGGCCACGTCGAGGGCGACCTGCGCTCCCAGGCTCTCGCCGAACTGGAGCAGGCGGGGGCGCCGCCCCGGCGGCAGGTGCGAGATCCGGTCGCGGATGCCGCGCAGGATCAGCGTCTGCATCTGCACGCCCGCGTCCGTGGTGTGCAGGGCCAGCGCGCTGGGCACGAGGGCGTACTGCGGCACCACGATCGCGCAGTCGCCGCGGGTCAGGTACTCCAGCGCCTCGGCGAACGAGTAGTTGACGTAGCCGACCCCGGTCGGTGCGGCCACCACGATGACCGAGCGCTCGTAGGCTCCCAGGGCCTCGAGCTCGGCCAGCGCGATGCGGGCCCGCTCCTCGGGCGTCGGCGCGACCTCGTACCCCGCGACGGCGCGGATCGGGTCGATCGCGGGCTCGCCCATGACCTGCGTGATCTCGTCGGCGGTCAGCGCCATGAGCACGAAGCGGCGGCCCTCCTTGCCGATGGTGTCGAAGGGCACCCGGCTGGCCGGCCCGGCGGTGACCTGCGGGCTGGTGGGAGGCTCGGGGTAGGCCGGCTCGACCATGTCGTCGCCGTGCATCAGCCGCATCCGCATCCGGTTGAGCCCCCACGCCCCGATCGGCAGCAGCGTCGCGGCCACCGCTGCGTGCCCGACCAGCGGCGTGACCTCGTCGCGGCGCCCCAGCACCTTCGTGGCCACCCGGGTGGTGCCCTCGGCCAGCAGGAACTCGGCCCCGGCGCCGGCCACCAGGCCAGCCCCCACCGCCGTGCCCAGCCCCACGGACTTGGCCAGGCTCATCGCGGAGGTGGGCATCTCGATCTGGCGGCGATCGGCGACGCCGTGCAGTGCCGCCCGGCGATCCCGGCGGCGCACCCGCACCGCGGACACGGTGCCGCCGAGCGCGGCCGCCAGCGCGATGCCCGGGACCGGGCCCACCTGCCCGATCGTGCGCCGCAGCAGCCGGTCGCCCCCGATGACCAGGGTGGCGGCCGTCGCCCCGCCGGACAGCGCCCAGGTGAGGGCCTGGGTGGCAGCGATCGGCAGCGGGGTGGCGTGGGTGTTCGGAAGCGCGCGGCTGGCCACGTGGCCAGCCAGGGCCAGGACGCCGGCGGTGATCAGCGTGGTGCTCTCCGGGTCGCCCCGCCCGCGCCAGGCGGCGACGACCTCGCTGGTCGCCTCGATCGCGGACACTGCCGCGGTGCCGGCGCCGATGCCGTAGGCCGACACGATCCCGGTGGCGATCGCCTGGTCGGAGGTCGAGCGTGGCAGCAGGCCCCGGGCGAAGGTCGCCGAGGCGATGCCCCCCGCCGCGGCGACGCCGGTGCGCAGGGCCAGGTACCGGCGGCCCGATGGCTGTCCCATGGGGGAAGTGTGCCGGATGGCGACAGGCCGGCACGAATCGTGCGGAGGTGGCTGCTCAGGCGCGCCGCGCCAGGACGCGGGCCTGCACCGACAGGATCCAGCCCACGAGGTCGCGATCGATCATCGACTCGACCTTGCCGGCCAGCGGACGGGGCAGGGACGCCTCGGTGCGGGTGCTCGTCGTGAGCTGCGACCCGGTGCCGGTGCCCACCAGCGTCGAGCGGCCGGTGCAGGTCGCCGAGGGCCGTCCGAGCAGGCGGACCTCCAGGGTCCCGGTGGCGTCCCCGGCCCCGGTCAGCGGTCCCCAGGTCTGGGACCACTCCAGGTGGACCTCGCCGGGGAGGAACTTGCGGGCCAGCTCGGGGATCCCCGGCTTGGCCGTGGAGAACTGCCAGCTCATGCGTGCGGCCGCCCCGTCGGCGGACGTGGTGCAGCGCAGGTCCGACACGACGACGCCCACCTCGAGGGCGAAGGCGCGCAGGAATTCCTGGTCAGTCAGCTCCTCGAGGGCGCCCGCGGCGGGCAGGGGCAGGTCGAAGGTGTGCTCCATGGCGCCATTCTGGCCGGTGCCCCGAGCCCAGGTGGGCAGCGCGCGCCGGCGCCCGCCGCCGACTACGGTCGTGGCCAGGAGGTGCTCATGCCCGACGACAGCCGGCACCCGGCGACCCTGCCCCCGGTCGCGACGAGCCTGGCCAGGGCTGCGATGCGGTGGCGCCGCCCCGCGGCGGCGACCACGGTGCTGCCCACCCTGCAGTCGCAGGTCCGGGGCTGGGTGATGCCCCCCGAGACCCTTGCCCGCTATCGGGCGCTCGTCGCCTCGGATGCCGAGCTGCCGCTGGCCGCGCCCCAGGTCGCGCTCACCGCGCTGCACCTGGCGCTGCTGGCCGACCCGGACTTCCCGCTGCGCGCCGTGGGCCTGGTCCACCCCGGCTTCACGGTCGAGGTGCTCGACGAGGTCCCGGCCGACCAGCCCTGGGACCTGCGGGCGTGGATCGAGGGCAGCCGGCACGTGCGCTCCGGCCTGGAGTTCGACCTGCGCGGGGAGGTGACGGTCGGCGGACAGGTCGTCTGGCGCTCCACCGCGGTCACGCTGTCGCGCTCCCGGGCGGCCAGCGGTGCGCAGGACTCGGCCGTGCCCCGCCGCGACGAGGACGGCCCGTGGCCGGGCGGGTCGGTGCTGGCCGTCCCGGAGTCGGCGGGCCGGGACTTCGCCCGCGTCAGCGGGGACGTCAACCCCATCCACCTGCATGTGGCCACCGCGCGGCTGCTGGGGCTGCGCCGCCCCATCGCGCACGGGTGGTGGCTGGCCGCGCGCACCACGGCGCTGCTGGCCGTGGACGAGGCGGTCCCGGGCCGCCGGCTGGACATCGCCTTCCGTCGCCCCGTGGAGCTGCCCTCGGCACCGGTGCTGGCTTCGCGGACGACGCCCGACGGCGTGGACTTCGCGCTGCTGCCCGGCGGCGACGGGCACGTCCCGGAGGGCGCGTCGGTGCGCCCGCTGGTGCTCGGCCGGGTCTCGGGGTGAGCCGGGCGTGACCCCGGGGGCCGGCACCGCGCCGGGACCGCCGCTGCCCGCACCGCCCGACGTGGCGGCCGCGCAGGCGGCGGTGGTGGCCCGGTTGGGACCGCTCGATCCCGTGGCGCTGGCGGCCCTGGTGGCGGGGCGGGGCCGGGACTTCCAGCGCCTCGAGCTGGTGGGGGACTCCGTGCTGGAGGTCATCCTGCACGCCCACAGCGTCATCGTCGGCCCCGGTTGCCCGCAGTGCGCCGGCCGGGCCGACCGGTTCACCACCGACGCCCACCTCACCGAGGTGGCCCGGGCGACGGGCATCGGCCAGTGGCTGGACTGGCATCCCTCGGACCAGCGGCTGGCAGACATGGTGGAGGCGTGCATCGGTGCGGCGTGGGCCAGCGGGTCGTGGCGCCAGGCCGTGTCCGCCGTGGCCTCCCAGGTCCACCCCCTGCCCGCCGACGAGGTGCGACGTCTGCTCGGCGGCGGCGCCCAGGTCCATCCGGAGGCGCCGGCGCGGGCCCGCGAGATCCTCGGGGCCGCGATCCTGGAGGCGGCGGCCTCGACGGGGGCGTTCCGCCGCCACCCCGCCGGCGACGAGGGCGAGCTGTCCCGGGTCAAGGCCCGGATGCTGTCCAGCGAGCACGTCATGTCCCGGGTGCGGGAATCCGCCTGGGTGCGTCGGCGGCTGCGGACCCACCACCTGGTGCGCGATGACGTGGAGCGACTGCTCGCCGACGACCTGCTCGCCCGCGGGCTGCCCTCAGCCGTGGCCATCGCGCGGCCGCTGACCGCCTGAACGCGCGTCCCGCTGCCGCGTCGTCCACAGATCTCCCGCGGGCTCTGGTGGCGGCACCCGGCCTGCGGCAGCCTCAGGCCCGTGGCGCGGGGGTGCGCCGGGACGGGGTGGTGATGAGCAGCACGATGGTGACGATCACCGGCAATCTGGTGTCCGACGTGGCCTTCCGGGTGACGGCGCGGGGGGAGCCGATGGCGTCGTTCCGCGTGGCGGCGACGGCCAGTCGGTTCGACCGGTCCGCCAACCGCTGGGTGGACACCGACACGGTGTACGTGACGGTCACGGCCTGGCGGCGCGCGGCGGAGAACGCCCGGACCTCGCTGTCGCGGGGGCTGCCGGTGGTGGTGCACGGCCGGCTGCGCCAGCGGATCGTCGACCGTCCTGTCCCCGGTGTCGCCGACCTCACGGTGCCGGTCACGTACACCGACCTCGACGCGGTCAGCTTCGGCCTGGACCTGTCCCGGTGCCGGGCCCGCTACGAGCGAGCCCCGGTTGGCCCGCAGACCGGGCCTGCGGGGCCGGGGGAGCCCGGCCCGGGCGACGGGCACGAGGCCCCGGGTGGCGCGCCGGGTGGAGGGGATCCGGCGCCCCACCCGGGACCCGGTGCGGCCGGCCCCGAGCGGCCCGCCGCGTGAGCCCCGGGCCCTCACCTCCCGGGGGGCGCCGGGGCGGCCGCGGGACGGCACTGGCCCTCCGCCCGGCCGACTACCCTTGGCCCATGGCGGAGTTCATCTACACCCTTCGGCGTGCCCGCAAGGCGCACGGCGACAAGGTCGTCCTCGACAACGTGACCCTCTCGTTCCTGCCCGGCGCCAAGATCGGCGTGGTCGGTCCGAACGGGGCCGGCAAGTCCAGCCTGCTGAAGATCATGGCGGGCCTGGACCAGCCCTCGAACGGCGAGGCGGCGCTCAGCCCGGGCTACACGGTCGGCATCCTCGCCCAGGAGCCGGTCCTCGACGAGACCAAGACCGTGCTGGGCAACGTCCAGGAGGGCGTCGCCGCCGCCAAGGCGCTGGTCGACCGGTACAACGAGATCTCCGAGGAGATGGCCGACCCGGACGCGGACTTCGACGCGCTCATGGCCGAGATGGGCACGCTGCAGGAGAAGATCGACCACCTCGACGCGTGGGACCTGGACAGTCAGCTGGAGCAGGCGATGGACGCCCTTCGGTGCCCGCCGGGCGACGCCGACGTCTCGGTGCTCTCCGGCGGCGAGCGGCGCCGGGTCGCGCTGTGCCGGCTGCTGCTGCAGCAGCCGGACCTGCTGCTCCTCGACGAGCCGACCAACCACCTGGACGCCGAGAGCGTCCAGTGGTTGGAGCAGCACCTGGAGAAGTACCCGGGGACCATCGTGGCGATCACCCACGACCGCTACTTCCTCGACAACGTCGCCCAGTGGATCCTCGAGCTCGACCGTGGCCGGGCCTACCCGTACGAGGGCAACTACTCCACGTACCTGGCTGCCAAGGCGGCCCGGCTCAAGGTCGAGGGCCAGAAGGACGCCAAGCTCAAGCGGCGCCTCACCGAGGAGCTGGAGTGGGTGCGCTCCAACGCCAAGGCGCGCCAGACCAAGAGCCGCGCCCGCCTCGACCGCTACGAGGAGATGGCGGCGGAGGCCGAGAAGACCCGCAAGCTCGACTTCGAGGAGATCCAGATCCCGCCGGGCCCGCGGCTGGGCTCCGTCGTGGTGGAGGCG
This sequence comes from Candidatus Nanopelagicales bacterium, assembly GCA_039812125.1. Lineage (GTDB taxonomy): Bacteria > Actinomycetota > Actinomycetes > S36-B12 > CAIYMF01 > Prado023. The sequence goes on from JBDHZV010000020.1 coordinate 14,588, forward strand.
CGCGGCCTGACGAAGGCGTTCGACGACCGGCTGCTCATCGACGACCTGAGCTTCACTCTCCCCCGCAACGGGATCGTGGGCGTCATCGGCCCGAACGGCGTGGGCAAGACCACGTTGTTCAAGATGATCGTGGCCGAGGCCACCGCCGACCGGTCGGACAAGGCGGCCCTGCCGACGTCGGGCGACCTGCGCGTCGGCGACACCGTGAAGCTGTCCTACGTCGACCAGAGCCGCGCCGGTCTGGACCCGACCAAGAACGTGTGGGAGGTCGTGTCCGAGGGCCTGGACTGGATCAAGGTCGGCAACGTCGAGATGCCCTCGAGGGCGTATGTGAGCGCCTTCGGGTTCAAGGGACCCGACCAGCAGAAGCCGGCGAAGGTGCTCTCCGGCGGGGAGCGCAACCGGCTCAACCTGGCGCTGACGCTCAAGCAGGGCGGCAACCTGATCCTGCTCGACGAGCCGACGAACGACCTCGACGTCGAGACACTGGGCTCGCTGGAGAACGCCCTGCTGGACTTCCCGGGCTGCGCGGTGATCACCTCGCACGACCGCTGGTTCCTCGACCGGGTGGCCACCCACATCCTGGCCTACGAGGGCGACTCGCAGTGGTTCTGGTTCGAGGGCAACTTCGACGCCTACGAGCGCAACAAGGTCGAGCGCCTCGGCGCCGAGGCGGCCCGGCCGCACCGGGCGACCTACCGCAAGCTCACCCGCGGCTGATCCGCCCGGCCCGGGCGGTGGGCGGCCGGGTGCGGCCCGCCCCACCGGCCGGGCCAGCCCCGGTCGCTACCGGGTGGCCGACTCCAGCAGGAACAGGAACGACGAGTAGTCGTGCCCGATCGCCCGGGTCATGCCGAGCTCGCAGGTGCGGTTGCTGCACAGGTAGGCGTCGAACTGCCGGCCGGCCAGCTCCGCAGCCTGCTCGGCCCCGGCCGCGTCGGTCAGCTCGGGGTGGAGCATGCCCCGGTCCCCGGCGAAGCCGCAGCACGTGCCGTACACCGGTCGGACCACCTCGTCGGCCAGGGCCCCGGCCACCTCTGCCAGGGCGTCGCCGAGCCCCAGGTGCTGGCCGGCGCAGGTCGCGTGGATCACCGCGCTGCCGACCGTCGAGCGCACCTCCAGCGCGGGCAGCAACGTCGAGCGCGCCCACTCGATCGAGTCCACGACGCGCAGCAGCTGGTGGCGGGCGACGTTCTCGCCCGCCAGGTACGGCTCGACCTCGTGGACCAGGCCGAGAGTGCACGAGGTGGCGTCGACGACCACGGGCAGTCGCCCGCTGTCGGTCCAGCGCCACAGCGCGTCCACCACCTTGTTGGCCATGAACCGGTTGCCCCGGTCGTAGCCCTTCGAGTGCCACACGGTGCCGCAGCACGTGCCGGCCACGTCGTCGGGGATCCACACCGGGTGCCCGGCGCGGTCGGCCAGGGCCACCACGACCTCGGGCAGGCTCGGGCGGTCCGGCAGCGAGTCGGCGTTGCCGAAGATGCGGTTGATGCAGGCAGGGAAGTACACGGCCGTCGCGCCGTCGCGGCGGGTCGCGGGCAGCTGGCCGGGTGCGGGACGCGGGATCTGCGGCAGCCAACGCGGCAGCAGGTCGTGGCTGACCACCGCGCGGCCGGCGTCGGTGATGCCCGCGACGAGGCCATCCCCGGCAACCGAGCCCACCGTGGTCGCGGTGCGCACGGAGATCCGGCCCATCCGTTCCATGGCCCGGTAGCGCTTGGCGATGCGCAGCGCCATCCGCTCGGACGGGGCGTTGTGCGCCCGGACACGGAACGCCTTCATCATGTCGCCGGTGTTGATCGAGACCGGGCAGGCCAGCGCGCACGTGCCGTCGCCGGCGCAGGTCTCGACCGCGTCGTAGGAGTACGCGCCGGCGAGCGCCTCGGCCACCGGGGACCCGCTTGGCTGGCGCATCATCTCCCGGCGCAGGGCGATCCGCTGGCGCGGGGTGGTGGTCACCCGACGGCTCGGGCACACGCTCTCGCAGAAGCCGCACTCGATGCACCGGTCGGCCACCGCCTCGATGGTCGGGGCGGTCTTGAGGTGCTTGAGGTGGCCGTCCGGGTCGTCCGTGAGCAGCACTCCGGGGGACAGCACGCCGTGGGGGTCGACCAGTGCGCGGACGGCGCGCATGTGCGCGGTGATCGCGGGGCCCCACTCGGCCTCCACGAACGGGGCGATGTTGCGCCCGGTGCCGTGCTCGGCCTTGAGTGAGCCGTCGAACCGCTGCGTCACCAGGGCCACCACATCGCGCAGGAACGCGTCGAAGCGCGCCAGCTCGTGGCCGGCGCGCAGCGACGGCGTGATGAGGAAGTGCAGGTTGCCCGCTGAGGCGTGGCCGAAGATGACCCCGGCGTACCCGTGCTGGGCGAACAGGCCCTGCAGCGCCAGGGCGCCCTCGGCCAGCCGCTCCGGCGGGAAGCAGACGTCCTCCAGGATGAACGAGGTCCCGGACGGACGGGCGCCGCCGACGCTGGCCAGCAGCCCGTTGCGGATCACCCAGTACGCCGCGGCCTTGGCCCGGTCGCGCGTGAAGTCGGTCGGTTCCAGCAGGCTCAGCTGCGCCAGCAGCGCGACAGCGCGCTGCTCGGACCCGGCCGACAGCTCGGGGGTCTCGTCGCGGAACTCCACCAGCAGGCCGGTCGCCGTGTCCGGCAGCTGCGCCCACCGCTCCGGGACACCCGGCCGGCCGCGCACCGCGGCGATCGAGGCCCGGTCGAGCAGCTCCACGGCGGCCGCCCCGGCCGCGACGAACGGGGCGACGGCGGAGCACGCGGCGTGCATGTCGGAGAAGATCATCAGCGAGGTCAGCGTGTGCTTGTCGTCGGGGATGGTGTGGAACACGGCCTCGGCGATGAAGCCCAGCGTCCCCTCCGACCCGACCATCAGCCGGCGCAGGATCTCCACCGGGGTCTCGGCGTCCAGGAACGCCTGCACCGAGTACCCCGTCGTGTTCTTGATCCGCACCTTGTCCCGGATCCGCCCTGCCACCTGCGGGTCGGCCAGGATCTGCCGGCGCAGCTCCAGCAGGCCCTCGGCGATCTCCGGCTCGTCGTGGGCGAGGCGCTGCTCGGCGTCCGGGGCGGACGAGTCGACCACGGTGCCCGACGGCAGCACGAACGTCAGCGAGCGCAGGGTCCGGTAGGAGTTCTCCTCGGTCCCGCAGCACATGCCCGAGGCGTTGTTGGCCACGACCCCGCCGATCGTGCACGCCGCCTTCGATCCCGGGTCCGGGCCGAGCCGGTAGCCGTACGGCTTGAGCGCGGCGTTGGCCCGGCTCAGGATCGTGCCGGGCAGGCTGCGCAGGATCCGGCCGTCCTCCTCCACGGTGCAGCCGATCCAGTTGCGCAGCACCTCGACCAGGATCCCGTCGCCCTGGGACTGCCCCGACAGGCTGGTGCCCGCGGCCCGGAACGTGACCGGGATGGCGTGCTCGTGACCGTAGGCGAGCACCTTCTGGACGTCCTCGACGCTGCGGGAGAGCACCACCACGCGGGGGAACATGCGGTACGGGCTGGCATCGGTGGCGAAGCGCACCAGGTCGATGGGCCTGCTGAGCACCACGTCGGGGTCGCCGAGCAGCGCCACGAGGTCGTCGCGCAGGGCGGCCGGTGTGCCCTGGGCCAGCTCGTCGGGTGCCCGGTCCCCGGTCGGCTCGGTGTCGGTCACGCGGAAGGCGCTCACGGGCGCGTCGAACAGCTTGCGCATGGGGGGCAGGCTGCCACGGGTACGTGCCCTTCGTCGCGCCCGCAGGGACCATCGTCGGCGCGGCGCGCCGACGGGGCCGTCCTAGCCTGCGGGCCATGCCCGCCGTGGACATCCTGCTCGAGGAGCCCCTGATCCTGCTGTTCGCCGTGCTGGCGCTGGGCTCGTTCGTCGGCTCGCTGCGACTGGGCAGCTTCTCGTTCGGCTCGGCCGCGGTGCTGTTCGCCGGCCTGGCCGCGACCGCCTGGAACCCGGATCTCGTGATCCCCCGGATCCTGGGCGTCCTGGGGCTGGCGATCTTCGCCTACGGGGTGGGCATCAGCAGCGGCCCGCAGTTCTTCCATGTGCTGCGGCACTTCCGCGGTGCCGTCGTGCTGGTCGTCGGCGTCCTGGCGGCGGCGGCCGGGCTCGCCGTCGCCGTGGGCCGGGTGCTTGGCCTCGACGGCCCGATCGTCTCCGGCCTGTACGCGGGAGCGCTGACCAACACCCCCGCCCTGGCCGCCTCGATCGAGTCGCTCGGATCGGACGCCCCCACCGTCGGGTACTCCGTGACCTACCTGGGTGGCGTGCTGGGGATGGTGGCCGCGGTCGCGGTGGTGACCGGCCGGCGACTCCCGCTGGCCACCCGCGCCGAGGCCGCCGACGAGCCGCCCGCCGAGCTGGTGCACCAGACCATCCGGGTGACCGTCCCGGAGGCGCCGATGCTGGGCACCATCGTCGAGGAGGGCGGGGTCGTCTTCTCCCGCACCAGCCGCGACGGCTCGGTGCGGGTGGCCACGGAGGCGTTCCGGCCGCGGCCCGGCGACCTGGTCAGCGCCATCGGCCCGCGGGAGGCTGTCGACGAGGTCACCGAGCGGCTCGGGCGGGCCAGCGGCAGCTACCTGGCGCTGGACCGCAGCGAGCTCGACTTCCGGCGGGTCGCGGTGTCCAACCACGCCGTGGCCGGCCGCACCATCGCCGAGCTCAAGCTGCTGCGGCGGTTCGGGGCGACGGCGACCCGGGTGCGTCGCGGCGACATCGACCTGCTGGCCACCGACGACCTCGCGCTGCAGCTGGGCGACCGGGTGCGCGTCGTCGCGCCGCGGGAGCGCATGGCCGACGTGGCCGCCCTGCTGGGCGACTCCGAGCGGGCCTCCGGCGAGGTCGACCCGACCGGCTTCGCGGTGGGGCTGCTGGCCGGCCTGCTGCTGGGCATCGTGGCGTTCCCGCTGCCGGGCGGCGGCAGCTTCGAGCTGGGCATGGCAGGGGGACCGCTGGTCATGGGCCTGCTGCTGGGCCGGGTCGGGCGCACCGGCCGGCTGATCTGGGCGCTGCCGTTCCCGGCCGCGACGGCCCTGAACCAGCTGGGGATCCTGCTGTTCCTCGCCTACGCGGGGACCAACGCCGGCGACGACCTGGTCGCAGCCCTGCACACCGACGAGGGGCTGCGCATCCTCGTGGGCGGCCTGGTGGTCACCGCTGCCGCGGCCTTCGCGCTGACCCTGCTCGGCCCGGTGCTCGCGGCGATCGCCGGGCCCCGGCTGGCGGGGGTCATCGCCGGCTTCCAGACCCAGCCCGCCGTCCTGACCTTCGCCAACGAGCGGACCGGGGGCGACCCCCGGGTGAACCTCGGCTACGCCCTGGCCTACCCGGTGGCGATGATCGTGAAGGTGGTCCTGGCCCCCGTCATCGGCCGGATGTAGCGGCGGGCCGGCCGCAGCCGATCAGCGCAGCCAGGCGGCGGTGTCCGGCGGCAGCAGGAAGCCCTCGTCGACCGGTTCCAGGGCCGCACCGCTGGTGATCAGCACCTCGTCGGCGACCACCAGCGCCGGCTCGCTGCCGAGGTTGACCGCCACCAGCACGTGCGGGTCGGCGTCGCCGGCCGGGCGGCGCAGCACCACGCAGGTGTCGCCCGGCCGGGAGATCCACTCCATGTCGCCGTCGCCGAGGGCCTGCTCGGTGCGGCGCAGCCGCAGCGCGGCCCGGGTCATCTCGAGCATCGAGGTCGGGTCACCGGCCTGGGCCTGGACCGACAGGGCACCCCAGTCGGCCGGCTGCGGCAGCCAGGACCGCCCGGTGGGGCTGAACCCGAACGAGGCCCCGTCCCGGGTCCACGGGATCGGCACGCGGCAGCCGTCGCGCATCCCGTGCTGGCCCGCGGTGCGGGCGAACGCCGGGTCCTGGCGAACCTCGTCGGGCAGGTCCAGGACCTCGGGAAGACCCAGCTCCTGACCCTGGTAGAGGTACGCCGAACCGGGCAGTCCGAGCATGAACAGCTCGGCGGCGCGTGCCCGGTGCGGGCCCAACCGGGTGGGCAGCCGGGGCACGTCGTGGTTCTCCAGGACCCACGTGGTGCTCGCCCCGACCGAGGCGGCCTCCCGCAGGGACAGGTCGACGACGGCGCGCAGCTCGATGGGGTCCCACGGACACTTCAGGTAGTGGAAGTTGAACGCGGTGTGCAGCTCGTCCGGGCGCAGGTACGCCGCATGGCCCTCGACCGTGGGCACCCAGACCTCGCCGACGAACGCGCGCGGCGGGGTGTACTCGTTGGCCACCCTGCGCCACTCCCGCCAGATCTCGTGCACGCCGGGCTGGTCCCAGTGCGGCGAGGGCGCTGGTCGGGGGATGGCGTCCTCGCCGTCCACCGGCGGGTGCTCGGCGGGGCGGAACTGCGGGTCCTTGACCAGCCCGTGGGCCACGTCGATGCGGAACCCGTCCACGCCGCGGTCGAACCAGAACCGCAGCGTCTGCAGGAAGTCCTCCCGAACGCTCGGGTCGTCCCAGTTGAGGTCGGGCTGGCGGGAGTCGAACAGGTGCAGGTACCACCAGCCGCTGGGGTTGCCCTGCGTGTCGGCGACCTGGTCCCAGGCTGACCCGCCGAAGGTGCTGCGCCAGTTGTTCGGCGGCTCGGTGCCTCCCGCGGCACCCCGGCGCAGGTGGTAGCGCCGCCACGCCAGCGACCCGGGCTCCGAGGCCAGCGCCTCGCGGAAGAACGGGTGCTCGTCGGAGGTGTGGTTGGGCACCACGTCGACGATGACCTTGATCCCGAGGTCGTGCGCCTCCGCGATCAGGGCCTCCACCTGGGCGACGGTGCCCAGCACCGGGTCGATGTCGCGGTAGTCGGACACGTCGTAGCCGCCGTCCGCCTGCGGCGAGGGGTACCAGGGGGAGAACCACACCGCGTCGATCCCCAGGCGGGCCAGGTGCGACAGGTGGGCCCGGATGCCGGTGACGTCGCCAACGCCGTCCCCGTCACCGTCAGCCCAGGACTTCGGGTACACCTGGTAGATGACGGCGTTGCGCCACCAGTCGGCGTCACGGGTGATCGGCATGCCGGGATTCTCTCGCGCGGGGCAGGCGTCTGGCCATCCTGACCGCCGGCAGGCAGGATTCCGGTCGTGAGCAGCGGCCAGGACCAGAGCCCCTTCGACCGGTTCGGGGGCCACGACTTCTTCGACGTGCTCGTGGCGACCTTCTACGAGGGCGTCGCGCAGGACCCGGTCCTGCGTCCGCTGTACCCGGAGGACGACCTCGGGCCGGCGGCCGAGCGGCTCCAGCTGTTCCTCGAGCAGTACTGGGGCGGACCGACCACCTACTCCCAGCAGCGGGGCCACCCGCGGCTGCGGATGCGCCACGCCCCGTTCCGGGTGGACGCCGCGGCCCACGACGCCTGGCTGGCGCACATGCGCCACGCCCTGGACGTGGCAACCGCCCGTCACCCCCTGGCCGGGGCCGACGAGGCTGCGCTGTGGGACTACCTGTCCCGGGCCGCCCTGTCGATGGTCAACACGTTCCCCGGCCCCGGCTGACCGGACACGCCGGCGGGACCCGGCCGAGGGCCATCCCCGTGCGGGGCTGCCAGCGCCCGGTTGCGGGCCGCGGCACCGATCCGGTGAAGCATCGAGGCGAACACCACCCCGTGGAACGGCAGCACCGCGTACCAGTACGCGTGACCGGCCAGGCCGTGCGGGAAGAAGGTCGCCCGCTGGCGAAGCAGCGCGCGACCTCCCGACGCCGGGCCGACGTGGAACTCCAGCCATGCCCGCCCCGGGACCCGCATCTCCGCGCGCAGGCGCAGCAGCCGGCCCGGCACGATCTCCTCGACGCGCCAGAAGTCGCAGGCCTCGCCGACGTGCAGCCGGGCCGGGTCGCGCCGGCCGCGGCGAAGGCCCGGCCCCCCGATGGCCCGGTCGGCCAGCCCGCGCAGCTGCCAGGCCCAGGGCAGGGAGTACCACCCGTTGTCGCCGCCGATGGACTCCACCACCTGCCACAGCGCCTCCGGTGGGGCGTCGACCAGGGCGGTGCGGTCGTCGGTGTAGAGCGACCCGCCGGACCACTGCGGGTCGGTGGGCATCGGGTCGCTCGGCGCCCCTGGCATCGACGCGCTGGACCACCGGGTCACGACGTCGGCGTCGCGGACCCGCTGCAGTGCCAGCCGGACGGACGCGTCGAACCCCAGCAGGCCCTCCGGCGGGTCGGGGATGAGCCGGCGGATGTCGTCCTCGGCGCACACCACCTCGTTGCGCAGCGAGGCGACCAGGGGGCGGGCGATCACGCTGGGGACCGGGGTGACCAGGCCCACCCACCGCGCCGACAGCTCCGGCTGCAGCGTGGCCACCGGCAGGATGCGACGCCGCGGCAGCCCCGACACCGCGGCGAACCGCTGCATCATCTCCTCGTAGGTCAGCACCTCCGGGCCGCCGATGTCGAAGGCCCGGTTCACCTCCGGCGGCAGGTCCGCGCACCCCACGAGGTAGCGCAGCACGTCCCGGATGGCGATCGGCTGGATCCGGGTGCGGACCCACAGGGGGGTCACCATCACCGGCAGCCGCTCGGTCAGGTAGCGCATCATCTCGAACGACAGCGAGCCGGACCCGATGATCACGGCGGCGCCGAGCGCGGCCGTGGGCACGCCGCTGGCGAGCAGGATCTGGCCGACCTCGGCGCGCGAGCGCAGGTGGGCGGACAGGTCCGGGGCGTGGGCCAGACCGCCCAGGTACACGATCCGGCCGGTGCCGGCCCGGGCCGCTGCGGCGGCGAACTCCCGGGCCGTCGCACGCTCGGTGGCGTCGAAGCCCGCCCCCGTGCCGATCGCATGGATCAGGTAGTACGCGACGTCCACGCCCGCGAGGGCCCGGTCCAGCACGGCGGGATCGGCGGCGTCGCCGGCCACCACATCGACGCGGTCCGACCAGGGCAGGTCGCGCAGGCGCTCCGGGTGCCGGGCCAGGACGCGCACGCCGAACCCGGCGGCGAGCAGCTCGGGGACGAGGCGGCCACCGACGTAGCCCGTGGCGCCGGTGACCAGGCACAGCCGTCCGGGTGCGGCCGGGTGCTCGGGGCGGTGGTCCATCCCGTCAGTCTGGCCGGGCTGGCGCCGCCCGCAACCGCAGCCCGGGCTACCGGGGCGCGGTGGGGGGCGCGGCGCCGGGCTGCAGCGGCGTGCCGTCCGGGCCGTAGGACAGCTGGCGGGTCAGCACCGGCACCACGATGCCGTTGCGGTCGAAGGCGACCTTGAGCCGCTCGCGCATGTCCCGGGTCAGCGACGCCTGCTGGGTGGCCCGGGCCTTGGCCGCGATCCGGATGTACACCGCCTCGCCGAAGACCGCGTCGACCCCGGCGAACGTCGGGCGGCCCAGCATCTTGGGTCGGACCTCGGGGTCGTTGAACATCTCGGCGCCGACCTCCAGCACGATCTGGCGGATCCGCTCCAGGTCGGCGTCGTAGGAGACCGGGATGACCGCGGAGGCCATCGTCCAGCCCTGCGACTGGTTGGCCACCCGCAGGATCTCGCCGTTGCGCACGTACCAGACCACCCCGGTCATGTCGCGGATGCGGGTGATCCGCAGCTGGACCTCCTCGACGGTGCCCATCACCGGGCCCACGTCGACCAGGTCACCGACACCGTACTGGTCCTCGACGATCATGAAGAACCCGCTCAGGTAGTCCTTGACCAGCGTCTGGGCGCCCACACCCAGCGCGATGCCGAGCACGCCGGCACTGGCCAGCAGCGGGGCGACGTTGACCCCGATCTCGGTCAGGACCAGCAGGATCGCGGTCCCCCACACCATCAGCAGCATGAAGTTGCGCAGCAGCTGGCCGACGGCCCGGGCCCGCTGCTCCCGGCGCTGCGACATGATCATGCCCTGCAGCTCGACGGTCTCCTCCGGGGTGTCCGGCTCGGCGTTCTCCCGGCTGCGCCCGGCCTCGATCCAGCGCTTGACGGCGCGGTCGATCATGCGCGATCCGAGGACGTGGATCGCCAGCGCGATGAGCACGACGATGACCACGACGATGGGCGTGGTCCAGGAGTCCGGGAGCAGGGACGACTCGGAGCTGGCGGCTGTGCGGATCACGGGGGAAGCCTACGTGCGTTGGGTCGCCGGGCGAGCGCCCCGACCCGGCGAGCCCCTAGCCTGACGACCATGCCCACGCACGCAGCGCCGGTCCGCCGGGGGCCGTCCGCACACGGCCCGCTGCGACGGGGCACCCCGACCAGACCCGACCGGAGGCCAGACCCGTGGCGAGCGTAGACCCCACCCCCGAAGCAGCGTCTGAGGCAGCCGCGGCGGCCGACGCCGCCCCCACCGAACCGACCGTCGTGGCGCCGGAGTGGGTCGAGCCCAGCCCCGAGCTGGTGGAGCTGGCCCGCGCCTTCGGCGTGGCCGTCGACTACTGGGACCAGTCGGGGGAGTACCACCGGGTCGGCGCCGCCACCATCTCGGCCGTGCTGACCTCGCTGGGCGTGGACGTCTCCACGCCGGCCGCGGCGTGGAACGCGCTGTACGCCCGGCGCAACGCGGCCTGGCGGCGGATGCTGCCCCCGGTCTTCGTGACCAAGAGCGGCGTGGACAACCACTGCTGGGTGCACGTGCCGCACGGTGACGGCGTGCGGATGTGGGTCGACCTGGAGCAGGGCGGGGATGCCTGGTTCGTCGACCAGGTGGACCGCTGGGTGGAGCCGCGCCACATCGACGGGGTGCTCGTCGGCGAGGCCACGTTCCGCATCCCGGGCAACCTGCCGCTGGGCTGGCACCGCATCTGGGCCCGTTCGGAGGGATCCGACGGGGTGCTGCGGGAGGCCTCCTGCCAGCTCGTCGTCACGCCGGCCCGCCTGGAGGTGCCGGCCCTGGCCGCCGGGCGGCAGTGGGGGATGATGACGCAGGTCTACGCGATGCGCTCTGCCGCGTCCTGGGGCTGCGGTGACCTCATGGACCTGGCCGACCTGGCCTCCTGGAGCGGGTACACCCACGGCGCGGACTTCGTGCTGGTCAACCCGTTGCACGCGGCCTCGCCGGTGCCCCCGATGGAGCCGTCCCCGTACCTGCCCGTCACCCGGCGGTTCGCCAACCCGCTGTACCTGCGCCCGGAGGCGGTCCCCGAGTACGCCGGCCTGTCCCCGCAGGCCCGAGCCCGCATCGATGAGCTCGCCGCACCGGTCCGGGCCCTGTCGACCAGCCCGGAGCTCATCGACCGGGACGTCATCTGGGCCGCCAAGGCCGCCGCGCTGCGGCTCATCCACGAGGTCCCGCTCACCCCGGGGCGGCAGGCGCTGTTCGACGCCTTCGTGGCCCGCGAGGGCCAGGGCCTGGTCGACTTCGCGACCTGGTGCGCCCTGGTGGACGCCCACGGTGGCGACCTGCCCCCGGCGCTGCAGGACGCCTCCTCGCCGGAGGTGGACGCCGAGCGCGAGCGGCTGGCCGACGAGGTGCGCTGGCACTCCTGGCTGCAGTGGCAGCTCGACGACCAGCTCACCCGGGCCCAGCAGGCCGCCGTCGAGGCCGGGATGCGCTCCGGCATCGTCCACGACCTGGCCGTCGGCGTGCACCCGAGCGGGTCCGACGCGTGGGGCCTGCGCGACGTCCTGGCCCAGCACGTGTCCGTCGGCGCCCCGCCGGACATGTACAACCAGATGGGCCAGAACTGGTCGCAGCCGCCGTGGCGGCCCGACGCGCTGGCCGAGGCCGCGTTCCTGCCGTACCGCGACATGCTGCGCACGATCCTGCGCCACGCGGGCGGGATCCGCGTCGACCACGTGCTGGGGCTGTTCCGGCTGTGGTGGGTGCCGGAGGGGATGCCCGCCTACAGCGGCACCTACGTGACCTCCGACCACGAGGCGCTCGTCGGCATCCTGGCGCTGGAGGCCCAGCGGGCCGGTGCCTGGCTGGTCGGTGAGGACCTGGGGACCGTGGAGCAGTGGGTGCAGGACTACCTCGCCGACCGCGGCATCCTCGGCACCACGATCATGTGGTTCGAGCGCGACTACACCCAGCATCCGGACACCCCGCTGCGCCCCGAGCAGTGGCGGCCCAACGTCCTGGCCTCGGTCACCGTGCACGACCTGCCGCCGACCGCCGGGTACCTGGCCGGTGAGCACGTGCGGATCCGCGGCGAGCTCGGGCTGCTGACCCGGCCGGCGGAGGAGGAGCTCGCGGAGAGCAACGCCCAGATCGCCGAGTGGCGCCAGATGTGCGTGGACCTGGGCCTGCTGGACCCGGATGGCGACGACGACGACCTCATCGTCGCGCTGCACCGACTGGTCGCGGCCTCGGGCTCGCTGCTCATCGGGGTCGCGCTGCCCGATGCCGTCGGTGACCGGCGGGCGCAGAACCAGCCCGGGACCGATCAGGAGTACCCGAACTGGCGGGTCCCGCTGACTGACCGCGACGGCAACGCGGTGATGCTCGAGGACCTGCCTGGCCTCGCCCTGCTGGCTCGCCTGGTCGCGGCGGTCCGGGGGCACTAGCCACCCCAGCACGAGGGCCCGACCCCTTCGGGGGCCGGGCCCTCGTGCGGTCCGGGGACAGGTCGCCGGCCGGTGGGTGGCCGGGCGGGCTCAGCTGTCCCGGGCCTGGCAGCGCAGCGCGCGCTCGACGCCGTCGCGGCCCTCGGTGACGACCCGCCGCAGCCCCGCGGGGATGTCGCCCTCGGCGAGGAACGCGTTGGTCAGGTCCACGGTCTCCTGCTCGATCAGCAGGCCCGGGTACAGGGCGCTGGCGACCATCCCGGCCATCTCGGTGGAGCGGGACTCCCAGATGCCCCGGACCACCTCGAAGTACCGGCTGCGATAGGGCCGCATCAGCTCGCGCTGGTCGGGCACTGCGAGGCCGGCGAGCGTGGCCTCCAGAATCGCGTTGGGAAGGCCCAGGTCGGCGACGACCGACTCCCAGGCGGCCGCCTTGGCCTGCGCCGTGGGCACCCCGGCCCGGACCGCGGCGGCCTGTCGGCGGCCGGTGGCGGTGTCGTCGCGGGCCAGCTCGGCGTCGACCTCGGCCAGGCCGGCGCGGCCGACTGCGACCAGGCGACCCAGCAGCGACCACCGCAGGTCGGTGTCCACAGCCAGGCCGGGCACCCGCGCGGTGCCGTCCAGCAGGCCGGCGAGCAGGTCCAGCTGCTCGCCGGTGCGGGCCACCACCGTCAGGGACCGGGCGTGGGCGAGCTGGTGGTCGCTGCCCGGGGCCGCCGCCAGCAGCGCCCGCATGACCCACGCGGCGAATCGCTGCAGGTAGTCCTCGCGATGCTCGGGGGCGGCGTAGACCTGGATGGCGGTGCGGGCCTGCAGCAGGACCTTGCTCACCACGCCGATGTCGTCCTCGGCGGGCAGCCCCGCGATGGCCAGGTCCAGGTACTCGCCCGTGGACATCTCGGCGTCGCGGGTCATGTCCCAGGCCGCGCCCCACACCAGGGTGCGCGGCATCGCCGCGCCGAGCCCGCCGATCCGGTTGACCGCGGTGGCCAGGGAGCGCGGGTCCAGGCGGATCTTGGCGAAGGTCAGGTCGTCGTCGTTGAGCAGCAGCAGCTGCGAGGCGGGCCGTCCCACCAGCTCGGGGACGCTGGTGCGCTCGCCCACGACGTCGAGCTCCACCTGGTGGGAGCGCACCAGCCGCTCGTCGGCGACGTCGTAGAGACCGACCCGGATGCGGTGGCCGCGCAGCACGGGCGGCAGGCCGGGTGGCGTCGCCGGCGGCTCCTGGAGGATGTCGACGCGGGCGTATCGGCCGGCGGTGTCGACCTCGACGTCGGGACGCAGCAGGTTGACCCCGGCTGTCTGCAGCCAGTCCTGCGACCAGGCGGCGAGCTGCCGGCCGGAGGTCGCCTCGAGCTCGACCAGCAGGTCCGCCAGCTCGGTGTTGCCCCACCGGTGGGCCTGGAAGTAGCGGCGCAGGCCCTCGATGAACTGCTCCTCGCCCACCCACGCGACGAGCTGGCGCAGCGCTGATGCGCCCTTGGCGTACGTGATCCCGTCGAAGTTGAGCTTCACCGCCTCGAGGTCGGTCATGTCCGTGGCGATCGGGTGGGTCGAGGGCAGCTGGTCCTGGCGGTAGGCCCACGTCTTGCGCAGGTTCAGGAACGTGGTCCAGGCCTCGGTGTACCGGGTCGCGTGGACCATCGCGTGGTGCGAGGCCCACTCGGCGAAGGACTCGTTGAGCCACAGGTCGTCCCACCAGCGCATCGTGACCAGGTCGCCGAACCACATGTGCGCCAGCTCATGCAGGATGGTGTTGGCCCGCTGCTCGTAGGAGACGTCGGTGACCCGGGAGCGGAAGACGTAGTCCTCCATGATCGTCACGCATCCGGCGTTCTCCATCGCCCCGGCGTTGTACTCCGGGACGAACAGCTGGTCGTACTTGCCGAACGGGTAGGGGTGGGCGAAGGCCTCCTCGAAGAACGCGAAGCCCTGCTTGGTCTCCTCGAGCACGCGGTCGGCGTCCAGGTAGGGCGCCATCGAGGCCCGGCAGAACACCCCGAGGGGATAGCGGCCGTGGGGGCCGACGTACTCGTCGCGCACCACGTGGTAGGCCCCGGCGACCAGCGCGGTGATGTAGGTCGACATCCGCTGCGTGGGGGCGAAGTCCCATCGGGCCGCCCCCGGGCCGACCCGGACCGGCGCGGGGGTGGGGGAGTTCGACACCACCTGCCAGTGCTCCGGTCCCGTCACGTGCAGGGTGAACACGGCCTTGAGGTCGGGCTGGTCGAAGCAGGCGTAGACCCGCTGGGCGTCGGCGGTCTCGAACTGGGTGTAGAGGTACACCTCCTCGTCGACCGGGTCGACCAGGCGGTGCAGGCCCTCGCCGGTCCGCGAGTAGGCGCACTGCGCCTCCACGACCAGGGTGTTGCGGGCGAGCAGGCCGGGCAGCTCGAGCCGCTGGCCGGTGTAGCCGCTGAGGTCGAGGGGGTGGCCGTTCAGGCGGGCGCCCTGCAGCGTGGGGGCGACGAGGTCGACCCACGTGGCGGCGCCGGGCTCCCGGCAGGTGAAGGTGATCGTCGTCCGGGACAGGAACGTCGTCTCCGAGGTGGTCAGGTCCAGGTCGATGTCGTAGGCCTCGACGGCCAGCAGCGCGGCGCGGGCTGCTGCCTCGTCCCGTGACAGTGCGGGGTGTGCCACTGTGCTCCCGTCCGTGGTGGGGCTCGGCTGATCGGCCGACGCACGGGGATTCTCGCACGCCCCCTGTGCGGGTACCCGTGACGTGGCCCGCCGGCGGTTGAGACTCCCTGCCCCCGATCCGACAGACTGTGCAGCCATGCGGGTTCATCTGGGCTGTGACCATGCCGGCTACGAGTTGAAGAACATGATCGCGGAGTACCTGCGCACGGCCGGCTACGACGTGGTCGACCACGGGGCGCACGAGTACGACGCCGACGACGACTACCCGGCGTTCTGCATCGAGGCCGCCGAGGGTGTGGTCGAGGAGCCGGGCAGCCTGGGCGTGGTCATCGGCGGGTCCGGCAACGGCGAGCAGATCGCGGCGAACAAGGTCGACGGCGTGCGCGCGGCCCTGGCGTGGTCGGTGCCGACCGCCCAGCTGGCCCGGGAGCACAACAACGCCAACGTCGTGGGGATCGGCGCCCGGATGCACTCGGTCGAGCAGGCGTTCGAGATCGTGCGGGCCTTCCTCGACACGCCCTTCCCGGGCGGCGAGCGCCACCAGCGCCGCATCGACCAGCTGTCGGCGTACGAGGCGCAGCGGGCTACCAGCAGCCGGTGACGCTGGCAGCCACGCGGTCCACGTGGGTTCGCGTGGTGGCCCGCGAGTAGCGGGTCGGCCGGGAGTTGACGATCGCCACGAACACCTTGGTGCGCCCGTCGGCTCCGCGGGCGTACCCGGCGAGGGCGATCGCGTCGGCCAGGGTCCCGGTCTTGGCCTGGATCCGCCCTGCCGCACAGGACGTGGGGCGGGTGCGGAACCGCCCGGAGGAGGCCTTGAGCGTGCCGGTGCGCCCGGCGACGGGCAGCCAGCCGCGCAGCCCGGCCAGCTCGGTGTGAGCCGGCGACAGGGCGCGCACCAGGGCCGTCGACAGTGCCCGGGCGGTCAGCCTGCCGTCCAGTGACAGGCCGCTGCCGTCGATGATGCGCACGTTCGCCAGGGGGATCCGCAGCTCGCGCAGCGCGTCCGCCGTCGCGCGGCGGGCCCCGGCCCAGGTCGCGGGCTCGCCCCTGCCGACCGCCACCTGCCGGAACAGCATCTCGGCGGTGTCGTTGTCGGACACCAGCAGTGCGCGGGAGACCGCCGCGCCGATCGTGTGGCCGGCGTAGCGGGCCAACGGCGTCGAGGTGGCCGTGGCCCGGGCCCGCCCACGGTAGGTCGCCGCCACGCCCTGGTCGCGCAACGCCCGGGCGAAGTACCCGGCCGCGTCGGCGGTGGAGTCTCGCACCTCCCGGTCGTCGCGGGCGAAGGCGCCGACCGGGCGGACCTCCTCGGGCACCCAGCCGGAGCGCCAGCCACGGGACACCCCCGAACCGGTGAACAGCGAGTCGTCCGCGCGCACGTCCAGCGTGCTGGGCAGGGGCCCGCGCGCGGCCAGGGCTGCCACGGTGCGCCGGGCCAGGGTGCGCAGGTTGGCGCTGCTGAGCAGGGGGTCCCCACCGGCCACGAGGACGACCTGGCGCTCGGAGGTCCCGGTGCGCACCGTCGTGGGCATCCGGTGGGCCGGGCCGAGGGTGGCCAGGGCGGCGGCGGAGGTGAGGATCTTCGTGGTCGAGGCGCCGCGGACGCTGGCGGTCGTCCGGGTGCGGCGCACGTAGGCCTTCGTGGCGGTGTCCCAGACCGACAGCGTGAAGTGGGAGCCCAGCACGGGCGAGGTGGCGCGCGTGCGCAGCACCCGGGCGATCCGGGTGTTGGCGGCTGCCGTGGACACCGCCGCGGGGACCCGGGCTCCAACCGGGCCGGGGACAGCGGTGGCCACCGTGCTGGTGACCGGGCCGCCCGCCGGCGCCGGGACCGCGCCGGCAGGGGATGTCGTCCCGGCGACGAGCGTGGAGACGAGCACGGTCAATGGCAACCATGAGTGACGGCGCATGAACTCAGGGTAGTCACGATCGGGCGCCGGCCACGCGCCGATGGGGCTAGGGCGGCGCTAAGGCCGGTGCGAGGGCCGGTGCGAGGGCCGGTGCGCCCGAGGCGTCCCCGCCGGTCAGCGTGCCCCGAGGTCCGCCAGGGCGTCGCGCAGCTGGGCCACCGCCCAGATCACCTCGTCGGTGGTGATCACCAGCGGCGGTGCCAGGCGCAGGGTCGAGCCGTGCGTGTCCTTGGCGAGCACGCCCCGGTGCAGCAGCGCCTCGCACACCCGCCGCCCGCTGCCCAGCGCCGGGTCGATGTCGACCCCCGCCCAGGCGCCCCGGACCCGGGCCTCGACCACCCCGTGCCCCACCAGCGCGTCGAGCTGGTGGCCCAGGACCTCGCCCAGCTCGCGGGCGCGCTCCTGGAACTCCCCGGTCGCCAGGATGCCCACCACGGCCCGCCCGACGGCGCAGGCCAGCGGGTTGCCCCCGAAGGTGCTGCCGTGCTCCCCGGGGTTGAGCACCCCGAGGATGTCGGCGTCGGCCACCACGGCCGAGACCGGCAGGATCCCCCCGCCCAGCGCCTTTCCGAGGATGTACACGTCCGGCACGACGCCCTCGTGCTCGCAGGCGAACGTGCGGCCGGTGCGGCCCAGCCCGGACTGGATCTCGTCGGCCATCAGCAGCACGCCGTGCTCGGTGGCCAGCGCGCGCAGCTGCGCCAGGTACCCGTCCGGGGGGATCAGCACACCGCCCTCGCCCTGGATCGGCTCGATCAGGATGGCCGCGGTGCGGGCCGTGATGGCCTCGGCCACCGCGTCGGCGCTGCCGTAGTCCACGGTGACGAACCCGGGGGTGTACGGGCCGAAGTGGTCGCGGGCCAGGTCGTCGTCGGAGAACGACACGATCGTGGTGGTCCGGCCGTGGAAGTTGCCGGCGGCAACGATGATCTCGGCCTGTCCGGCCGGGATGCCCTTGACCGTGTAGCCCCACTTGCGGGCCACCTTGATGGCGGTCTCGACCGCCTCGGCTCCCGAGTTCATGGGCACGACCATGTCCTTGCCGGCCAGCTCGGCCAGCTCCGCGCAGAACGGGCCGAACTGGTCGTGGTGGAACGCGCGGCTGACCAGGGTGACCCGGTCGAGCTGGTCGTGGGCCGCGGCGATGATGTCCGGGTGGCCGTGGCCGAAGTTCAGCGCGGAGTACCCGGCCAGGCAGTCCAGGTAGTGCCGACCGGCGACGTCGGTCACCCAGGCCCCGCTGGCCCGGGCGATCACGACCGGCAGCGGGTGGTAGTTGCGGGCCGAGTGCTCGTCGGCCAGTGCGATCAGCGCGGCAGCCTGGCTGTCCACGGCGGGCTCCTAGCGGGGGTGGGCGGGTGGGTGGGCGCGTGCCGTCACGTGCCGACGGGGATCCAGACCAGCCCCAGGCTGGCCACCGAGACGTCCGTGCGCTCCAGCGGAACCCGGAGCACGTCGACGGCGGCAGCCCGGTCGGCCCACTGGGCGCGGATGTCGGCGGACTCGGCGTCGAGCTCGGACTGCAGGTCGGCCACGGCCTGCTGCAGGTCGTCGACCTTGTCCTCGGCGGCCCCGACGCGGCCCTGGGCGGCGCCGGCCCGGCGGGCGGCGGTGGACAGCGAGGTCCGCCGTCCCCCGAACAGCCCGCCCAGCAGGTCGGTGGCCATCGTCGTGGTACGGGCCGAGCGCTGGCGGTCCAGGGCGGCCTGCGCGGTGTCGAGCCTGCGCTGGGCGGCCGCCAGCTTGCGGGCGTACGTCGACTGCAGCCCGGCGATGGCGCGGTCCGCTCCCTCCGCCGCGGCGGTCCGGCACCGGTCGGCGAACTGCGCGGTGGACTCCCCGACCCGGCCGAACAGCTTCAGCTCGCGGTTGACCGGCACCTCGACCGCGCGGGAGGCGACGAGGTGGTCGGTCAGGTCGCGCTGCAGCGCGGTCCACCACGCCCGGCTGCCGACCTCGGCGGGAGGCAGCCGGTACACCGCCCCGGGCGGCGGCTCCGGGCGCAGGTCCCGGTCGTCGTAGTCGACGGCCCGGAACGCCGCCGGGGAGGGCAGGGCTGCCACCGGGACCAGGACGGCCTCGTACTCCTCGCGGTGGTCGATGCGGGCCGGGGTGTCGTCGTAGCGCAGGTTCACCCGGGCGATCACCCCGGGCACCAGCCGGTGGCCGGGCACCGCGCCCACGGCCGGGGCCCATGAGGCGGCGGGGTCGAGGTGGTGCACGGGGATCCCAGCGGCGACCCGCGGCGCGACGGGGGACTCGTCGTCGGCCAGTGGGCGCGTCGGCGCCGGGATGCCGGGCGCCCCGGCCGCGGTCGCCGGGACGGGGCCCT
>JBDHZV010000021.1:0-33869 GCA_039812125.1 Candidatus Nanopelagicales bacterium
GCGTCGACCCCGTCGCCAGCCCCAGCACCGCGTCCGGCTTGGCCGCCAGCAGCCGCACGTACGCCTGCGCCACGATCGGAGCAGCCTCCTCCGGACGCCCCACGATGATGACCTCCACGACTGCTCCCTCCTGCTCGCCCGCGGCGGGTCAGCCGATGATGTCGTTGATGTCCATGGCCAGGCCGTCGGCCTCGCCACCGACGACCACCTGGAACACCTGCCCGGCCTTGAGCACGCCGAACGCGCCGGCGGCCTTGAGCGCCTTCTCGTCCACGGCCGAGGGATTGGCCACGACCGTGCGCAGCCGGGTGGCGCAGGCCTCGATCTCCTCGATGTTGTCCGCCCCGCCGAGTGCCTCGATGATCCTCTCCGCCTTGCCCATTGCTGACTCCTCTCGGTTGCCCGGCCGTGCCGGGGGTGCGGTGCAGGTGCTGAGCGTGCCGTGCTGCGGGTCGCGCGGGCACCGGCCGGGTGACCGGGCCCGCGCGACCCGGGCCGCTAGGCGGCGACCATGGCCTCGTCCTCGGCGGCCGCGTCCTCCTCACGGCCGGGGGTCCGCAGGTTCCAGGTGCGGATGGCGAACCGGAACATGAAGTAGTAGATCGCGCCCAGGATCAGGCCGATCACGATGAGCAGGTACGGCTTGGTCGCCAGGCCCCAGTTCAGGACGAAGTCCATCAGGCCCGCGGAGAACCCGAACCCGTCCCGGGCCCCCAGCCCGTAGCTGACGGCCATGGAGACCCCGGTGAACAGGGCGTGCAGGCCGTACAGCAGCGGGGCGACGAACATGAACGAGAACTCCAGCGGCTCGGTGACGCCGGTCAGGAACGCGGTGAGGGCGGCCGCCGGCAGCACGCTGGCTGCCACCTTGTCCCGGGCCTCGTGCATCATCGCGAACGCGGCGGCGGGCAGGGCGAACATCATGATCGGGAAGAACCCGGTCATGAACAGTCCGTACTTCTCGCGGTCCTGCGTGGCGTTGAAGAAGCAGGTCAGGTCGCCGTGGGCCACGCCGGACTTGGTGGGGCACTCGCCGGCCTGGAACCACACGAACGAGTTGATGATGTGGTGCAGCCCCGTGGGGATCAGCAGCCGGTTGAACACCCCGTACACCCCGGCCCCCAGCGGGCCGTTGTCGTACATCCAGGTGGCGGCGCTGTTCAGCGCGTCGCCGATGGGCGGCCACACGAAGCCGAACACGATCGCCCACACGATGGCAGCGCTCGCGCTGAGCATGGGCACGAGGCGCCGGCCGGAGAAGAACGCCAGGGCCGCGGGCAGCTTGGTGCGGTGGTAGCGCTGCCACAGGATGGCCGAGGTGATGCCGATGACGATGCCACCGAACACGCCGGGGTCGGGCGCCTTGGCCACCTCGGGGTCCGGGTTGGTGTCGAAGTAGTGGAAGTTCAGCACGTTCTTGAAGACCAGGTAGGCGACCACACCGGCCAGCGCCGTCGAGCCGTCGGCCTTCTTGGCGAACCCGATCGAGACGCCCAGGGCGAACAGCAGCGCGAGGTTGTCGAAGATCGCCCCGCCGGCGTAGCTGAGGATCGAGAACGGCCCGTCACCGACCTCGGGGCCGGACTCGCCGATGCCGCCCAGCAGGTCCGGCTGTCCCAGCCGCAGCAGGATGCCCGCAGCGGGCAGCACTGCGATCGGCAGCATCAGGCTCTTGCCGATCCGCTGCAGCACCGCGAACGCGCTGCTGCCGGCGGATTTCTTCGTGCTGGCGGAGGTGCTCATGCGGACCCCTTCCTGCGACGGGGCCCTCCCGTCGCAAACCTGCCGCCTTGCACGGTACCCCGGGATAGGGGCGCCTTCCCACAGGAACGGGCTTCTGATTCCATCGCGGATGCCCGGTTCGGTGACCGTTTCCGTTAGCGAGTGTGGAGGTGCCCCCTCATCGGGGGACAGCAGCGCCGGCGCGCCACACGTGGGTCAGGGCCAGGCCGTCGTCGAGATGGACCAGGTCCGCCCGGGTGCCGGGGGTCAGCGTGCCCCGGTCCGCCAGCCCGAGCATCCGCGCCGGGGTGGCGCTCGCCGCGGCGATGGCCTGGGGCAGGTCGAGCCCGACCTGCTGCACGGCGAAGCGCACCGCGTGGTCCAGGGTCAGGGTCGACCCCGCGATCGCCCCGCCGTCCACCAGCCGGGCGACCCCGTCGGTCACGATCACCGGGAGGTCGCCGAGCAGGTAGTCGCCGTCCTGCCCCGCGGCCGCGGTCATCGCGTCGGTGACCAGCACCACGCGGCCCTGGGCGGCCCGGGCGGCGAAGGCCGCCGCTGCCGCGTGGACGTGGACCCCGTCCAGGATCAGCTCGTTGGTGACCCGCTCGTCCTCGGTGAGCGCCACCACCGGGCCGGGCTCGCGGTGGTTGACGGGCCGCATCGCGTTGAACAGGTGCGTCGAGCAGGACGCCCCCGCCTCGATCGCCGCCCGGGTCTGGGCGTACGTGGCGTTGGTGTGCCCGACGGCCGGGATCACCCCGGCTGCGGCGAACCGGGCCACGGCGTCGAGGCCGTGGGGGTACTCCGGGGCCAGCGTGACCATCCGGATCGTGCCCCGGCCGATCCGCAGCAGGGCGTCGACCTCCTCGGGGTCCGGGTCGCGCAGGGTGGCCGGGTCGTGGGCGCCCTTGTACTCGGGGGCGATCCACGGGCCCTCCAGGTGGATCCCGGCGATCACCCCCTCCTGGGCCAGCTCGGCCAGCGCCGCCACGTCGCGCGCCAGGGCGTCGGGGTGGGCGGACACCAGGCTGGCCACGATGGTGGTGGTCCCGTGCTCGCGGTGGGCCCGGGCGAACCCGGCGACCGCGTCCGGGTCCCCGCCGACGACGGTGGACCCGCCGCCGCCGTGGGAGTGGATGTCCACGAACCCCGGGGCCAGGTAGCCCCCACCCAGGTCGACGTCGGCCGACCGCGGGGGCACCCCGGAGCCCACGTGCACGATCCGGTCGCCCTCCAGCTCGACCCACCCCGTGGTCACCAGCTGCGTGGGCAGGACCAGGGCGGCACCGGCGAGGATCGTGGTCATGCTCTCGATGGTCCCCCCGACGTCTCCGAGATGCCCGCTGGCGGGCCCGGGCGCCCGTGGGACCCCGGCGGGGCTACGGTGGCGCGGTGACCGAGCCGCCCCCCACTGCCCAGCCGCGCCGCTCCGGCCGGCGGCCCCTCTGGCTGGCCGGCGCGGCGGCACTGGTCACGCTGCTGTCGATCGTGGGGCTGTACTCCCGCCAGGCGCGGGAGGCGACCGTCGACCAGTCCGCCTCAGCGCCCAACGGGCTGTTCCTGGCCTCCCAGGCCGAGGGCACCACGCTGGCCTCGGTGGGCCGGGCCGCCGGCCTGCCCGCCCCGTGCACGGCCTGGCTGCTCGACACCGGCGGCAGCGCGGCTGACCCGGCGTTCGCGGTCACCGCCGCCCCTTGTGTCGGGGTCACCGGGTCGGCGGCGGTGCGGTGGGACGAACCGGTGGAGGGCGCCACCCTGGTCCTGCACGCCTTCGCCCCCATGACCAGCACCGTGGAGCCGGACCTGGTGACCGTCCGGATCACCGAGGTGGCCTGGGCCTCGGCCCGGTGGACCAACCTGGCCGTCGTCGGCCTGGGCGCCACGGTGGGGCAGCTGGTCGACCGGGGGATCCGGCCCATCCGGGTCGCGGCGGTCCCCGCGCCGGGCACGAAGGTGCTCGTGGCGGGGGTTCCGGTCGACGGGGTCGCGCAGGACCAGCGCTACCTGCGTGGGGCCACGTGCACCGTGGCCGACTCGACCGACCTGCTCGAGGGGCCCTGGGTGTGGCGCGACGTGCTCGGGTCGGACTGCGGGGGGACCCTCGGCGGCAGCGCCGGGTCGCCGGCCCTGGACGTGGCCGGCGACGCCGTGGCGATGGTCGTGTCCACCACCATCGCCATGCCGGAGGCCCCCGACTGCGCGCGGGGCCGGCCGTGCGAGGTGCGTGCCGGGGCCGTCCAGCCGCCCCGCGCGGACACCACGTACCTGGTGGGCGTCGCCGGGTTGGCGGGGTGCTTCCGCGACGGTGCCCTGAGCCTGGGCACCGGGTGCCCGCTGGAGGACCCGACGGGAGTCGCGCCCGCCGCCGCGCTGACGCCGGTCGCGGCTCCGGGCAGCACCGTCGCCGTCCGGCTGGACCCGCGGCTGGCCGCCCCGCGGGTCGTTGCCGACAGGGTCGGGCCCCTCGCGACGCTGGACTGCACCCGGCCCGCCGGATGGTCCCGGCCGGTGCCGGCCCGTCGCTGGGCGCTGGACGTGACCCTGCCCGAGCAGGAGGGCTGGACGCTGGCCTGCGTCGGGTCGGCGCAGCAGCCCACGCCTGTGGTGCTGCGCGCCGCGGCGTCCACCAGCGGGGCGCCGGTCGGTCAGGAGCCGTCCAGGTAGCGCTGCACGACCGGGGCCAGCTCGTCGACCAGGGCCTCGACCGGGCCCTGCAGGGCGGGCAGGCCGATCACGTGGCGGCCCAGCATGGTTCCCAGCAGGTGCGTCATCGCCAGCGCCACCTGGCGCTGCGGGTCCGGCCCGACGGCCAGCGTCGCCACCCGGGGCAGCATCTCCTCGCCGATCAGGCTCGCCGCCAGCGCGGCCGCCTCCGGCGAGGTCATCGCCGAGCGCATGAGCGCGATCATCGGGTCGCGGACCGACGGGTCCTCGTAGAGCTCGAGGAACGTGCGCACGATGCGCCGACCGGCTTCGTCGCGAGGACCCGCCAGCATGCGGGGCAGGGCCTGGCGGGCCGGTCCCATCCCGATCAGCAGGACCTCGGAGAACAGGCCCTGCTTGGTGCCGAAGTAGTGGTGGATGAGCGCCGGGTCGACCCCGGCTCGCGCCGCGATCGAGCGCATCGTGGCCCCGCTGAAGCCCCGGTCGCCGAACTCGGCGCGCGCCGCGGCCACGATCGCCTCACGGGTGCCGGGGGCCTGGCCGGGGCGGGGGCCCCGGCGGCGCGGCGCGGCGGAGGTCATGGGGGCATTGTCGCGCAGCAGCAGCGCCGAGCCCGGCTCGCATCCACGGCTCCCGGTGGGTCCGTGCAATACCCTTCCCTCTCGTGGACACTCGCGACCGCTATCCCCTGCCCCCGGTGGTCGGCCCGGACAGCCCCGCCTACCGGGACCCCGCCGTCTCGACGATCCGGCCCGCGGCGGACTGGGAGCCGGCCGGGCAGTTCGGGGACATCCGCTACGAGCTGTCCGGCGACGGGGTCGCGAAGATCACGATCGACCGGCCGCAGGTCCGCAACGCGTTCCGGCCGCAGACGCTGTTCGAGCTGCAGGAGGCCTTCAACCTGGCGCGCGACGACGACCGGGTCGGGGTCATCGTGCTCACCGGCCAGGGGGACTGGGCGTTCTGCTCGGGCGGGGACCAGCGCATCCGCGGCGACGACGGCTACATCGGCGACGACGACGTGGCGCGCAAGGGCATCGGCCGGCTCAACGTGCTCGACCTGCAGGTCCAGATCCGCCGCCTGCCCAAGCCGGTGATCGCGATGGTCGCTGGGTACGCCATCGGTGGTGGCCACGTCCTGCATGTCGTGTGCGACCTGACCATCGCCGCGCAGAACGCCCGGTTCGGCCAGACCGGGCCCAAGGTGGGGTCCTTCGACGGCGGCTACGGCTCGGGGCTGCTCGCCCGCCAGATCGGCCAGAAGCGCGCCCGCGAGGTGTGGTTCCTGTGCCGGCAGTACGGCGCCGAGCAGGCCTTCGACTGGGGGCTGGTGAACTCGGTGGTCCCCCTGGCCGCGCTGGAGGAGGAGACCATGCAGTGGGCGCGCGAGATCCTGACGATGTCGCCCCTGGCGCTGCGGATGCTCAAGGGCTCGTTGAACGCCGCCGACGACGGCCTGGCCGGGATCCAGCAGCTCGCCGGCGACGCCACCCTGCTGTTCTACATGACCGAGGAGGCCCAGGAGGGCCGCGACGCCTACACCTCCAAGCGCGCCCCCGACTTCGGCAAGTTCCCCAGGCGGCCCTGACATGATGGCCGGAGACCAGGCCCAGACGCCCCTCGGCGCGCCTGCCGAGGTTCCGCCGCAACGGGGGCGGCATGCCCTGCCGGAGCCGTCCGCCACCGAGCTGCTCAGCGTCGCCGTGCCGTTCCGGGTCCCCCTGGCACGCCGGTTCCGGGGCGTCGAGCACCGCGAGGGCCTGCTGCTGTGCGGCCCCAGCGGCTGGGCGGAGTGGGCGCCCTTCCCGGAGTACGACGACTGGGAGGCGGCCCGGTGGCTGGCCGCGGCCGTCGAGGCCGGGTGGGGGCGCTGGCCGGAGCCGGTGCGCGCCTCGGTCCCGGTCAACGTGATCGTCCCGGCGCTGCCGCAGGACGAGGTGGCCGGGTTCGTCTCCGACGCGGCCGCGCGCACCGGGGCGACGACGTACAAGGTGAAGGTCGCCGATCCCGGGGCGGCGCTGGCCGACGACCTGGCCCGGGTGGCCACGGTGCGCGCTGCGCTGAGCGAGGCGGGGGTGCGCGACCCGCTGATCCGGCTGGACGCCAACGGTTCCTGGACCGTCACGCAGGCCCGCCGGGCCGCCCGGATGTTCGACGCCGAGTTCGGCCCGGTCCTGGACTACCTCGAGCAGCCCTGTCGCACGACCACCGAGCTGGCCGAGCTGCGCTATCGGCTCGTCGACGACGACGTGGCGGTGCGGATCGCCGTCGATGAGGGACTGCGCCGCGCGCGCGACCTGTTCGCCGACGACCTGGCGGCCTCCCTGCGCTCGGCCGGCGACGTCCTGATCGTGAAGGTCGCCCCCGTCGGCGGGGTGGGCCGCGCGCTCGGGCTGATCCGGGAGATCGGGCTGCCCGTCGTGGTCTCCAGCGAGATGAACACATCGGTGGGGCTGTGTGCCGGACTGGCCCTGGCCGCCGCCGTCCCCGACCTGGCGGGGGCCGCCGGGCTGGGGACCGGCCTGCTGCTGGCCGACGACGTCTGCGCCAGCACGCTCGTGCCCCGCGAGGGTCGGATGGCCGTGACCCGGACGCTGCCCGACGAGCACGCGCTGGGCCGTGCTGCCGACTCCCTGGGCGCCGAGGGCGCCCTCTGGTGGCGGGAGCGGCTGGCCCGGTGCGCACGGCTGCTCACGGTGATCTGAGGCGCCGACCCCCGGTGAACCCGTCCACGCACCTGGCCCGCGACCTGCTCGACGAGCTGGTGCACCAGGGCGTGCGGGAGGTCGTGCTCAGCCCGGGATCCCGATCAGCCCCCCTGGCGTTCGCGGCGGCTCGGCTGGCCCGGGCGGGCCGGGTGCGCCTGCACGTCCGGCTCGACGAGCGCTGCGCCGGATTCCTGGCGGTGGGACTGGCCCGGACCTCCGGTGAGCCGGTCGCGGTCGTGTGCACCTCCGGCACGGCCGTGGCCAACCTGGCCCCGGCGGTGGTCGAGGCCTCGTACAGCGCCCTGCCGCTGGTGGTGATCACGGCCGACCGGCCGCCGGAGGCCCGGGGGGTGGCCTCCCCCCAGACCATCGACCAGGTGGGGTTCTTCGGGCAGATGGTCCGCCACGCCGCCGACCTCGATGCAGCCCGCCACCCGGGGCCGGACGACCCCGCTGCGGCGGCGCGCACGGTGCGCGCTGCGGTGGGGACGGCCCTGGCGGCTGCGATGGCCGGGACCCCCGGGACCCCCGGCACCGCCGGGTCGGCCCACTGTGGGCCGGTGCACCTCAACGTGGCCCTGCGCCTTCCGCTGGTCCCCGAGGATGGCAACGATCCGCAGCCCGGTCCGGTCCCGGCCCGGTCCGGCCCGCCCCGGGCGCGACGCACCCCGCTGGCCGGATGCGACAGCCGGGAGCTGGACGCGCTCATCGACGTCCCGGCTCACGGGGTGCTGCTGGTGGGCGACCTGCCCGCGACCGCCCTGGCGGGCCACCAGCAGTGGCTGGCCGAGCTGGCCGAGGCCTGCGGCTGGCCGGTCGTGGCCGAGCCGACGGCCAACATGCACGCGGCGTCCCGCTTCCTGCCCCATGCCCCGCTGGTGCTCGGCACGCCGGGCTTCCTGGCCGAGCACCCACCCGAGCTCGTGGTGTCCGTGGGCCTGTTCGGGCTGTCCCGGCCCACCCTCGAGCTGGTCCGGGCGGCGGGATCGCACGTCGCGATCGAGCTGTCCGACGTCGGCCGGGAGGTCTGCGACCCCGCGCGCACCGCCCGGCGCGTGCTCGGCTCGATCCCGCTGCCACCAGCGGCGGCCCAACCCGACCCGCGATGGTGGCGCCAGTGGCAGTCGGCCGGGGCTGGCGCGGGCCGCGCCGTCGTGGCCGCCCTGGAGTCCTCCGGGATGTCCGGCCCCGCGGTCGCGCGCCGGGTGTGGACCGCCGCCCCGGACGACGGCCTGCTGCTGGTCGCGGCCTCCTGGCCGGTCCGCCACCTGGAGGCGGTGGCGGATCCGCGCCGGGGGCTGCGTGTGGTGGGCAACCGGGGGGCCAACGGCATCGACGGGCTGGTGTCGACCGCGTGGGGGGCGGCGCTGGCCCACCAGCACGCCGGAGGGGGGCCAGCGACGGCGCTGGTCGGGGATCTCGCCTTCCTGCACGACCACAACGGGCTGCTGGGCGGGGCGGGCGAGCCCCGGCCCGACCTCGTGATCGTCGTGGTGGACAACGACGGCGGCGGGATCTTCCACCAGCTCGAGCAGGGGCGTCCCGAGCATCTCCCGTGGTTCGAGCAGCTGTTCGGAACCCCCCAGGGCCGGGACCTGGTCGCGGTCGCCCGGGCCGCGGGTGTCCCGGCGATCGGCGTGGCCGACCTGTCCGGCCTCGACGCCGCGATCGAGCGGGCCAGGGCTGCTGGTGGGGTGCACGTCGTCGTGGCGAAGGTGGGGCCCCGCCCCCGCGAGGCGGCCCTGCTCGACCGGGTGCGCGAGGCGGCCGCCGCAGCGGTGACGGGAGCCCCCGGCGCCGGCCTCCCCGGCGCCTGACGCGCCGCGCGGGCGTGGTCCGCTGCCCCGGGGGTTCAGGCCCCGAGGCCCCAGCCGCTGGACTGCATCCGGCCGATGCCGCCGCCGTCGATGACGGTCAGCCCTGCGGACTTCATGGTGGCCGCGGCGCGGGACGAGCGGCCGCCGCTCTGGCAGTACACCACGTAGGTGTACCGGGCGTTCAGGCGCTTGACCTGCTGGGCGAAGTCGGGTGCGGAGACGTCGATGTTGCGGGCGCCGGCGACGTGGCCGGACTGGAACTCCCGGCGGGAGCGGACGTCGATCACCTTCGCACCCGACGCCTTGAGCGTTGCGGCGTCCGGGGCGGGGGTGCGGCTGCCGAACAGGTTGCCGAGGAATCCCATGGTGTCTCCTTGGAGGGCGGGGTCGTCTGCCCAGCATACCCTAGGGGGTATCCGACAGGCTCACTCCAGAGGGCCGCACGTCCGGCTCGATGCCCGGGACCGTCGCCACGTCGGCGACCGCGAACACCGGGTCAGCCGATGGCGCGCCGGATGGCGTCGAGCTTGGCCTCGGACTCGGCGATCTCCGACTCCGGCGTCGAGCCGGCCACGATCCCGCACCCGGCGTACAGCCGCAGTCGGGTCGCCGACCCGCGGGGGGAGTCCTCCACGGCCGCGCAGCGCAGCGCGATGCCGAACTCGCCGTCGCCGTGGGCGTCCAACCAGCCGACCGGGCCGGCGTAGCGCCCGCGGTCCATCCCCTCGAGCTCCCGGATCAGGCTGGCCGCACGCTCGGTGGGGGTGCCGCACACGGCGGCGGTGGGGTGCAGCGAGGCGGCCAGGGCCAGGGCCGGGGCCCCGTCGGCGAGCATGCCGGTGACGTCGGTGGCCAGGTGCTGCACGTTCGACAGCGACAGCACGTGCGGGGCCGCGGGGACCTGGAGATCGGTGCAGTGCGCGGCCAGGGCCTCCGCGACCGAGCCGACCGCGTACTCGTGCTCCTCGAGGTCCTTGCCGGACCCCAGCAGGGCGGCCGCCAGGCCGGCGTCGACGGAGGCGTCGCCGCGGCTCAGGACGGTCCCGGCCAGCACCCGGGAGGTCACGCGATCACCGCTGCGCCGCACCAGCAGCTCCGGGGTTGCCCCGAGCAGGCCGTCGACGCTGAACGTCCAGCACTCGGGGAAGCTGGTGGCCAGCCGGGCCAGCAGGCCCGGGGCGTCGACCGGCCCGTCGAGCTCGGCGACCACGTCGCGAGCCAGCACGACCTTGTCCAGCTCGCCGGAGGAGATCCGGGCCACGGCCTCGGCGACCGCGGCCGCCCAGTGCGCGACGGGCCGGGAGCCCTGCGACCAGGTCACCTCCGGCCGGGCGAGCCCGTCGCCGGGGCCCGCCGGCGGCAGGTCGGCGAGATCCTCGCCCTCCACCGTGGTCAGCCAGGTCCGTCCGTCGCGGTGCCCGACCAGCACGGCTGGCACGATCACGACCGACTCCTGGGGGCCCGTGTCGAAGGTGAACGAGGCGAAGGCCACGGGCCCGGTCCCCGGCAGCCCGACGCGGTCGTCGACGCGGGCCTGCTCGCACCAGGTGCTCCACCAGCGCTGCGCGCGGCTGAACCGCTCCGGACCGGAGATCGCCACGCGGGCCGCCTCGCCCCAGCCGACGAAGCCCGATCCGTTGCGCACCCAGGCGTAGCCGCCGCTGGCGGGCAGCAGGGACAGCAGGTGCTCGCCGATGCCGTCCAGCGTCACCGTGCGGACCAGGCGTCCGCGGTCGGTGGCGGGGATGCGGCCGGTCACACCCCCTAGGGTACCTGCCCCTGCGGAGGCTGCCCGCCGGCCGGCGAGGGCTGCGCGACCCCCCGGTGCAGGGCCACCACCCCCCCGGACAGGTCGCGCCAGGCCACCTGGGTCCACCCGGCCGCCGCCACCCGAGCGGCCAGCTCGGGCTGGGTCGGCCACGCCCGGATGGACTCCGCGAGGTACTCGTAGGCGGCCGGGGCGCTGGACACCCGGCGGGCGATCGCCGGCAGGGCGCGCATCAGGTACTCCAGGTACACCGTGCGGAACGGGGCCCACGTGGGGTGGCTGAACTCGCAGACCACGAGCCGGCCGCCCGGCCTGGTGATCCGGTGCATCTCGGCCAGCGCCAGGTCCGGGTCGACCACGTTGCGCAGGCCGAACGAGATCGTGACGGCGTCGAAGGTGTCGTCGGCGAACGGCAGCGCTGTGGCGTCACCGGCGACCAGCGGCAGCTCGGGGTAGCGCCGGCGGCCCTCGCCCAGCATCCCCAGCGAGAAGTCGCTGGCCACCACCAGGGCGCCGGCCCGCACGAACGGCAGTGCGCTGGTGCCCGTGCCGGCGGCGAGGTCGAGGATCCGCTGGCCCGGCCGCGGCGCCACCGAGCGCACCACCTCGCGCCGCCAGTGCCGGTCCTGGCCCAACGACAGCACGTCGTTGGTCAGGTCGTAGCGGGCTGCGACGTGGTCGAACATCGACTGCACGTCGCGGGGGTCCTTCTCCAGGCTGGCACGCGTCACCGGGACATCATCCCCGCCCGGGCGGGACAGGGCCGAATCGAACCCCGGCTCGGGACCGGCGCGGCCGGTGGGGCACCATGTGCGTCCCCGGCCGTGCCCTCGGCCCGACCCTGGGAGTCCCCGTGGATGCCTCCTCGCTGGCCACCCTGGCCCTGCTCGCCCTCGCGCTGGCCGCCCAGCCCTGGTCGGTGCTGGCCGGCATCGTGCTGGTGTCGACCCGCGGCGGCGTGGTCAAGGAGGTCGCGTACGTGATCGGGTGGGTCGCGGCCCTGACCACGGTGGCGGTCCTGACGGCCACGCTCGGGGCGGACACGCCACCCGCGACCTCGTCCACCGTGGCCGGGCTGGTCGAGCTCGGGCTCGGGCTGGTGCTGCTCGCGGTCCTGGCCCTGCGCTGGCGGCGCGCCCCCGGGGCGGTGCGCGATCCGGAGCCGCCGGGCTGGCTGGCCCGGCTCGACGCAGCGAGCTGGCCGTTCGCCCTGGTGCTGGGCGCGTTCCTGCCCAACTACATCGTGGTGGTGGCCGCGGTGAACGAGATGCTGCAGGTGGGACTGGCCGGGGGCGCGCTGGTGGCGGTCGGCCTGGGGTTCGTGGCGCTGGCCTCGCTCGGGGTCGCCGCACCCCTCGGGGTGCTGCTGCTGCGCCGCGACCGGGCCGCCGACGTCTACGCCGGCTGGCGGTCCTGGCTGCTGACCCACAACCGGGCCGTGACGTACGCCACGGGGGCCCTGGTCGCCTCGATGCTGGTCGTCAAGGGCCTGTCGGCCGTGGCTGCCTGACCCGCGCCGGCTCAGGCCAGCGCGTGCAGCCCGCGCTCCCGGAAGATCGCCAGGGCGGCGCGCACCTGCTCGAGGGTCGGCGGCGGGGTGTGCAGCAGGGGGTAGGCCCGCCCGAGTGCCTCGTACTTGTCCACCCCGAGCCGGTGGTAGGGCAGGACCTCCACACGCTGGACCACGGGACCCAGCTCGGCGGCCAGGTCGGCGACCTCGGCGACCGCGGCCGGGTCATCCGTGAGCCCCGGCACCAGCACGAACCGCACCCAGATGGGCACCTGCTTGTCCACCAGCCGGCTGGCGAACTCCACGAGCGCCCCGAACTGCCCGCCGCCACTGACCCGCTCGTACAGCGCGGCGCTGCCGGCCTTGATGTCGAGCAGGACCAGGTCGGTCGCGTCGAGCAGCCGGTCGCTGGCCCGGTGCCCCCCGGTCCCCGAGGTGTCCAGGGCGGTGTGCAGGCCGTAGGCCTGCTTCACCCCGACGAACAGGTCCTCCACGAAGGCCGGTTGCAGCAGGGGCTCGCCGCCGGTGACGGTCAGCCCGCCGCCACGCTTGAGGAACGCCTGGTACCGGCCCGCCTCCTCGATCACCCGGCGCACGGTGGTGCGCTCGCCCAGCCGCATCGTCTGGGTGTCGGGGTTGTGGCAGTACAGGCAGCGCAGCGGGCACCCGGACAGGAACACCGTGTAGCGCAGCCCGGGGCCGTTGACCCCCGAGGTGGTCTCGGCGGAGTGCACGAAGCCGATGCGCGTGCCGTCGGCGACGTCTGCGGTCATCTGGCCTCCCGCACGTCCGGCTAGACGCTCATGTGGAACGTGCGGTCGATCACGTCCTGCTGCTGCTGGCGGGTCAGCCGCACGAAGTTCACCGCGTACCCGGACACCCGGATCGTCAGCTGCGGGTAGTTCTCCGGGTGCTCCATGGCGTCGAGGAGCCGGTCGCGGTTGAGCACGTTGACGTTGAGGTGGAACCCGTGGCTCTCCACGTAGCCGTCGAGCACGCCGACCAGGTTGTCCACCTGCTCGTCCAGCGTGCGGCCCAAGCCGGACGGGATGACCGATGCGGTCATCGAGATGCCGTCCTGGGCATCGGCGTAGGGCAGCTTGGCCACCGACAGCGCCGCGGGGATCAGGCCCTTGCGGTCCCGTCCGTGCATCGGGTTGGCGCCCGGGGCGAACGGCTCCCCGCGCTTGCGCCCGTCGGGGGTCGAGCCCGTGTTGGCGCCGTACACGACGTTCGACGTGATCGTGAGCACGGACTGCGTGTGCCGGGCGTTGCGGTACGCCGGGAACTGGCGGACCTTCTCCATGAACACGTGCACGACCTCGGCGGCGATGTCGTCGACCCGGTCGTCGTTGTTGCCGAACGCCGGGTACTCGCCGTCGAGCACGAAGTCGGTGATCAGCCCGGTCTCGTCGCGCACCGGGTGCACGCCGGTGTGCCGGATGGCCGACAGCGAGTCGGCCACGATCGACAGCCCCGCGATGCCGCAGGCCAGGGTGCGCTCCGGGTTGTAGTCGTGCAGGGCCATCTCGAGGCGCTCGTAGGCGTACTTGTCGTGCATGTAGTGGATCACGTTCAGGGCGTTCACGTAGGCGCCGGCCAGCCAGGTCATCGCACGGTCGAAGCGCGCCCACACGTCGTCGAACTCCAGGGTGTCCCCGGTCACCGGGCCGCCGAGGTCCACGACCGGCTTGCCGGTGATCTCGTCGCGGCCGCCGTTGAGCGCGTACAGCAGGGTCTTGGCCAGGTTCACCCGGGCGCCGAAGAACTGCATCCGCTTGCCGACCGGCATGCTGGACACGCAGCACGCGATGGCGCAGTCGTCGCCGCCCTCGTTGTACTCGCGCAGCAGGTCGTCGGACTCGTACTGGATGGCCGAGGTGTCGATCGAGACCTTCGCGCAGAACCGCTTGAACCCGTCCGGCAGCGTGGGTGACCACAGCACCGTCAGGTTCGGCTCCGGGGCCGGGCCCAGGTTGTACAGGGTCTGCAGGAACCGGAAGGACGTGCGGGTGACCAGGGTGCGGCCGTCGTAGCCCATCCCACCGATCGCCTCGGTGACCCAGGTCGGGTCACCGGAGAACAGCGCGTCGTACTCGGGGGTGCGCAGGAACCGCACCATGCGCAGCTTGATGACGAAGTCGTCGATGAGCTCCTGGGCGCGGGCCTCGGTGAGCACCCCGCGGGCGAGGTCGCGCTGCAGGTACACGTCCAGGAAGGTCGACACCCGGCCCAGGCTCATGGCCGCGCCGTTCTGCTCCTTGATCGCGCCCAGGTAGGCCAGGTAGAGCCACTGGATCGCCTCGTGGGCGGTGGCGGCGGGTCGGCGCAGGTCCGCGCCGTGCATGTCGCCGAGCTCGACGAGCTCGCCCAGCGCCCGCACCTGCTCGTGCAGCTCCTCGCGGTCGCGGATGACCTCGTCGGTGCTGTGCAGGTCGTCCAGCGCGGCGATCTCGGCCCTCTTGGCCGCGACCAGGCGCTCGACGCCGTACAGCGCCACGCGGCGGTAGTCGCCGATGATCCGGCCGCGGCCGTAGGCGTCCGGCAGGCCGGTGACGACGTGGCTGGACCGGGCGGCGCGGATCTCCGGGGTGTAGGCGTCGAAGACGCCCTGGTTGTGGGTCTTGCGGTACTTGGTGAAGATCTCGGTGACCTGCGGGTCCGGCTCGTAGCCGTAGGCGCGCAACCCGTTCTCCACCATCCGCCAGCCACCGTTGGGCATGATCGCGCGCTTGAGCGGCGCGTCGGTCTGCAGGCCCACGATCAGCTCGGGGATGTCCGGGCTGATCCGGCCGGGACGGTGCGAGGTGATGGTGCTGGGCGTGTGCACGTCGACGTCGAGGATGCCGCGCTCCCGCTCGACCAGCATCAGGTCCGCGACCGAGCGCCAGAGCCGGGTGGTGCGCTCCGTGGGGCCGACCAGGAAGGTGTCGTCACCCTCGTACGGCGTGTAGTTGGCGCGGATGAACCCGGCGACGTCGACGACGTGGCGCCAGACGCCGTCGTCGAAGCCCGCCCAGGGCGCGGATGCGGTGGTGTCGGTGGTCGTCGTCATCGCGGGACCCTCTCGTCGTCGTGCGGCGTTCGGTGCCGGCGCCGGGTGCGGCGCGGTCACCACCGGGTGGCTGCTGCGTCGTGTGCAGTGTGCGCCGACCGGGGGTGGGTCGTACAGGGGTTAGGGCTCCCATTGTCGGGGCAGCGGGATGATGACTCTCCCCCACGGACGGCTTCGCCACACGGGACTTTGGTCCCCATCCGCGGGACGTTCGGCCCGTTGCGCCGCCCGCCGTCCGCTTCGTCGGGAGGGCCGCCGACCCCGCGGGTGGCCCGCTGCGTCGAGCGATGGCTGCTGCGGGCGTCGGGCGGCGGCGCTAGGATCGGGCGAACCCGACGATCCCCCCTTGAGGTGCACCCGTGCCGGTCGACTCGCTGCGCGGCAACCCCGTCGACGCCGACGTGATCGTCGTCGGCGCGGGCCCCGCCGGCTCCGCCACGGCGCACCGGCTGGCGTCGGCAGGGCGCGACGTGCTGCTGCTGGAGCGCGCGGCGTTCCCCCGCGACAAGGTCTGCGGCGACGGGCTGACCCCGCGGGCGGTGCGCTCGCTGGTCACCATGGGCGTGGACATCTCCCCGGAGGCAGGCTGGGCCCGCAACCGCGGGCTGCGCATCGTCGCCAACGGACGCACCTACGAGCTGCCGTGGCCCACCCTCGAACGCTTCCCCGACTTCGGCCTGGTGCGCGCCCGGATGGAGCTCGACGAGATCCTGGCCCGCCACGCAGCGGCAGCCGGTGCGCGGCTGGTGGAGCGGACCAAGGTGCTCGGGCCCACCCGCGACGAGCGGACCGGCCGGGTCACCGGGGTGCTGGCCCAGCCGACCGACGACCGGGGCCGGCCGGTGGGGCCGCAGGTGGCCTACCGCGCCCCGGTCGTGGTGGCAGCCGACGGCGTCTCCTCCCGGATGGCGGTCGCCATGGGAATCGGCCGCCGGGAGGACCGGCCCATGGGGGTGGCCGTCCGGGCCTACGCACCCAGCCCGCGCGCGGCCGAGCCGTGGATGGAGTCCTGGCTGGAGCTGCGCTCCGACGGCGCGCTGCTGCCCGGCTACGGGTGGGTGTTCGGCCTGGCCGACGGCCGGGTCAACATCGGCCTGGGGATCCTCAACACCTCCCGGGCGTTCCAGAACGTCGACTACCGCGACCACCTGCGGCGGTGGCTGCGCGAGACCCCCGAGCACTGGCAGCTGCGCGAGCACGCCGACACCGCCCGCATCGGCGGGATGGCCCTGCCCATGGGGTTCAACCGGCAGCCGCACTACCTCAAGGGGATGCTGCTGGTGGGCGATGCCGGCGGCATGGTCAACCCGTTCAACGGCGAGGGCATCGACTACGCCCTCGAGGCCGGCGCGCTGGCGGGCCAGCGCGTGGACGCCGCGCTGGACCAGCCGCGGGCCCACGGTCGGGAGGCGCAGCTGCACGGCTACGCCGAGGACCTCAAGGCGGTCTACGGGGGCTACTACACACTCGGCCGGTGGTTCGTGCGGGCCATCGGCCACCCGTCGGTGATGAAGCTGGCGACCACGTACGGCATGCCCGTGCCGGTGCTGCGCCAGCTGGCCCTGAAGCTCATGGCCAACCTCACCGACACCGCGCAACCCGATCCGATGGATCGGCTGATCAACGGGCTGTCACGCGTGACACCGGCAGCCTGATTCGGAGGCCCCCACCCGGGTGCCTAGGATGTGACCGCGCCGCGGACCACGCCGGTCCGGACGCCTCGACGAGAGGGCGGGTGATCCCACCAGTGAACGTCTACACGCCGATCCTCGTCCTCGGCCTGCTGGCCTTCGCATTCGCGCTGCTGTCGGTGACCCTGGCCGGCATCACCGGGCCGAAGCGCTACAACCGGGCCCGGCTGGACGCCTACGAGTGCGGCATCCAGCCCACGCCCCAGCCCATGGGGGGCGGCAAGTTCCCCGTGAAGTACTACCTCACGGCGATGCTGTTCATCGTCTTCGACATCGAGATCGTGTTCCTGTACCCGTGGGCGGTCTCGTTCGACGCGCTGGGCATCTTCGGCCTGGTGGAGATGCTGCTGTTCATCGCGACCCTGCTGGCGGCCTACGTCTACGTGTGGCGCCGCGGCGGACTGGAGTGGGACTGATGGGCCTCGAGGAGCAGCTCCCCGCAGGGATCCTGCTGACCAGCGTCGAGAAGCTGGCCGGCTACGCCCGCAAGAGCTCGATGTGGCCGGCCACGTTCGGCCTGGCCTGCTGTGCCATCGAGATGATGGCCACCGGCAACGGCCGCTACGACCTGGCCCGCTTCGGCATGGAGGTCTTCCGCGGCTCCCCGCGACAGGCCGACCTGATGGTCGTGGCCGGACGGGTGAGCCAGAAGATGGCGCCGGTGCTGCGACAGGTCTACGACCAGATGCCCGGGCCCAAGTGGGTCATCGCCATGGGCGTGTGCGCGTCCTCGGGCGGCATGTTCAACAACTACGCCATCGTCCAGGGCGTCGACCACATCGTCCCGGTCGACATCTACCTGCCCGGGTGCCCGCCGCGGCCCGAGATGCTCATCGACGCGATCCTCAAGCTGCACCAGCAGGTCAT
Organism: Candidatus Nanopelagicales bacterium; assembly: GCA_039812125.1. Taxonomy (GTDB): domain Bacteria; phylum Actinomycetota; class Actinomycetes; order S36-B12; family CAIYMF01; genus Prado023. The sequence goes on from JBDHZV010000021.1 coordinate 17,806, forward strand.
GGACACCAAGCTCGGTGCCCACCGCCGTGCGGAGATCGAGCAGCTCGAGCAGGAGGCCCTGCAGGCCACGCCGACGATCGACATGAAGGGGCTGCTGCGATGAGCCAGGACGGCCAGGTGGTCCCGGTCGGGGCCGTGGACCTGGGCCTCACCCCGGTCGCCGACCCGGTGGGCGTCCGGCACGGTGCGTTCGGGGTGTCCGGCTCCGGCGACACCTCGGGGTTCGGCGGGCTGGTCCGCCGGGTGGAGCTGCCGGGCGCCAGCGAGCGCCCCTTCGGCGGGTGGTTCGACGCGGTGGCCGACGAGCTCGAGCTGTCCCTGGCCGACGCCGGGCTGCCGGCCGCCTCGGCCATCGAGAAGGTGGTGGTCGACCGCGGCGAGATCACGTTCTACGTGCGCCGCGAGCACCTGCTCACGGTGGCCCGGACGTTGCGTGACGAGCCCGGCCTGCGCTTCGAGGTGTGCCACTCGGTGTCGGGTGCGCACTATCCCGCGGACGCCGGCCGCGAGCTGCACGCGGTGATCCACCTGCTGTCCATGACCCATCGCCGGCGGGTCCGCCTCGAGGTCACCTGTCCTGACGCCGACGCGCACGTCCCCTCGGTGGTCCCGGTCTGGCCGTCGGCCGACTGGCACGAGCGCGAGACGTGGGACATGTTCGGCATCCGCTTCGACGGCCACCCCGCCCTGACCCGGATCCTCATGCCGGACGACTGGCCCGGCCACCCGCAGCGCAAGGACTACCCCCTCGGCGGCATCCCCGTGGAGTACAAGGGCGCCACCACGCCGCCGCCGGACCAGCGGAGGTCGTACAGCTCATGAGCACCACCTACGAGTCCGGCGACACCCCCGAGGCGGCCGGCTACGAGACCACCGAGGGGCGGGTGTTCACCGTCTCCGGCGGGGACTGGGACACCATCACCCTCGACCCGAGCCACGAGAACGAGCGCATCGTGGTCAACATGGGTCCCCAGCACCCGTCGACCCACGGCGTGCTGCGGCTGATCCTCGAGCTCGAGGGCGAGAACGTGCAGGAGGCCCGCTGCGGCATCGGCTACCTGCACACCGGCATCGAGAAGAACCTCGAGTACCGCACCTGGGTGCAGGGCACCACGTTCGTCACCCGCATGGACTACCTGTCCAGCTTCTTCAACGAGACCGCGTACTGCCTGGCCGTGGAGAGGCTGCTCGGCATCACCGACGAGGTCCCGGATCGGGCCACCGTCATCCGGGTCATCCTCATGGAGCTCAACCGGATCGGCTCGCACCTGGTCTGCCTGGGCACCGGTGCGCTGGAGCTGGGGGCCCTGACCGCCACGATGTTCGGCTTCCGCGAGCGCGAGCTCGTGCTGGACCTGTTCGAGCTGATCAGCGGCCTGCGCATGAACCACGCCTACGTCCGGCCCGGTGGCCTCGCGCAGGACATGCCCGAGCGCGACGACAAGGGCCAGGACATGAAGTCCCGGATCCAGTGGACCGTCGACCTGCTGCGCACCCGGTTCCGCGACACCGCGAACCTGCTGGTGGGCAACGCCATCTGGATGGGCCGCACCGTCGGGATCGGGCACCTGGACCTGACCGGGTGCGTGGCGCTGGGCATCACCGGCCCCATCCTGCGGGCGACCGGCTACCCGTGGGACCTGCGCAAGGTGGCCCCGTACTGCGGCTACGAGAACTACGAGTTCGAGGTCCCCACCCAGACCACGGCCGACGCCTACGGCCGGTTCCTGATCCGGCTGGAGGAGATGGAGCAGAGCCTGCGGATCATCGAGCAGGCGCTGGACCGGCTGGCCCCCGGGCCGGTGATGGTCGGCGACGCCAAGATCGCCTGGCCGTCCCAGCTGTCGGTCGGCAGCGACGGGATGGGCAACTCGCTGGAGCACATCAAGAAGATCATGGGTACCTCGATGGAGGCCCTGATCCACCACTTCAAGCTGGTCACCGAGGGGTTCTCGGTCCCGGTCGGGCAGGTCTACCAGGTGGTGGAGGCCCCGCGCGGTGAGCTCGGCGCGCACGTCGTGTCCGACGGCGGCACCCGGCCCTACCGGGTGCACTTCCGCGACCCGAGCTTCAACAACCTGCAGTCCGTCGCCGCGATGTGCGAGGGCGGCATGGTGGCCGACGTGATCGCGGCCGTGGCCAGCATCGACCCCGTGATGGGAGGCGTGGACCGCTGATGTCCATCTCCGAGACCACCCGCGCCGAGCTCGCCGAGCTGGCTGGGCGCTACCCGCAGGCGCGCTCGGCGTTGCTCCCGATGCTGCACCTGGTGCAGTCCGAGGAGGGCTACGTCAGCCCGGAGGGCATCGCCGCCTGCGCGGACACACTGGGCCTGAGCACCGCCGAGGTCGCCGCCGTGGCGACCTTCTACACCATGTACAAGCGCCGCCCCGCGGGCACCCACCACGTCGGGGTGTGCACCAACACGATGTGCGCCCTGCTGGGCGGCGACGCCGTCTGGCAGGCGGTCAGCGAGCGGGCCGGCTGCGGGCACGACGAGGTCAGCGCCGACGGCACGTTCGACCTGGAGCGGATCGAGTGCCAGGCTGCCTGCACCCACGCCCCGGTGATGACCGTGGACTGGGAGTTCTTCGACCGGATGACCCCGGCCAGCGCGGTCGAGGTGCTCGACCGGCTGGCCGCGGGCGAGGAGGTCGCCTCCACCCGGGGGCCGGTCGTGCGGGGATTCCGGGCGGCCGAGCGGACGATCTCGGGCATCGACGACGACGGCCTGGTCGACGCCGGCGGCAACGCCGACGAGCTCATGCTGGCCAACCTGCGCGCCGCAGCCGAGCACCGGGTCGGCCCGGCCGACGGGGGGCGCTGAGATGACGCTGACCCCGGTCCTGACCGCCCACTGGGACGAGCCCGACTCCTACACGCTGGCCGGCTACCGCCGTCACGGCGGGTACCGGCAGCTGCGCGACGGCTTCGCCCTGGGGCCCGACGCCCTGATCCAGCTGGTGAAGGACTCGGGCCTGCGGGGCCGCGGCGGCGCCGGGTTCCCGACCGGGCTGAAGTGGAGCTTCGTCCCCCAGGGCGACGGCAAGCCGCACTACCTGGTCGTCAACGCCGACGAGTCGGAGCCGGGGGCCTGCAAGGACATCCCGCTCATGCTGGCCAACCCGCACGCGCTGGTCGAGGGCTGCATCCTCACCTCCTTCGCGATCCGGGCCAACCACGCGTTCATCTACATCCGTGGCGAGGTGCCGCACGTGCACCGCCGGGTCCGGGCGGCCGTCCGGGAGGCCTACGCCGCGGGCTTCCTCGGCCGCAACATCCTGGGCAGCGGCTTCGACCTCGACCTGGTGGTGCACGCCGGGGCCGGGGCGTACATCTGCGGCGAGGAGACTGCCCTGCTGGACTCCCTGGAGGGCCGCCGCGGCCAGCCACGGCTGAAGCCGCCGTTCCCGGCCGTCGCCGGCCTGTACGCCTCGCCGACCGTGGTGAACAACGTCGAGACGATCGCCAACGTTCCCTACATCGTGCGCAACGGTGCCGCGTGGCTCACCCAGTGGGGCACGGAGAAGTCCCCCGGGTTCAAGCTCATGGCCGTCTCCGGTCACGTCCGCCAGCCGGGCATCTACGAGGTCGCGCTGGGCACCACCATGCGCCAGCTGCTCGAGTACGCCGGGGGGATGCGCAACGGCGGCGAGCCGAAGTTCTGGCTGCCCGGCGGGTCCAGCGTGCCGATGCTGACCGCCGAGCACCTCGACGTGCCGCTGACCTACGAGGACATGGCCGCCGTGGGCACCATGCTCGGCACCGCGACCCCGATGGTCTTCGACGACACGGTGTCGGTGGTCAAGGCCGTGACCCGCTGGCTGGAGTTCTACAAGCACGAGTCGTGCGGGAAGTGCACACCGTGCCGGGAGGGCACCGGCTGGATCGCCGGCACCCTGGAGAAGTTCGAGGCCGGCCACGGCAGCGAGGCCGAGCTCGACCTGCTGACCGACCTGTGCGGACAGATCCTGGGTCGCTCCTTCTGCGCCCTCGGCGACGCCGCCGCGACGCCGTTCCCCGCCGCGATGAAGCACTTCCGCTCGGAGTTCCTGGCCGGGACCCACACCGCGGCCGACGCGGCGTTCGACCCGACCGCCGCCACCGTCCTCGCCGCCGGAGCCACGCGATGACCGCCACCACGACTGCCCCCGCCGTCCCGGCCCCGCCGGCCGACCAGGTCGTCGTCGCGATCGACGGCGTCGAGGTCGCCGTGCCCAAGGGCACGCTGATCATCCGCGCCGCCGAGCTGCTCGGCGTGGAGATCCCGCGGTTCTGCGACCACCCGCTGCTCGAGCCGGTCGCGGCCTGCCGGGCCTGCCTGGTCGAGATCGAGGGTCAGCCCAAGCCGCAGCCCGCGTGCGCGATCCCCGTGGCGCCGGGGATGAAGGTGCACACCGCGCACACCTCGGCGGTGGCCGAGAAGGCCCAGCGCGGCGTCCTGGAGTTCCTGCTGATCAACCACCCGCTGGACTGCCCGGTGTGCGACAAGGGCGGGGAGTGCCCGCTGCAGAACCAGGCGATGAGCCACGGCCCGGGGCACTCCCGGTTCAGCCTGGTCAAGCGGACGTTCCCGAAGCCGGTGAAGCTGTCCACGCAGATCCTGCTCGACCGGGAGCGCTGCGTGTCCTGTGCCCGGTGCACCCGGTTCGCCGCGCAGGTCGCCGGGGACCCGTTCATCACGCTGCAGCAGCGGGGCGGCCGTCAGGTCGTGGGCATCAGCGAGGACACCCCGTTCAACTCGTACTTCTCCGGCAACACGGTGCAGATCTGCCCGGTGGGGGCGCTGACCAGCGCCGCCTACCGGTTCCGGTCGCGTCCGTTCGACCTGGTGTCCACCCCGACCGCGTGCGAGCACTGCGCGAGCGGCTGCGCGCTGCGCACCGACGTGCGCCGCTCCACCGTCATGCGCCGCCTGGCCTGGGACGACCCGGCGGTCAACTCGGAGTGGAACTGCGACAAGGGCCGCTTCGCGTTCCCCTACCTGACCCGCGAGCGACTGTCCGTGCCGCTGGTGAGGCAGGGCGACCGGCTGGTCGAGGCCTCCTGGCCGGATGCCCTGCGGCGGGCGGCCGAGGGCCTGGCGCAGGCTGGCGACAGCACTGCCGTGCTGCTCGGCGGCCGGCTGACGCTGGAGGACTCCTACGCGTACGCCAAGTTCGCCCGCCTCGTGCTCGGCACCGACTCGGTCGACTTCCGGGCCCGGCGCACCAGCACCGAGGAGGCCGACCTGCTGCGCACCCGTGTGGCCGGATCGGGCCTGGGCGTGACCTACGCGGACCTGGAGTCCGCGCCGCAGGTCCTGCTGGTCGGCCTGGACCCCGAGGAGGAGTCGCCGATCATCTTCCTGCGGCTGCGGGCGGCGACCCAGCGTGGTGGCCCCACGGTGCTCACCGTCGCCCCGTTCGCCTCGCCCGGGTCGGCCAAGCTGGGGGCGCACGTGCTGGCCGCCGCTCCCGGGCAGGAGCCGGAGGTCCTGGCCTCGCTGGTGCCGGTGCCCAAGCGCCGCCGCTCGGCCAGCGGCACCAAGCTGGCCGCCGGGTCGGTCATCCTCGTCGGGGAGCGCGCCGCCGATATCCCCGGCACCATCAGCGCCGCCGTGGCCCTGGCCGCGGCGACCGGGTCCCGGCTGGCCTGGGTCCCCCGCCGAGCCGGTGAGCGCGGTGCCCTGGAGGCCGGTGCCCTGCCCGGGCTGCTGCCGTGGGGCCGTCCGCTCGGTGACCCCGAGGCCCGTGCCCAGGTCAGCCAGGCGTGGGGCGTCGAGCCGGGCGCCCTGCCCGCCGAGCCCGGGCTGGACCTCGCATCCGTGATCGCGGCGGCCCGCAAGGGCCCCCGCGCCCGCGGTCCCCGCGTCGGCGCCCTGGTGCTGGCCGGGGTCGAGGCAGCCGACACCCCGGATCCGGCCGCATTCCTGGCCGCCGTGGAGGCCGCTCCGTTCGTCCTGGCGCTGGAGACCCGTTCGACCGCCGTGACCGAGCGGGCGGACGTGGTGCTGCCGGTCGGCGTCGTCACCGAGAAGTCGGGGACCTTCCTGGACTGGGAGGGCCGCGCCCGCCCGTTCGGCCGCGTCCTGCGCGACACCACATCGATCACCGACGCCCGGGCCCTCGGTCTGGTCGCCCAGGCCATGGGGCGGCCGCTGGGCTCGATCGAGGTCGCCGACCTGCGCGCGGAACTCGTCGCGCTGGGACGCTGGCAGGGCCCCCGGCCGGCCCACGAGCCGACGCTGCCCGAGATCGAGCCGCCCGAGAAGGGCCGGCCCAAGGGCCGCGTGGTGCTGGCCTCGTGGCGTCACCTGCTCGATGACGGATCCCTGCAGGAGGGCGAGCCCGCGCTGGCCGGCACGGCGCGCCCCGCCGTCGCCCGGGTGTCGGCGGCGACGGCCGGCGCCAGCGGCCTGGTCGACGGTGCGACCGTCACCGTCGCCACCACCGCCGGCTCGCTGACCCTGCCGCTGGTCGTCACCGAGATGGTCGACGGCGTCGTCTGGGTGCCGGGCAACTCGACCGGCAGCCACGTCCACGAGGTCCTTCGCGTGGGCCCGGGGGCAGTCGTGCGTATCAGCCCTGGAGGTGCCCGGTGATGCCGACATCGGTGGTCGCGGCCACGAGCTTCCCGCCCTTCGGGCAGGACCCGTGGTGGCTGGTCCTGCTCAAGGTCCTCGCGCTGTTCGCCGGCGTCGTGGTCCTGGTCCTGCTCACGATCTGGGCCGAGCGGCGCGTGGTCGCCCGGATGAACATGCGCGTCGGGCCGAACCGGGTCGGCCCGTTCGGCGTCCTGCAGGGCCTGATGGACGGCATCAAGCTGGCCCTCAAGGAGGACATCATGCCCACGGCGGCCGACAAGGCCGTCTTCTTCATCGCGCCGATCATCTCCTGCGTCCCGGCCTTCATGGCCCTGGCCGTCATCCCGTTCGGTCCGGAGGTGTCGATCTTCGGCGTGACGACGCCGCTGCAGCTGACCGACTTCCCGGTGTCCGTGCTGTACGTGCTGGCGATCGCATCGATCGGGATCTACGGCATCGTCTTCGCCGGGTGGTCGTCGGGGTCCACCTACCCGCTGCTGGGCGCCCTGCGCTCGAGTGCGCAGATGATCTCCTACGAGATCTCGATGGGCCTGGCCTTCGTCGCGGTGTTCCTCTACGCCGGCTCCATGTCCACGTCGCAGATCGTGTCCGCCCAGCAGCCGATGTGGTACGCGGTCATCCTGCTGCCGTCGTTCATCATCTACACCACGGCGATGGTCGGAGAGACCAACCGCGCGCCCTTCGACCTGCCCGAGGCCGAGAGCGAGCTCGTGGCCGGCTTCCACACCGAGTACTCGTCGCTGAAGTTCGCGCTGTTCTTCCTGGCCGAGTACGTGAACATGGTGACCGTCTCGGCGATGGCCACGACCCTGTTCCTGGGTGGTTGGCAGGCCCCGTGGCCGCTGTCGGCGATCGGCGACGGCGTGCTCAACCGTGGGTGGTGGCCGCTGCTGTGGTTCCTGGGCAAGGTGTGCGTCTTCCTGTTCGTGTTCATCTGGCTGCGCGGCACGCTGCCGCGGTTCCGCTACGACCAGTTCATGAAGTTCGGCTGGAAGGTCCTGATCCCGGTCTCCCTGGGGTGGATCGTGCTGGTCTCCACGTTCCGGGCGCTGCGCAACGAGGTGGGCGACAGCATGCGCACGCTGACGATCTGGGCCGCTGCCGGGGTCGCCCTGGTCTTCCTGGTGGCCTGGGTGGTGGAGCTGGGCAAGGCCCGTGCCGAGCAGCGCGCCGACGATCTCGAGGAGGCCGAGGAGGACGCGGCGCTCGGGGTCGGCCACCCGGTGCCACCGATGCCGGGGCAGGCCTTCGAGTTCACCCCCCGTGCCCGCCAGACCGTTCCCAGCGCCGTCGCGCGCGACGACGTCGAGGAGGCCAGCGATGCCTGAGCTGCCCCAGCCCATCCGGGGGTTCGGGACCACCTTCCTGACGATGTTCAAGAAGGTGAACACCGAGCAGTACCCGGAGGAGAAGGACAAGTTCCCGCCCAAGCCGCGGTTCCACGGCCGGCACCAGCTCAACCGCCACCCCGACGGCCTGGAGAAGTGCGTCGGATGCGAGCTGTGCGCCTGGGCCTGCCCGGCCGACGCGATCTACGTCGAGGGTGCGGACAACACCGAGGAGGAGCGCTACTCCCCGGGGGAGCGGTACGGCCGCGTGTACCAGATCAACTACCTGCGCTGCATCCTGTGCGGGTTGTGCATCGAGGCCTGTCCCACCCGCGCGCTGACCATGACCAACGAGTACGAGCTCGCCGACGACAGCCGGGAGAAGCTCATCTACGAGAAGGCCGACCTGCTGGGGCCGCTGCTGCCTGGGATGGTCGCCCCGCCGCACCGGATGCACGAGCGGTTCGACGAGCAGGCGTACTACCGCGGTGAGGTGACCGGTGCGACCCCGTCGCAGCGGATCGATGCCGAGCAGCACCGCGAGGCCACCGGGACGGAGGAGCAGTGAACGCAGCTGTCGCCCTGGCGGCCGCCGCCAGCGGACCCGTGGGCGTGACGCCCAACACCGGCGAGACCGTGACGTTCTGGTGCTGCGCCGTGCTTGCGGTCCTGGGCGCCGTGGGCATGGTGCTCTCGCGCAAGGCGGTCCACAGCGCCCTGTTCATCGCGATGACGATGATCAACCTCGCGGTGCTCTACGTGGCCCAGGACGCTCCGTTCCTGGGCATGGTGCAGGTGATCGTCTACACCGGCGCGGTGATGATGCTGTTCGTCTTCGTGCTGATGGTGGTGGGCGTGGACGCCTCGGACTCCATCGTCGAGACCATCCGGGGCCAGCGCGCCCTGGCGGTCGTCGCGTTCGTCGGACTGCTGGGACTCATGCTCGCCGGGGTCCTGCACGCCTTCGACGGGGTCACCGTCGTGGGCCTGGACGAGGCGAACGCAGCCCGGGGGGGCAACGTCCAGGGCATCGGCGCCCTGCTGTTCAGCCGTTACCTGCTGGCGTTCGAGGTCACCTCGGCCCTGCTCATCACCGCCGCCGTGGGCGCCATGGTGCTGACCCACCGGGAGCGCATCACCCCGCGGCGCACCCAGGCGGAGATGTCCCGGGATCGGTTCGCGTCCGGGGAGCACCCCGGGAACCTGCCCAACCCAGGTGTGTACGCCCGCAACAACGCCGTGGACATGCCGGCGATGCTGCCCGACGGCACCACGTCGGACGCGTCGGTGCCCTCCCCGCTGCGCGTGCGCGGACAGGCCCGCGACATCGACCGGCTGGCGCTGGACGAGGCCGAGCACCTGTCGGCCCATGAGCCCGTCACCCTCGACGAGGAGGCCCGGCCGTGAACCCGACGAACTACATCGTCCTGTCGGCGATCCTGTTCTCGATCGGAGCGCTCGGGGTGCTGGTCCGGCGCAACGCCATCGTGGTGTTCATGTGCGTCGAGCTCATGCTCAACGCGTCCAACCTGGCGTTCGTCACCTTCGCCCGCACGACGGGCGCGCTGTCCGGCCAGGTGGTCGCCTTCTTCGTGATGGTGGTGGCCGCCGCTGAGGTCGTGGTCGGCCTGGCGATCATCGTGACGATCTTCCGCACCCGGAACTCGGCCTCGGTCGACGAGCCCAACCTGCTGAAGCTGTGAGGGGACTGCTGTGATCGACACCGGACTCGCGATCCTGGCCTCGGGGCAGGCCGCGACCCCGCCGGAGGTGGTGCCCGCCAGCGGGGTGTTCACCCTCACCGCCGCGCTGGTCGCCATCCCACTGCTCAGCGCCGCTGTGCTGCTGCTGGTGGGGCGGCGAGCCAACACCTGGGGCCACCTGCTGGGCACGGCCGCCGCGCTGCTGAGCTTCGTCGTGGGGGTGGCGCTGTTCCTGGCCCTGATCGGCCAGCCGGACGACGCGCGCACCATCAACCAGCACCTGTGGGACTGGATCGCCGTGGGCGGGTTCCACGCCGAGGTGGGCCTGCAGCTGGACCCGCTGAGCATCTGCTTCGTCCTGCTCATCACCGGCGTCGGCTCCCTGATCCACATCTACTCGATCGGGTACATGGAGCACGACCCCGAACGGCGCAAGTTCTTCGGCTACCTGAACCTGTTCGTCGCCGCGATGCTGCTGCTGGTCCTGGCCAACAACTACCTGCTGCTGTACGTGGGCTGGGAGGGTGTCGGCCTGGCCTCGTACCTGCTGATCGGGTTCTGGTTCTACAAGCCCTCGGCGGCGACCGCGGCCAAGAAGGCGTTCGTGGTCAACCGTGTGGGCGATGTGGGCCTGAGCCTGGCGATCATGATGATGTTCGCCACCCTGGGCACGTTCGCGTTCGCCGGTGTCGACGCCACGGTCGGGCAGGCCGACGAGCGCGTGGTCACGTTGATGGGCCTCGCCCTGCTGCTGGCGGCGTGCGGCAAGTCCGCCCAGTTCCCGCTGCAGTCGTGGCTGCTGGACGCCATGGAGGGCCCGACCCCGGTCTCCGCGCTGATCCACGCCGCGACCATGGTCACCGCGGGCGTGTACCTCGTGGTGCGCTCCCATGCCATCTTCGACCTGTCCGAGACCGCGCGGCTGGCCGTGGTGATCGTGGGGACGATCACGCTGCTCATGGGTGCGGTCATCGGCTGCGCGAAGGACGACATCAAGAAGGGCCTCGCGGGCTCCACGATGAGCCAGATCGGCTACATGATCCTGGCCGCCGGCCTCGGCCCGGTCGGGTACGTGTTCGCGATCTTCCACCTGCTGACCCACGGCATCTTCAAGGCCGGGCTGTTCCTCGGCGCCGGCTCGGTGATGCACGGGATGAACGACGACGTGAACATGCGCCACTACGGCGCACTGCGAACGGTGATGGCCGTCACCTGGGCGACCTTCGGGGTGGGCTACCTCGCCATCATCGGCGTGCCGCCCTTCGCCGGGTTCTGGAGCAAGGACGAGGTCATCCACGCCGCGTGGTCCGAGCACCCCGTGGCCGGCCTGGCCGCGATGGTGGGCGCCGGCGTGACCGCCTTCTACATGACCCGGATGATGGCCATGACCTTCTACGGCAAGGCACGCTGGGAGCCCGGGGTGCACCCCCACGAGTCGCCGCGATGGATGACGATCCCCATGATCATCCTCGCGATCGGATCGGTCTTCGCCGGCGTCCTGCTGCTCTACGCCGGCAACGTCGAGGAGTGGCTGGCGCCCGTCGTGGGGTACCAGGAGGCCGAGTCCTCCGTGCCGACGGGCCTGATCATCGCGGCCACTCTCGTGGTCGTGGCGATCGGGGTGGTGGTCGGGTGGCGGCAGTACGCGATGCGCGAGGTTCCCCGGATGGCGCCCACCCAGGTGTCCTGGGCCACGCGCGCGGCCCGCCGCGACCTGTACGGGGACGCGGTGAACGAGGCCGTGCTCATGCGGCCAGGCCAGTACCTGACCCGGACCCTGGTGTGGACCGACGCGAAGGTCGTCGACGGCGCAGTCAACGGCACCGCTGCCGGCATGGGCGGGCTCAGCGCGCGCACCCGCCGATGGCAGTCCGGGTTCGTCCGGTCCTACGCGCTGTCCATGCTGCTCGGCGTCGTCGTCGTCGGCGCCGCCCTGGCCCTGGTGAGGTTCTGATGACCACCGCGACCTACCTTCCCCTGGTGGCCCTCGTGGTGCTGCCGCTGCTCGGCGGTGGCCTGGTCGCCCTGCTCCCGCGGGGCAACGACGAGCTGGCCCGGCGGGTGGCCCTGGGCGTGTCCCTGGTCACCCTGGTCATCGCGGTCCTGGTCGCCGTCGCCTACGAGCCCGGTGCGGGCGCCTTCCAGCTGACCACGAGCTGGTCCTGGATCCCGGCGTGGGGCGTGCGCTTCGCCCTGGGGGTCGACGGGATCTCGCTGGTCCTGATCCTGATGACGGCCGTGCTGGTGCCGGTGTGCATCCTCGCCGGCTGGCGGGATGCCGACGAGGCCATGGGCTCGGTCCGGGCCTACTTCGCGTGGATCCTGGTGCTCGAGGCCCTGGTGGTGGGGGTGTTCGCAGCCACCGACGTCTTCCTGTTCTACGTGCTGTTCGAGGCCATGCTGATCCCGATGTACTTCCTCATCGGGCGCTACGGCGGAGCGCGGCGGCAGTACGCGGCCGTGAAGTTCTTCCTCTACTCGCTGCTGGGCGGGCTGGCCATGCTCGCTGCGCTGGTCGGGGTGTACGTGCTGTCGGCTGAGCAGTACGGCAGTGGCACCTTCGACTACGCGGCCCTGGTGGGCCTGGACATCGCCCCCGAGGCCCAGAAGTGGCTGTTCCTCGGGTTCTTCCTCGCGTTCGCGATCAAGGCCCCGCTGTGGCCGTTGCACACGTGGTTGCCCGACGCCGCCTCCGAGGCCCCGCCGAGCTCGGCGGTCCTGCTCGTCGGGGTGCTGGACAAGGTCGGAACGTTCGGGATGCTGCGGCTGTGCCTGCCGCTGTTCCCGGATGCGTCGCGGTACTTCACGCCGATGGTGGTCGTGCTGTCGGTCATCGGGATCCTGTACGGGGCGCTGGTGGCCATCGGCCAGACCGACCTCAAGCGGCTGATCGCCTACACCTCGGTGAGCCACTTCGGCTTCATCGCACTGGGCATCTTCGCCCTGACCTCGCAGGGCCAGAGCGGGGCGACGCTGTACATGGTCAACCACGGCTTCTCCATCGCCGCCCTGTTCCTGGTCGTCGGGTTCATGGCCACCCGCCGCGGCTCCCGCGCGGTCGACGCCTTCGGCGGGGTGCAGAAGGTCGCCCCCGTCCTGGCGGCCACCTTCCTCATCGCCGGGCTGTCGTCGCTGGCGCTGCCGGGCCTGAGCTCGTTCGTCTCGGAGTTCCTGGTCCTGGCCGGCACCTTCACCCGGTACCCGATCGCGGCCGCCATCGCCACGCTCGGGATCGTCCTGGCCGCGCTGTACATCCTGCTGATGTACCAGCGCACGATGACCGGACCGGTCCCCGACGAGGTGGCGTGGATGCCCGATCTCAGCCGGCGGGAGCGGGTCGCGATCGTGCCGGTGCTGGCGATCATCGTCGCGCTGGGGTTCTTCCCCCAGGTGGCGCTGGACGTGATCAACCCCTCCGTGGACCAGACGATGGCCGTGGTGGGAGCCACCGACCCTGCCCCTGCGATCGCCGAGCCCGGGAAGTGAGCGACCGATGACCCATCTGGCGATCCCCATGGTCGAGCAGCTGACGATGCCCTCGTTCCAGTACCGGGCCATGGCCCCCGTGCTGATCGTGCTGGGCGCCGGCGTGGTCAGCGTGCTGCTCGAGGGCGTCCTCCCGCGGGCGGCCCGCCGCGGCGTGCAGATGACCCTGACGGCCGCCACCCTGGTCGCAGCCCTGGTGCTGACCGTGACGCTGCCCGCGTCCTCGCGGGGGATCGTGGCCAGCGGCTCACTGGCCGTCGACCAGCCGACCCTGCTGCTCTGGGGCACGATCCTGCTGGTCAGCCTGCTGGCCATGGTGCTGGTCGCCGAGCGGCGGGTGGATCCCGCCGGCGACGCGTTCGCCCCGCGCGCGGCCTCCCTGGCCGGTTCGCAGGAGGAGCAGCAGCTCACCGCCCTGGGCTGGGACCAGTCCGAGGTCTGGCCGCTGTTCCTGTTCGCGGTGTCCGGCATGCTGCTGTTCCCAGCGGCCAACGACCTCCTGATGCTGTTCGTCGCCCTCGAGGTCATGTCGCTTCCGCTGTACCTGCTCGCGGGCATGGCCCGTCGTCGCCGGCTGCTGTCCCAGGAGGCGGCGCTGAAGTACTTCCTGCTGGGGGCGTTCGCCTCGGCGTTCCTGCTCTACGGGTCGGCCATGCTGTTCGGGTACGCCGGGGGCCTCGGGTTCGGCGAGATCGCCGATGCCCTGCGCGACAAGCCGGGCCAGGTCGGCCTGCAGCTGCTCGGCATCGGCCTGGTCAGCGTCGGGCTGCTGTTCAAGGTCGCGGCTGTGCCGTTCCACATGTGGACCCCCGACGTCTACCAGGGCTCGCCCACCCCGATCACGGCCTTCATGGCCGCGGCGGTCAAGGTGGCCGGCTTCGGCGCGCTGATCCGGGTCATGTACGTCGCGCTGGGGGGCGCCCAGTGGGACTGGGAGCCGATCTACTGGGCGGTGGCGATCATCACGATGCTCGTCGGCGTGGTGCTGGCCCTGACCAGCACCGACATCAAGCGGATGCTGGCCTACTCGTCGATCGCGCACGCCGGCTTCCTGCTGCTCGGCGTGATCGCCTTCTCCACCCAGGGCCTGGCCGCCACGATGTTCTACCTGCTCGCCTACGGCGTGACCACCATCGGGTGCTTCGCCATCGTCATGCTGGTCCGTGGCCCGGCCGGCGAGGCCGGGCACCTGTCGGCGTGGGCCGGGCTGGGCCGGCGCTCCCCGCTGGTCGCCACGGTGTTCGCGTTCTTCCTGCTGGCGCTGGCCGGCATCCCCCTGACCAGCGGGTTCACGGCCAAGTTCGGCGTGTTCTCCGCGGCCTGGGCCGGGGGCGCCGTCTGGCCGGTCGTCGGTGCTGCGCTGGCCTCGGTCATCTCGGCGTTCTTCTACCTGCGGGTGATCGTCCTGATGTTCTTCGCCCAGCCGACCTCGGAGGAGACCTCCGTCGTGGTGCCGGGCATGCTCACCCGGGCCGCCATCGGCGTCGCGGCGGCGGTCACGCTGCTGCTCGGCGTGCTGCCGCAGCCGGCGCTGGACCTGGTGGACAGCAGCGCCACATTCCTGCACTGACCTGCACGTCCGCGATGCCCCGGCCCGCCAGCCGGGGCATCGGCGTCTCCCCGAGCCCCCGGGCCGAGTCCGTCCCCAGGGGTTCGGTACGGTGCCGCCATGACCGCCTCCCCCCGCACCCACAAGTTCCTGCTCACCGAGGACGAGATGCCGACGACCTGGTACAACCTGGTCGCGGACCTGCCGGTCCCGCCGCCCCCGCCGCTGCATCCGGGGACGCACGAGCCGATCGGTCCGGAGGCCCTCGAGCCGCTGTTCCCGATGGAGCTGATCCTGCAGGAGGTGGCCACCGAGCGGTACATCGACATCCCCGGTGAGGTCCTCGACGTCTACCGGCAGTGGCGGCCCGCCCCGCTCGTGCGGGCCTTCCGGCTGGAGGAGTCGCTGGGCACACCGGCGCGGATCTACTACAAGTACGAGGGTGTCAGCCCCGCCGGGTCGCACAAGGTGAACACCTCGGTCCCGCAGGCGTACTACAACGCCCGCGCCGGGGTCCGCAAGCTCACCACCGAGACCGGGGCTGGCCAGTGGGGCACGGCGCTGAGCTTCGCCACGGCGCTGTTCGGCCTGGAGTGCGAGGTCTGGCAGGTCGGTGCCAGCTACGACCAGAAGCCGTACCGGCGGATGATGATCGAGGCGTTCGGCGCCTCGGTGCACCGCTCCCCGTCGCCGCTGACCGCGGCCGGCCGGGCGTACCTGGATGCGGACCCCCACCACCCGGGGTCGCTGGGGATCGCGATCTCCGAGGCGGTGGAGGTGGCAGCCGCCGACCCGACGACGAAGTACGCGCTGGGGTCGGTGCTCAACCACGTGATCCTGCACCAGACGATCATCGGCGAGGAGACCCTGCTGCAGCTGGCCAAGGCGGGGGAGACCCCCGACGTCGTGCTCGGGTGCACCGGCGGCGGGTCGAACTTCGCCGGCCTGGCCTTCCCCTTCATCCGGGAGCGCATGCACGGCCGGATGAACCCGGTGATCCGCGCTGTGGAACCCACCTCGTGCCCCTCGCTGACTCGCGGCGTCTACGCCTACGACTTCGGGGACGCCTCCGGGATGACGCCGCTGATGAAGATGCACACCCTCGGGCACAACTTCATCCCCGACCCCATCCACGCCGGCGGCCTGCGCTACCACGGGATGTCCCCGCTGCTGTCGCACGCCTACCAGCAGGGCCTGATCGAGGCGCAGGCCGTCCCGCAGACCGAGTGCTTCGACGCTGCGATCCGGTTCGCCCGCACGGAGGGGATCGTGGCAGCCCCCGAGTCCAGCCATGCCTTGGCCGCCGCCGTGCGCGAGGCTGCTGAGGCGACCCGAACCGGTCAGGAGAAGGTCATCGTCATCGCCCTGTCCGGCCACGGCCACTTCGACCTCGCGGCCTACGACGCCTACCT
>JBDHZV010000022.1:0-33854 GCA_039812125.1 Candidatus Nanopelagicales bacterium
CAGCCGCCTCCGCGCTGGCAGCCGTCCCGGGCCCGGCCGCCGTCACCGCCCACGCTGCGGCGTCGGCCGCCGCTGCCGCCCTCAGCGCCAGCACGTCGTGGACGCCGAGCCGGATCGTCCTGGTGCCCACGAAGAGCCCACGGACCTCCCAGCGCGTGCTGTGGTCCATGCCCCGGCGGCTGGGCCGGCAGAAGGTCGAGTACCGCATCCCGGGCCACCGGTCCGCCTTCGTGCCGGCCAGCCGACGGCCCGCCACGACGACCTGGTCCAGCGGCACCACCCGGCCCCGGTACGCGGCCACGATGACCTCGCTCAAGCCCGGGACCCGGTACGCGTACCGCATCGTCACCCCGAAGGGACGCACGTCCTGGTACCACTTCCGCACCGCCGGCGGGACCACCGCGACCCTGATCGGGCTGGGCGACGGGCAGGTCGACAACCGGGGCGTGCCGCGCACGACCGTGCGGATGGCCATGGCCGACGAGCCCGGGGCGCTGGCCGTGCTCAACGCCGGTGACGTCGTCAACGCCCCCTACCGGGACTCCGAGTGGTCCGCACTGTTCTCGGCCATCGGCTCGTCCGGGCGCAGCCGCAACTGGGTCGTCGCGATCGGCAACCACGAGCAGTGCGTGCTGCTGAGCAACTGCCGGTCCGGCAACGCCCAGGCGTTCCGCTCCTACTTCGACTTCCCGACCAACGGCTTCCCGGACCAGGGGCCGACCTGGTACCGGGTCGACCTGCCCAGCGTGCGGGTCGTCGTGCTGGACTCGTTCGGCGGTCGCATGGAGGACCAGGCCGCCTTCCTCGAGCAGTCGCTGGCCACCAGCACCCGTCCGTGGTCCATCGTCCTCATGCACGCACCGGCGTTCGCCTCCCGCCCGGGGCGCACCAACGCCGACGTGCGCCGGCTCTGGCTGCCGATCATCGAGGCCCACAAGGTGGACCTGGTGCTCAGCGGGCACGACCACGCGTACGCCCGCGGGTACCTCCACCAGGACGGTCCGGTGTACGTCAACAGCGTGTCCGGGCCCAAGTTCTACGCGGTGTCCGACGCCGACTGGGTGGCCAACGGCGCCACCCGGGTGCGCTGGGCCTCCCGCACGGCGACGTACCAGGTCATCAAGGTCACCCGGACGTCGCTGAGCTACCGCGCGGTCGTGAGCCACAAGGGCTCGGGCGCCTCGACCTCGGTGCCGGTCGGCCACACCCTGGACCGGTTCACGCTCACGCGGTAGCGGGCCCGCCGCGCGATACGGTGCGTGCGTGGCGACGTCCGTGACGGCCCGGGCCCCGGGCAAGGTCAACATCCAGCTCTCGGTGGGCCCGGTGCGCGCCGACGGCTTCCATCCCCTCGCCAGCGTGTTCCACGCGGTGGGCCTGGTCGAGGAGGTCACGCTGACCCGGGGCGCTCCCGGGGCGGGGCCCCGCGTCGAGGTGACCGGGCTGCAGGCCGACGAGGTCCCGCGGGACGCCGGCAACCTGGCGTGGCGGGCCGTCGAGGCCGTCGCCGACGAGCTCGGGGTCGCCGCCGACGTGGTCATCGGCATCGTCAAGGGCGTCCCGGTGGCCGGCGGGATGGCCGGGGGCTCCGCCGACTGCGCTGCCGCGCTCGTCGCGGCCAACGACCTGTTCGATGGTGGGCTGTCCCGGTCCGACCTGGCCCGGCTCGGGCTGGCGCTGGGGTCCGACGTGCCGTTCGCCCTGCACGGCGGCACGGCGCTGGGCCTGGGCCGCGGCGAGCAGCTCAGCCCCCTGATGGTGCGCGGGGAGTTCCACTGGGTGTTCGCCACCGCCCGCCTCGGGCTGTCCACCCCGGCGGTCTACGCCGCGTTCGACCGCATGGTCACCGGTCGGGTCGTGCCGCAGCCCGAGGTCGACGGCGCGGTGGTCGCGGCCCTGCGTGCTGGAGACGCCCGGGCCCTGGGCCGGGCGCTGCACAACGACCTGCAGGAACCCGCGCTGGGGCTGCGCCCGACGCTGCGCGACGTGCTCGAGGCGGGGGAGTCCGCGGGGGCACTGGGCAGCCTGGTGTCCGGGTCCGGCCCCACCGTGGCCTTCCTCGTCGCAGATCCGGCGCGGGCGGCACGGGTGGCGGCCGCCCTGGCCGGCCTGGAGCAGGTCCGGGCCACGTTCATCACCTCCGGGCCGGCCCCCGGGGCCCGCGTCGTGCACCGCGCGGGGTAGGCGCCGCCCGGTCGACCTACAGCTGCGGCCCGGGGTCGGTGCCGACCATGATCATGTCGCCGGCCACCGTGATGGGCCCGGCCCCGACCGGGACGACCACGCTGGAGCCCATGCCGACCTCGACCGAGCCGGACCCGGTGGTCAGCGTGCCCCAGCCGCCGATCACGGTGAGCACCCGGAAGCTCGGTGCCTCCATCACGGCCTGGGCGTGCAGCAGCTCCCAGCGGGACACCCGGAACTGCGGGCAGTCCACGAGAACCTTCGTGCGCCCGCCGCCCCACGGCTGCCAGTCGCCGGCCGTGCGCACCGCCTGCGGGTCGTGCGGGGCCCTCACCACCGAGAAGCCCTTGTCGACGTGCAGCTCCCGGGGCCGCCCGTCCAGGCCGGTGCGGTCGAAGTCGTACAGCCGGTACGTGATGTCGCTGCTCTGCTGCACCTCGTAGACCAGCAGGTCCGGCCCGAGGGAGTGGACCTCCCCGGCGCCGACCATGAAGAAGTCGTCCTGGCTGACCGGCACCCGGACCAGCAGGTCCATCAGGTGCCCGGCGGCCAGGGCCTCACGCAGCTGGGCGGCGCTCTGCGCGCGGTGGCCCAGGATCAGCTCGGCACCGGGCCCGGCCGAGACCACCAGCCAGCTCTCCGCCTTGCCGCGCGGCTGGCCCTCCAGGGCCTGGGCCTGGGCGTCGTCCGGATGGACCTGCACGGACAGCCAGTCCTGCGGGTCGAGCAGCTTGCACAGCAGCGGGAAGTCGTCCTCGCGAGGGCTGCCGGTGACCAGCCCGGTGGACCAGGCGTCCCGCAGGGTCATGCCGGACACCTGCCCGTTGTGCACCGCCCCGCTCATGCCCGCCATCCCCGACACCGACCAGCACTCCCCGATCACGCCCTCGGGAACGGCTCCGCCGAACCAGCGGCGCAGGGTGCTGCCACCCCACAGCCGCTCGGCGAAGACCGGCTCGACGACGAGGAGCTCGGGCACGCTGCCTCCTGCTGGACGTGGGATGCCCCGACCATACCCGCGATGCGGCGGCGCTAACCTTCGACGGTGCCGCCTGTCGTCGCCCTCGAGGGCATCCGAGTCCAGTTCGGCACGCGTGCGGTCCTCGACGGGGTGACGCTGGGCATCGAGCGCGGGCAGCGGGTCGGTGTCGTGGGGCGCAACGGCGACGGCAAGTCCACCCTCCTGCGGGTCCTGGCCGGACTGCACGAGCCGGATGACGGCCGGGTCGCCCGTGCGCGGGACCTGCGGGTGGTCATGGTCGGCCAGGGCGACGCGCTGCCCCCCGGGGCCACCACGGTGCGCGACGTGACGGTCGGGGACCGCGCGCCGCACGAGTGGGCTGCGGACCCGCGCATCCGGGCGGTCCTGGGTGGCCTGCTCGGGGGGGTGGCGGCCCAGGGGCTGTCCCAGGGCCTGGATACCGCGCTGGCCGGACTGTCCGGTGGGGAGCGCCGTCGGGTCGCGCTGGCCGCGGCCCTCATGGACCCCGGTGACCTGCTGCTGCTCGACGAGCCGACCAACCATCTCGACCTCGAGGCGGTGGCATGGCTGGCCGGGCACCTGACCGGCCCGACCGGCCCGGCCTGCCTGGTCGTGGTCACCCACGACCGGTGGTTCCTCGACGAGGTCTGCACCGCGACGTGGGAGGTCGCCGACGGCCAGGTGCACCGTCACGAGGGCGGGTATGCGGCCTTCGTGCTGGCCCGCGCCGAGCGGGAGCGGCGTGCCGCCCTGACCGAGGCGCGCCGGCGCTCGCTGGTGCGCAAGGAGCTCGCCTGGCTGCGCCGCGGCCCGCCCGCGCGGACGTCCAAGCCACAGTTCCGCATCGACGCGGCCAACGCCCTGATCGCCGACGTCCCGGAGCCGCGCGACCGGCTGTCCCTGCGCCGGCTGGCCACGGCTCGACTGGGCCGTCGCGTGGTCGACCTGGAGGGGGTGGCCGCGCGGGTGCCCACCCCCGGTCCGGGACCCGGCCGCACGCTGCTGGGGCAGCTGACCTGGCAGCTGGGGCCCGGCGACCGGGTGGGCCTGCTCGGGCCCAACGGCGTGGGCAAGACGACGCTGCTGCGCATCCTGACCGGGGCTCGCGAGCCGGACGCCGGGGAAGTCACGATCGGGGCGACGGTCGTGCCGGCGGTGCTCGAGCAGGTGATCACCGTGCCGAACCCGCAGGACCGGGTGCTGGACAGCGTGGAGCGGCTGCGTCGCGAGGTCGAGGTCGGCGGGGGCACGGTCAGCGTGGGGAGCCTGCTGGAGGACTTCGGGTTCCGTGGCCAGCGGTTGGCCACGCGCATCGGTGACCTCTCCGGCGGCGAGCTGCGCCGGCTGGTGCTGCTCACGCTGCTCATCGGCTCGCCCAACCTGCTCGTCCTGGACGAGCCGACCAACGACCTGGACATCGAGACGCTGACCGTGGTCGAGGACCTGCTGGACACCTGGCCGGGCACCCTGGTGGTGGTCAGCCACGACCGGTACTTCCTGGAGCGGACCTGCGACGACGTGTACGCGATGCTCGGCGACGGCGGCCTGCGCCACCTGCCCCGGGGCGTCGAGGAGTACCTGGAGCTGCGGGCCGCCGGGTCGGACCGCCCGGCAGACCCGCCGCGTCCTCCCGCAGCCCCCGCGGACCGCGCCGCCGACGGCCCGGCGACCCGGGACGTCCCGGCCACCTCCGGGGCGCCGGCGGGCCCGTCGGCCACCGGCCCGACCGCGGCCCAGGCCCGGGCGGCGCGCAAGGAGCTGACCCGCCTGGAGTCCCGGCTGTCGCGGATCACGGTCGAACGGGCGGACCTGCACGCCCGGATGGCCCAGGCGCACGCCGACCACCTCGTCCTCGCGCAGCTGGCCGCGGCAGAGGGCGACCTCGCCCGCGAGCAGGACACCCTGGAGGAGCGCTGGCTGGAGCTGGCAGCCACCCTGGAGGGCTGAGGGCCCACCCGGACCCAGTCCGCGCCGCGACCAGGACCTGGGCTGGGGCCCTCCCGTGGCCCAGCCTGTGGGCCCGTTCAGGCCAGGGCGCCCGAGCCGTCGTCGGGTCCGGCGGGGGCAGTGAGGTCCGGGCCCCCCGGGCACTCCAGCTGCAGCAGCAGGTGGCGCAGGCTGTCGGCCAGCGCCGCGCGCTCCGGGGCCGGCATCCGGCTGAGCAGCTGGCGCTCCTCGGCCAGCAGGTCCACGAACGCGGCATCGACCGCCTGCTGGCCCCGGGGGGTCAGCGTCACCCACGTGCCGCGCCGGTCGTCGAGCACCGGCTCGCGGCGGACCAGCCCCCGGCCCTCCAGCCGGTCGATGCGGTTGGTCATGGTGCCGCTGGTGACCAGCGTCTCGGCGAGCAGCTGGCCGGGTGACAGCCGGTACGGGGCGCCGGCCCGGCGCAGCGCGGCCAGCACGTCGAACTCCCACAGCGCCAGGGCGTGGTCGGTGAACGCGCGGTCGCGCACCCGGTCCAGCCGCCGGGCCAGCCGGCTGACCCGTGACAGCACGGCCAACGGGTCGGGGTCGAGGTCGGGGCGCTCGCGGCGCCAGGCCGCGATGATCCGGTCGACGTCGTCGGCGGACGCGGGATGGGTGCAGGGATCCTCCGGCGCCGCGCTCACGAGCGGCTCCGGGTCACCAGCACCGGGTCGCGCTCGAGGCCCGACACCCCGTTCCAGGCCATGTTCACGACCTGGGTGATGACCTGCTCCTTGCTGGGCTTGCGGACCTCGGCCCACCACTCCCCGGTCAGCGCCACCATGCCGACCAGCATGTGGGCGTACATCGGGGCCAACCGGGTCGGGTAGCCGTACCGCTTGCACACGCCGACCAGCTGTTCGGTCAGGTGCTCGGCGACCTCGCGCATCACCGTGCCGAACGTGCCACCGTGCTGGTCGCCCCGGGGGTGCGGGCGCAGCAGCACCCGGAAGCCGTCGGTGCGCTGGTCGATGTAGTCGAACAGAGCGGTCGCGGCCTGCTCCAGCAGCAGCCGCGGCCGGTCGGAGGTCAGCGCCTCGGACATCGACGACATCAGCAGGGTCATCTCGCGGTCGACCACGATCGCGTACAGGCTCTCCTTGTCGCCGAAGTGCTCGTACACGACGGGCTTGGAGATGTGGGCCGCCTGGGCGATCTCCTCGATGCTCGTGGCGTCGAACCCGCGCTCGGCGAAGATCTCCCGGCTCACGTCGATGAGCTGGTCGCGGCGCTGCAGCGCGCTCATGCGGACCCGCCCGCTGGACTGCTGGGAGCTGGAGGCCACGGCTCATTGTCCCCCCACCGCCCTGCCGTAGGCTTGGCGCACCCGCCGATCCCGGTTCGTTCAACGGCAGGACAGGTGCCTTTGGAGCACTCAATGGGGGTTCGAGTCCCTCACCGGGAGCATCCGCGCCCGGGGCGGGCCGGACCGCCGTCGTGAAGGGACCGCCGCATGGACGTCTCGCCCGGGCGCGTCAGCGCCGTCATCATCCTGGCCGCCGGGGAGGGCACCCGCATGCGCTCGGCCACCCCCAAGGTGCTCCACGAGATCGGGGGCCGCTCGCTGGTGGGCCACGCCGTCGCCGCCGCCGACGCCCTGGCCGCTGACCGGCTGGTCGTGGTCGTCGGGCATGGTCGTGACGCCGTGCGCGAGCACCTGGCCCGGGTCGCCCCCCACGCGCTGACCGCCGTCCAGGACCGTCAGCTCGGCACCGGCCACGCCGTTCAGTGCGCCCTCGACGTGGCCGGCGAGCTCTCCGGCGGCACCGTGGTCGTGACCTACGGCGACGTGCCGCTGCTGGCCGGGGCCACGCTCACCGACCTGGTGGCCGCCCACGGTGCGCAGGGCAACGCGGTGACCGTGCTGACCGCGCGGGTGGCCGACCCGACCGGGTACGGCCGGATCGTGCGCGACGCGGACGGCTCGGTGGCCGCCATCGTGGAGCATCGCGACGCCACGGACGAGCAGCGGGCCATCGACGAGATCAACTCCGGCATCTACGCCTTCGACGGCGACGTCCTGCTCGACGCGTTGGCCCGGCTGCGCCCCGACAACGACCAGGGGGAGCTCTACCTGACCGACGTGCTGGGCCTGGCCCGGGCCGCCGGGGGCCGGGTCGCCGCGGTCGTGCTGGACGACGTCTGGCAGACCGAGGGGGTCAACGACCGGGTCCAGCTGGCCGCGCTGCGCCGCGAGCTCAACGACCGAGTGCTGGCGGGCTGGATGCGCCAGGGCGTGACCGTCGTCGACCCGGCCTCCACCTGGGTGGACGTCACCGTGACGATGCAGCGCGATGTCGTCCTGGAGCCCGGGACGATCCTGCGCGGGACGACGTCGGTGGCCACGGGGGCGGTGGTCGGGCCGGCCAGCGTGCTGGCGGACTGCGAGGTGGGGCCGTCCGCCTCGGTGATCAGCACCCACGCGAGCGGGGCCCGGATCGGGGAGCGGGCCCAGGTCGGCCCCTTCACGTTCCTGCGGCCCGGCACGGTGCTGGACGCCGGGGCCAAGGCGGGTGCCTACGTCGAGATGAAGAACGCCCACGTCGGGCCCGGGTCCAAGGTGCCGCACCTGTCCTACGTCGGCGACGCCACGATCGGCGCCGGCACCAACATCGGCGCGGCGACCGTGTTCGTCAACTACGACGGGGTGGCCAAGCACCGCACCGAGGTCGGCGACCAGGTCCGCATCGGCTCGGACACCATGCTGGTGGCCCCGGTGCGGGTCGGCGACGGCGCGTACACCGCGGCCGGCTCCGTGATCACCGAGGACGTCCCGCCCGGAGCGCTGGCCGTGGGCCGGGCCCGCCAGCGCACCATCGGGGACTGGGTGCAGTCCCGGCGACCGGGGACGGCCTCGGCGCAGGCCGCCGCAGCGGCCCTGGCCGGGCAGGGCGAGGGCGCCGGCCCGGGGGCTGACCCGGCGGCCGCGCCGGTCGAGGGGTAGGACGCGGGCCGCAACGCCGGGGGCGGTGTCGCATTGCCGCGGCGGATCGGTCACGATTGGCCCCGATCCCTGCCATCCGCCCCCGAGGAGCCGGTGCATGTCCCAGCTGACCACACCCCCCAAGAAGCACCTGATGCTGTTCGCCGGGCGGAGCCACCCGGCGCTCGCGGCAGCGGTGGCCGCCGAGCTGGGGGTGCAGCTGGCGCCGACGTCGGCCTACGACTTCGCCAACGGTGAGATCTTCGTGCGGTTCGAGGAGTCGGTCCGGGGAGCCGACGCCTTCGTGCTGCAGTCGCACACCTCGCCGATCAACAAGTGGATCATGGAGCAGCTGATCATGGTCGACGCGCTCAAGCGCGCCTCGGCCAAGCGGATCACCGTCGTGATGCCCTTCTACGGCTACGCCCGCCAGGACAAGAAGCACCGGGGTCGCGAGCCGATCTCGGCACGTCTCATGGCCGACCTGTTCAAGCGTGCGGGGGCCGACCGGCTGATCTCGATCGACCTGCACACCGCCCAGATCCAGGGCTTCTTCGACGGTCCCGTCGACCACCTGTTCGCCCTGCCGGTCCTGGCCGAGTACGTCAAGACCCGGCTGGACGGCCAGCCGGTGACGGTGGTGTCCCCGGACGCCGGTCGGGTGCGCGTGGCCGAGCGCTGGACCGACGAGCTCGGGGCCCCGCTGGCGATCATCCACAAGCGCCGCGACCCGGACGTGCCCAACCAGGTCAAGGTGTTCGAGGTCGTCGGAGACGTGCGCGACCGCGTCTGCATCGTGGTCGACGACATGATCGACACCGGCGGGACGATCATCAAGGCCGCCGAGACGCTGCTGCAGCAGGGCGCCCGCGACGTCATCGTGACCGCGACGCACGGCATCCTGTCCGACCCGGCCACCGAGCGACTGAGCGGCTCGGCCATCTCGGAGGTCATCGTCACCGACACGCTGCCGATCCAGACGGTGTTCGACAAGCTGACCGTGCTGCCGATCGCCCCGCTGCTGGCGACCGCGATCCACGAGGTGTTCACCGACGGGTCGGTCACCCGCCTGTTCGACCCCACCCCGGCGCACGCCTGAGCCGGTGCCGATCCGGATCCCGGCACCGGACGCGATCCGCGTCGAGGTGCGCGTGGCCGACCTGGCCGACCGCGACCGGTTCGGCCAGGCGTGGCGCTACGCCGACCTGGTGCCCGGTGGCGAGGGGTTCTGGCAGTGGGACGTCGAGGCCCTGGGCCTGGCCGACGGGACCTACGAGTACGAGTTCGTGCTCGACGGCGACCGCGCGCGGCCGGTGGCCGATCCCTACGCCACACAGCTGACCAGGTTCGGCGGGTACCGGGCGGTGCTGGAGGTCCGCGACGGCGCGCCGTGGCACGCGCCGTTCGACTGGGGCGACGAGGTGCCCGCCGGCGTGACCCTGCCGGACAACAACCGCATCGTGGTCTACGAGATGCCCATGCGGTGGATGGAGGGTGAGCTGTTCCGCCAGGTCGGCCTGGGCACGTTCGAGAAGGCCGCGTTCATGCACCTGGACCGCCTGGCCGACATGGGCATCAACTGCATCGAGCTGCTTCCCGTCCAGGACTCCCCGGACACCCTCAACTGGGGCTACGGCACCCGGTTCTTCTTCGCCCCCGACATCGACATGGGCTCCCCGGTGGACCTGCGGTGGTTCGTCAAGCAGTGCCACCGGCGCGGCATCCGGGTGCTGATGGACGTCGTGATGAACCACGCCCGGCAGTGCCCGCTCGAGCGCCTCGCCGGCCGGCGCTACTTCATCGACCCCGCCCAGGAGCCCGGCCGCGGCGACGACTACGGCGGGCAGATGTTCGGCTACCGCCAGCCGGTGGACGGCCGGCACTGGGCCCGCCTGCTGCACCTGGACGTCGCCCG
This sequence comes from Candidatus Nanopelagicales bacterium, assembly GCA_039812125.1. Classification (GTDB taxonomy): domain Bacteria; phylum Actinomycetota; class Actinomycetes; order S36-B12; family CAIYMF01; genus Prado023. The sequence goes on from JBDHZV010000022.1 coordinate 9,973, forward strand.
CTTCTGGATAGACGAGTACCACGTCGACGGGTTCCGGATCGACGAGTTCAAGGGCATCGACAACTGGGAGTTCGTCCAGCAGTTCCGCGACGCCGCCTGGGAGCACTTCCGGTCCCGGTTCCCCGACCGGCCCTTCCTCGTCGTCGCCGAGGACTCGTGGGCCCGCAGCGTGACCACTCGGGACAGTCCGGGCAACCCCGGTGGGCGCCGGGTGGTCGACGCGGTGTGGGACTTCACCTACCGGTGGGACCTCCGCCACCTGCTGCTGGGCCTGCCGCTGGCCCAGTGGGGGCAGGCCCCGCTGCGCGCGCACATCGCGGCCGTGGCCTCCGGGCGCCAGCGCGGCCCGGACGGCCAGCCCCTGCCCGACGGGTTCGACGACCTGGCCCGCTGCGTCGGCTACATCACCTCCCACGACGTCGAGCACGACCACGAGCAGCGCTTCGTCAACCACGTGGTGATGACGCAGCTGCGCTCGGACGGCATGCTCCCGAGCGGATTCCCGGTGGAGCGGCAGTTCGAGCTGGTCCAGGAGGTCGATGCGACCCTGCGGACCGATCCCGGCCGCCCCGACGGGATGGCCGGGCCGTGGAGCGCCTCCCTCGGACTGACGACCGAGGCCGCGCGCGGGCTGGCCCGCCTCGCCCTGGACCGGGTCCGCAGCGCCCACGCCGTGCTGCTGACCTCCGCGACCATCCCGATGCTGCTGGCCGGCGAGGAGTTCGGGGACATCCACGACACCAACCACAGCGCCTGGCAGCTGAAGATGTCCGACCCCGTGGACTGGTGGCGGCAGGACACCGAGGGCCGCCGCGAGCTGGCCGCTGCCGTGGCCGACCTGATCCACCTGCGCACCGGTCACCCGGCCCTGCAGCGCAACGAGGTGGAGCTGTTCCACGTGCACCCGAGCATCGACGATCCGGCCGGCGCCCGGGTGTTCGGGTACTGCCGCACGGCGGGCCGGCCGATGGGCTCCGGGGGCCAGGTGGTGGTCGTGGCCAACCTGGGACCCCACGACTGGCCGCAGTACCGGGTCCCGTGGCCGTGGCCGAGCGCCCCGGTCGAGCGCGGGGCTGCCCCGGGGGCGCAGGCCCCCGTCGTCGGCGCCGACGGGTGGGCCACCCTGGGGCTGGCCCCGTTCGCGGTCCGCGTGTTCCAGACCCACGACTGACGCGGCGCCGGGCGGTGGCCGTCGCCCCGCGGGTCGCCCCAGGGGAGGCCTCCTGCGCCCGGGCCGCGCCGGCCCCCACCCCGCGCCGGTCGCCCCGGGCGGGTTTGGCCGGCCGCCGGCCGCGCCGGTAGACTCCGGGCATTCCTCGGCGAGGGTGCCGGACGACGGCGCCGTGATCGACGCGGTCGCGACAGCCTCCGCCTGTGGACCCCCTGCACCATCTGCATAGGAGTTCGTGTCGTGACTGACACCCAGGTTCAGCTGTCTGCTGTCGTGCGCAGCGACTTCGGCAAGGGCGCTGCTCGTCGCCTGCGCCGCACCGGAATGGTCCCCGCGGTCATCTACGGCCCGGGCACCGAGCTGGTCCACGTGGCCCTCGACGGCCACGACCTCTCCCAGGCCCTGAAGAAGCCGCGCGTCGTGCTCCGGGTCGACGTGGACGGCACCGGGTACGTGTGCGCCCCCCGCGACGTCCAGCGGGACGTCGTGCGCCAGGTCCTCGAGCACGTGGATCTCGTCGTGATCGGCCGGGCCGAGGCCAAGGCCCGCGCGGCCGCCGCCGAGGCGATCGCCGCCGCCGAGGCCGCCGCTGAGGAGGCCGGGGTCGACGTCGCCGCGGCCGTCGAGGCCATCGAGGCCGCAATCGCCGCCGGTGAGGATCCGGAGGCGGCGGCCAACGCCGCTGTCGAGGCCGCCGCCGAGGACGCCCAGGCCGTCGTTGACGCGGCCGCCGCCAAGGCTGCTGCGAAGGCTGCCGCGGCTGCGGAGGGCGCTGCCGAGGAGGCCTGAGCGGTTGTCCGAGACCCCGTGGCTGGTCGTGGGGCTGGGCAACCCCGGCCCTGAGTACGCCGCCACACGGCACAACATCGGCGCGATGGCGCTGGCGGGACTGGTCGACTCCCTCGGGGGTCGGCTGGCAGCCCACCGGCGCTGTCGCGCCGAGGTGTTCGAGGGTCGGGTCGGGCCGCTGGGCCACGGCGCCACGCGCGTCGTGGCGGCCCGCACCCGGTCCTTCATGAACGAGTCGGGGGGCCCGGTGGCGTGCCTGCTGGACTTCTACAAGGTGACCCCGGAGCGCCTGGTCGTCCTGCACGACGAGCTCGACCTGCCCCTCGGCGGGCTGCGGGTCAAGCTGGGCGGCGGGGACAACGGCCACAACGGGCTCAAGTCGATCCGCCGGTCGCTCGGCACCGGTGAGTTCCACCGGGTCCGGATGGGCATCGGCCGCCCGCCGGGGCGCCAGGACCCGGCCGACTTCGTGCTGCGGGCGTTCGCCGGGGGGGAGCGCACCGAGGTGGACCTGCTGTGCGGTGACGCGGTCGATGCGGTCGAGTCGCTGGTGCGCGAGGGCCTGGCCGCGGCCCAGAACCAGTTCAACCGCTGAGCACGCCGCCTGTGCCACGATGGGTCGCGTGACTGCCGACAGCGCGCTGGCCCGGACCATCGCCCGCGAGGCCGGGGCCGCCCTGGTGCAGTTGCGCCGGCGCACCGGCCCCGTGGCCGGCGAGGCCGGCCGGGTGGCGCTCATGGCCGCGGGCGACGGGTTGGCGCAGGCCCTGATCGCCGATCGCCTGGCCCGGGCCCGGCCCGGGGATGCGGTGCTGTCCGAGGAGGCGCCCGACTCCGAGGTCCGGTTGTCCGCCGACCGGGTGTGGATCATCGACCCGCTCGACGGCACCGAGGAGTTCGGCCGCGGGCGCGCCGACTTCGCCGTCCACGTCGCCCTGTGGCAGCGCCGCGGCCCCGGCGCCCCGGGGGAGGGCGCCGGGGCGCTGACCGACGCCGCCGTGGACGTGCCCGTGCTCGGCGAGACATGGTCGACCGATCCCGCCACGCCGGCCCGGCCGCTGCCGACCCATCGCCCGCTGCGGATCGTGGTGTCCCGGTCGCGACCGCCGGCCGGCCTGGCCCGCCTGCTCGAGGACGCGTCCAGCGACCTGGCCGACGCCGGGATCACCCCGCACGGGATCGAGGCGGTCAACGTCGGCTCGGTCGGCGCCAAGCTGGGCGAGGTCATGGCCGGGAGGGCCGAGGCATACCTGCACTCCGGCGGGCTCAACGAGTGGGACCTGGCCGCCCCGCACGCCTGCGCGATCGCGCACGGCCTGGTGGCGCTGGGACCTCCCCAGCCGTTCAACCGGATGCCCCCTCGGGCAGGTCGGGTGTTCGTCGTGCACCCCGCGATCGCCGACGTGCTGGCCGCGTACTGGTGATCACGACACGCCCCCGACCGCCCGCCGGCCGATAACCGGGCGTTACAGTCACATTCGTGGACGCGGTGGAATCGACGGCGCTGTTCCACCTGATGCCTGTCCCGGGCGTCCTGGTGGACCGGCACGGGATGATCATGGCCGCCAACGCCCTTGCCCAGCGCGAGCTGAACCTGCCCGAGGACATCGCCTCCCGGCCGGTGTCGATGCTGCGGGTGCTGGCCGACGAGTCCCGCCCGGAGTTCTTCCGGGCGCTGCTGCGCCGGCCCGTCGGCCAGTCCGAGGTCATCCCGCGGCTGATGGTCGGCCCGCAGGCGGCCCAGGAGCATCGCCCCACCGACGTCCACTTCATCCGGTTCCCGGGGGAGGGCAGCGACTTCGGGCTGACGCTGGCCGCCCTGGTCGACCGCAGCGCGGACTCGGCGCGCGAGTCCGACCGGCGGCTGTTCCAGTCCGTGCTGGACCACGCCGGCCCGGCGATCAGCGCGTTCGACGCCGACGGTCGCTGCCTGCTGGCCAACGCCGCCTTCGCCCACCGGATCGGGGTGGACCGCGACCAGGTCGTGGGCCGCGACCGCGCCGAGCTGCTGGCCGGGCGGGACCTGCGCGACGCGCAGGACGCCGACGCCCGGGTGCTGGCCAACGGCGAGCCCGAGGTCACCGAGGAGCGCCTGTTCGACGGACACCGCACCCGCTCGATCGCGACCAGCCGGTTCCCGATGCGCGACGACGACGGGGAGCGCTACGCGGTGGGCGCGGTGTCCACCGACATCACCGAGCTGCGGGCCACCGAGCTGCAGCTGCAGCTGGCCATGGAGGTGTTCGCCCGGGGCACCGAGGCGATCGTCATCTGCGACGCGCAGAACCGGATCCTGTCGGTCAACGCCGCCTTCTGCGATCTGACGGGCTACGCCGAGCACGAGGTCCTGGGCCGGACGCCCTCGGTGCTGCGGTCCGACCGCCACCCGGACAGCTTCTTCGCCGACATGTGGCAGGCCCTGAACACCCTCAACCGCTGGGAGGGTGAGATGTGGAGCCGACGCCGCGACGGCTCGGTGTTCCCGCACGCCATCCGGCTGTCCCGGGTGCTGGACTCCAGCGGCGACGTCGGCCACTACATCGGGATCATGTCCGACATCACCGAGCGGCGGGAGGCCGAGGCCCGGATCGAGCGGCTGGCCTTCTACGACGAGCTCACCGGGGCGCCGACCCGACGGCTGCTCACCGACCGCATGGAGCTGGCGGTCCAGGAGACCCGACGGGGTGGCCCCGGATTCGCCGTGGTGTTCGTGGACGTCGACCACTTCAAGGAGATCAACGACACCATGGGCCACGACGCCGGTGACGACCTGCTGCGCCAGGTCGCCGACCGCCTGCGGGGCGTGGTGCGCGAGACCGACACCGTGGCCCGGTTCGGTGGGGACGAGTTCGTCCTGCTGCTGCGCGACGTCCCCGTCGAGGTCGTCGCCGGGCGCACCGAGTCGATCCTGGGGGCCTTCCACCAGCCGTTCGTGGTGGGGGCTGCGCCGCTGTCGGTGTCGGCCTCGATCGGGGTGGCCCACCACCCCGAGGACGGCGACTCCCCGGCGGACCTGATCAAGAACGCGGACACCGCGATGTACCAGGCCAAGTCCGCCGGTCGGCGGGGGTGGCGGTTCTTCAACGCCGGGGTCAACATGACCGCCCACCGGCAGGCCCGGCTGGGCATGGCGATGCGCTCCGCGCTGGATGCCGGCCAGTTCTGGCTGGCCTACCAGCCGCAGGTCCGGCTGTCCGACGGCGTGCTCACCGGCATCGAGGTCCTGCTGCGATGGGACAACGAGGAGCTCGGCAACCCCGAGCCCGAGGAGTTCATCCCGCTGGCCGAGGAGTCCGGGCAGATCGTGCCGATCACCGAGTGGATCATGGACTCCGCCCTGCACCAGATGGCCGCCTGGTGCCGCCGGGGCTTCCCGCGGGTGCGCCTGGCCGTCAACATGGCCGCCAGTCACTTCTCCCGGCCGGGGCTGCCCGACCAGGTGCTCGCTGCGCTGGCGCGCAGCCAGTGGCCCGCGGCGCTGCTGGAGCTGGAGATCACCGAGCGGTTGCAGATGCGGTGGCCGGGCGTGACCGCCCAGGCCGTGGCCGAGCTGCGCGGCCACGGGGTCCGGTTCGCCCTGGACGACTTCGGCACCGGCTCGTCGTCGCTGTCGTACCTGCGCCGGCTGCCGATCGACATGGTCAAGATCGATCGCTCCTTCGTCGCCAGCATCGGGCAGTACTACGAGGACGAGACCGTGATCTCCTCGATCGTCGGGCTGGCCAACATCCTGGGCAAGCAGTGCCTGGCCGAGGGGGTGGAGACCGCCGCGCAGGCCGAGTTCCTGCGCTCGGTGGGGTGTCGCCACGCCCAGGGCTTCCACTTCGCGGCGCCCATGTCGGCCGACGACCTGTGGGCCTGGCACACCCGCCGGCTCAGCGCGGTCTGACCTCGCAGGTCCGCCCGACACCCGGTCGGGTGGGACAATGACCGCACCATGGATCTGTCCGGCCTCCTGCACGCCCTGACCGCGGACGAGGCCCTGGCGCAGGCCGCTCGCGCCGCAACCCCCACCGGGCACGTCGTGGCCCCCGCTGCCGCGACCCCGTTCCTGGCCGCGGCGATGGCGCGGCGCCACCTGGTGCTGGCCGTCACCGCGACCTCGCGCCAGGCCGAGGACCTCGCGGCCGCGGCCAGCGGCCTGCTCGGCCGTGACACCGTCGCGGTGCTCCCCGCCTGGGAGACCCTGCCCCACGAGCGCCTCAGCCCGGGCTCGGACATCGTCGGTCGGCGACTGGCGGTGCTGCGCCGGCTGGCCCATCCCGATCCTGACGACGCGACCGTCGGACCGGTGACGCTGGTGGTCGCCCCGGTCCGCGCCCTCCTGCAGCCCCTCGTCGTCGGCCTGGGCGACCTGGTCCCGGTCAGCGCCCACGTCGGGGACGCCGTCGCCCCGGAGGACCTGGCCGCCGCCCTGGTCGCGGCGGGGTACGGTCCCACCGACCTGGTGGAGAAGCGTGGCCAGTTCGCCGTGCGAGGCGGCATCGTCGACGTCTTCCCGCCCACCGAGGAGCACCCCGTGCGGGTGGAGTTCTGGGGCGACGACGTCGAGGAGATCCGGTACTTCCGGGTCGCCGACCAGCGCAGCCTGGAGGTCGCCCCGCACGGGCTGTGGGCCGCCCCGTGCCGCGAGCTGCTGCTCACCCCGGCCGTGCGGGCCCGCGCCGCGGCGCTGGCCGAGGAGCACCCGGAGCTGGCCGACATGTGCGGTCGCATCAGCGAGGGCATCGCCGTGGAGGGCATGGAGGCGCTCAGCCCCGTGCTGGCAGACGGGATGCACACCCTGGCCGACGTCCTGGCCGCCGCCGCCGGCGACCGGGCGCCGCTGGTGCTGCTGTGCGACCCGGAGCTGGTCCGCACCCGCGCCCACGACCTGGTCGCCACGAGCAACGAGTTCCTCGCCGCGTCGTGGCACAACGCCGCAGCCGGCAACGTCACGCCGATCGACCTCGGGGGCGCGGCCTACCGCGAGCTGGACGACGTCCACGAGGTGGCCCGCGACCTGGGCCTGGCATGGTGGTCGGTGGGCCCGTTCGGCATCGCCGACGACCCCGCCGAGCCGGGCACCGCGTCGCTTGCGCCGATGCCGGACGGGGCGCTCGTGCCGGACCTCAAGCCCGCCCCCGCCTACCGTGGCGACGGCACCGCGCTGGCCGCCGACCTGCGTCGAGCCCTGTCCGGCGGGCAGCGGGTCGTGGTGGTCACCGCCGGCGTCGGGTCGGCCACCCGGCTGGTCGAGCAGCTCGGTGGGGAGGGCGTGCCCGCCCGGGTCGCCCCCGGCGTGACGCGCTGGCCGGTCACCGCGGGCACGGTCACGGTCACCACCGGACGGCTGGAGTCGGGGCTGGTGGCCCCGGGGATCGGGCTGCTGCTGCTCACCGAGCAGGACGTCCGCGGCCGCAAGGGCGCGGCGCGCGACCAGGCCCGGATGCCGTCGCGACGGCGCGCCACCGTCGACCCGCTGCAGCTGGCGGCCGGTGACTTCGTCGTGCACGACCAGCACGGGGTCGGCCGCTACGTCGAGATGGTGCAGCGCACGGTGGGCGGGGCGACCCGGGAGTACCTGGTGCTCGAGTACGCCCCGGGCAAGCGGGGCCAGCCGCCGGACCGGCTGTACGTGCCGACCGACCAGCTGGACCAGGTCACCCGGTACGTCGGCGGGGAGGCCCCCAGCGTCCACCGGCTCGGCGGAGCCGACTGGCAGCAGACCAAGACCCGGGCACGTCGGGCGGTGCGCCAGATCGCGGGCGAGCTGATCAAGCTGTACGCGGCACGCCAGCACGCGGTCGGCCACTCGTTCGGCCCGGACACCCCCTGGCAGCGTGAGCTGGAGGACGCCTTCGCCTACAACGAGACCCCGGACCAGGCCTCGACCATCGCCGAGGTGAAGACCGACATGGAGCGGTCCACCCCGATGGACCGGTTGGTGTGCGGCGACGTCGGGTACGGCAAGACCGAGATCGCGGTGCGCGCGGCGTTCAAGGCCGTCCAGGACGGCAAGCAGGTCGCGGTGCTGGTCCCGACGACGCTGCTGGTGCAGCAGCACCACCAGACCTTCACCGACCGCTACCAGGGGTTCCCGGTGCGGGTGGCCGCCCTGTCGCGGTTCCAGACCGACAAGGAGGGCCGGGAGGTCCTCGACGGGCTCGCCTCCGGTGCGATCGACGTGGTCATCGGCACCCACCGGCTGTTCAGCGCCAAGACCCGCTTCAAGGACCTCGGCCTGCTCGTCGTCGACGAGGAGCAGCGCTTCGGGGTGGAGCACAAGGAGCACATCAAGGCGTTGCGCACGAACGTCGACGTGCTCACGATGTCGGCCACGCCGATCCCGCGGACCCTGGAGATGGCCGTCACCGGGATCCGGGAGATGTCCACGATCCAGACCCCTCCGGAGGAGCGCCACCCGGTGCTGACCTTCGTCGGGGCCTACGACCCGCGCCAGGTGGCCGCGGCGATCCGCCGCGAGCTGCTGCGAGACGGCCAGGTGTTCTTCGTGCACAACCGGGTCGAGTCGATCGAGCGGTTGGCGGCCAAGCTGCGCGACCTGGTCCCCGAGGCGCGGATCACCACGGCCCACGGGCAGATGAATGAGCACGCCCTGGAGCAGGTCATCGTGGACTTCTGGGAGAAGCGGTTCGACGTGCTGGTCTCCACGACCATCGTCGAGTCCGGCCTGGACATCCCCAATGCCAACACCCTGATCGTGGATCGCGCGGACACGTTCGGGCTGAGCCAGCTGCACCAGCTGCGCGGGCGGGTGGGGCGCGGCCGGGAGCGGGCGTACGCCTACTTCCTGTACCCACCGGAGAAGCCGTTGACCCAGACCGCCCACGACCGGTTGGCCACCATCGCCGCGCACACCGACCTGGGCGCCGGCATGCAGGTCGCCATGAAGGACCTGGAGATCCGCGGGGCCGGGAACCTGCTCGGTGGGGAGCAGTCCGGCCACATCGCCGACGTCGGCTTCGACCTGTACGTCCGGCTGGTCGGCGAGGCCCTGGCCGACTACCGCGGTGACGGGGCCCAGGAGCCCGTCGAGGTCAAGGTCGAGCTCCCGGTCGACGCGCACATCCCGCACCACTACGTCGCCGGCGAGCGGCTGCGCCTCGAGGCCTACCGACGGATGGCCGCCGCCGCCGACGAGGCGGCGATCGCCGAGGTTGCCGATGAGCTCCGGGACCGGTACGGCCCCCTGCCGGAGCCGGTGGAGCGGCTGCTCGACGTCGCCCGGCTGCGGGTGCTGGCCCGGCAGGCCGGGATCACCGAGGTTGTGCTGGCCGGCCAGGTCGTCCGGTTCGGTGGCGTGGACCTGCCCGAGAGCCGGCGCCTGCGGCTGCAGCGGCTGTACCCGGGAACCCAGGTCAAGCCGGTGACCCGCACCATCCTCGTGCCGCGGCCCAGGCCGGGCACGGTGGGCGCTGCGCCGATCATCGACGGTCCCCTCGTAGCATGGGCCCGCGAGGTGATCCGGGCGGTCGTCCTCGAACCGATCAGGTAGGAGCAGCTGATGCGTCGACGCGCCGTGTTCGTGGCCGGGCTGGGGTTGGGGGCGCTGGTCCTGGCGGGATGCGGCTCCGGGCCGAGCACCCGCCAGGCCCTCACCGGGGGCTTGGCTGCCCGGTCGGACGCGTTCACCGTGACCCAGGCCGAGGTCGACCAGGACATGACGGCGGTGCTCACCGCGCTGGGCCGGGCTCCGGGTGACCCCCCGGCGGGCATGGCCAACGCCGTGGTGGAGCGGCTCGTGCAGGGCGACCTGATCGACGCCTGGGCCGCGACCCTGGGCGTTGCGCTCACCGCCGGCCAGGTCAGCGCCGGAGTGGCCGAGCTGGCCGAGGCGAACGGCGGAATGGAGGCCCTCGACCAGGCCGCCCTGCAGTCCTACATCCCCAGCTCCGCGGTGACCGACGTGGTGCGCACCAACATGCTGTTCGCCGAGGCCGGCAGGAAGCTGGCCGCCGACGTCAACGAGGACCAGCAGACGGCGGCGGCCACCACGGCGCTGATGGAGTACGCGGCATCGATCGACGTCGAGGTGGCACCCCGCTACGGCGCCTGGGACGACACCCGGCTGCGCGTCGTCGCCGGGTCGTCGGTCAGCTCACCGGCACCGTCGCCCTCCTCCTGACATGCCGACCCCCGGCGAGCCCGCTCCGGGGGGCCCCCGCCCGTCCGGCGAGCCCCTCCTGGAGCTCGTCGCGGTCATGGACCGCCTGCGCAGCCCCGGTGGCTGCCCGTGGGACGCCGAGCAGACCCACGAGTCCCTCGTGTCGTACCTGACCGAGGAGGCCCACGAGGCCGTCGAGGCCATCGAGACCGGCGACCGGGCCGCGATGCGCGAGGAGCTCGGCGACGTGCTCCTGCAGGTCGTGTTCCACGCCCGGATCGCCGAGGAGCACCCCGCTGATCCGTGGTCGATCGACGACGTGGCGGCGGGCATCGTCGCCAAGCTGGTCGCCCGCCACCCGCACGTGTTCGGCGACGAGCGGGCCGACTCGGCCGCGCACGTGGAGTCGGCGTGGCTGGCTCGCAAGACCGCGGAGAAGTCGCGGGAGTCGGTGCTCGACGGGATCCCGGCCGGGCTGCCCGCCCTGCTGCTCGCCGCCAAGATGCGCTACCGGGCGACGCACGGCCAGGTGGGCGTCCCGGTGGTGGCCGACAGCGTCGCGCAGGTGGCGTCCCGGGCGCTGGCGGAGGTCGGCCCGGAGGGGCTCGGCGAGCTCCTGCTGGCCCTGTCGGCAGCTGCCACCGACCGCGGCCAGGACGCCGAGTCGGCCCTGCGCGGGGCCCTTCGCGACTACGACCGTCGGGTCCGCGCGGCCGAGCCGGCGCGGCTCTCCGGGCCCGCAGTCTGAGGTCCCGGCGGGGGCCCATGCGGTGGCCCCCCAGCGGGTCACGCCGGAACCGAGTCGGTAGGGTGGCGCGGGTGCGGGTGGCTCTGTGCGGGCCCTCCCGCCGCCGCGGCAACTATCTGATGGGAGCGACCTGTGGCAAGTATCGATGTTGTGATCGCGCGCGAGATCCTCGACTCGCGCGGCAACCCGACCCTCGAGGTCGAGGTTGCCCTGGAGGACGGCGCCACCGGCCGGGCCGCAGTGCCCTCCGGCGCCTCCACCGGTGCCTTCGAGGCCTACGAGCTGCGTGACGGGGACAAGTCCCGCTACCTGGGCAAGGGCGTCACCAAGGCCGTCGCCAACGTCGAGGACGAGATCGCGCCCGCGATCCTGGGCTTCGACGCCGCCGAGCAGCGGCTGATCGACCAGACCATGATCGACCTGGACGGCACCCCGAACAAGGAGCGCCTCGGCGCCAACGCGATCCTGGGCGTGTCCCTGGCCGTCGCGAAGGCCGCCGCCGACTCCGCCGGCCTGCCGCTGTTCCGCTACGTGGGCGGCCCGAACGCCTACGTCCTGCCGGTCCCGATGATGAACATCATCAACGGTGGCTCGCACGCCGACTCCAGCGTCGACATGCAGGAGTTCATGATCGCCCCGATCGGCGCGGAGTCCTTCGCCGAGGCGCTGCGCAAGGGCGCCGAGGTCTACCACGCGCTCAAGGGCGTCCTGAAGAGCAAGGGCTACGCGACGGGCCTGGGCGACGAGGGCGGCTTCGCCCCGAACCTGCCCAGCAACCGCGCCGCGCTCGAGCTCATCGTCGAGGCCATCGAGAAGGCGGGCTTCGTGCCCGGCGCCGACGTGGCCCTGGCCATGGACGTGGCGGCCTCGGAGTTCCACGGCCGCGTGCTCAAGGGCACCGGCGAGGTCGCGGCGGACCAGTACTGGGTCGAGAACTCGGCGCGCACCACCGAGCAGATGATCGAGTACTACGCCGGCCTGGTCGCGGACTTCCCGATCGTCTCGATCGAGGACCCGCTGGGCGAGGACGACTGGGCCAACTGGACCGCCATCACCGCGGCCCTGGGTGACAAGGTGCAGATCGTCGGCGACGACCACTACGTCACGAACACCAGCCGGATCATGCGCGGCATCGCGGAGAAGTCCGCGAACGCCCTGCTGGTCAAGGTCAACCAGATCGGCTCGCTGACCGAGACCGCCGAGGCTGTCGAGGCCGCGCACCGCGCCGGCTTCAAGACGATGATGAGCCACCGCTCGGGCGAGACCGAGGACTCCACCATCGCCGACCTGGCCGTCGCGTTCAACTGCGGGCAGATCAAGTCCGGTGCCCCGGCCCGCAGCGACCGTGTCGCCAAGTACAACCAGCTGCTGCGCATCGAGGACGAGCTCGACGATGCGGCGCGCTACGCAGGCGCCTCGGCGTTCCCGAGGTTCTCGGCCTGACCGTGCGAGGATGGGCGGCATGTTCGCCGGCCGCCCATCCTCCACCCGGGCCCGGCGGCCCGACATCGGACGCCCAGTGCTCTCCGCTCGCGCGGGGGCTGCGCTGGGCGTCCTCGTCATCCTGGTGGCGATCCTGGCGATCCCGTTCAAGCAGTGGGTGACCCAGCGGGCGCGGATCTCCGACCTGGAGCAGGAGCTGGCTTGGCACAACACCCGCGTTGCCGACCTGCAGCGCGCGGTGGACCGCTGGGACGACCCGGCGTACGTGGAGGCGCAGGCCCGGGCCCGGCTGCACTTCGTGAAGGTGGGCGAGGTCGGCTACGTGGTGCTCACCGACGAGACCACGCAGTCCCCGGAGACCACCCAGACCCGGCCGATGGCGACCGTGCCCAAGGGCGTTCCGTGGTGGAGCGCGGTGTGGAGCACCGTGCAGGACTCCGCCGACCTCGCCTCCGGGGCGGCCACCGGGGCACCGGCGCCGGCCAAGCCCGCCGAGAGCTACGGGGGCTAGGCGATGCTCGACCAGGCCCCCGGGGCCGGGGGCGCTGCCGTCGACCCCGCCGACCTCGCGGCGGTGTCCGCCCAGCTGGGTCGGCCCGTCCGGGGCGTGAACGCCGTGGCCCATCGGTGCGGCTGTGGTGATCCCGACGTGGTGCGCACCGACCCGCAGCTTCCCGACGGCACGCCGTTCCCGACCCTGTACTACCTCACCTGCCCGCGGGCCACCGGAGCGGTCAGCACGCTGGAGTCCGAGGGGCTGATGCGGGACATGGCGGCGCGGTTGACCACCGACCCCGACCTGGCCGAGCGCTACCGCGCCGCGCACGAGGCGTACCTGGCCGAGCGGGATCTGCTGGGCCAGGTGGCCCACATCGCCGGGGTCAGCGCCGGCGGGATGCCCGAGCGGGTCAAGTGCCTGCACGTGCTGGTCGCGCACGCGCTGGGCGCTGGTCCGGGCGTGAACCCGCTGGGCGACGAGGCGCTCGAACGTCTGGCTGCCCGCGGCATCGGTCCGGACGGCGCCTGGGGAGGGGCCACCCCCTCCTGCCGGGAGGTGGGTCCATGACGCGGGTGGCGGCCATCGACTGCGGCACCAACTCGATCCGGTTGCTGGTCTCGGACGTCGACACCGGGTCCGGCGCCGCCCGGGATGTGACCCGCCAGATGCGCATCGTGCGCCTCGGGGAGGGCGTGGACGCCTCGGGCGAGTTCTCCGGCGCGGCCCTCGAGCGCACGTTCGGCGCGTGCCGTGAGTACGCCGAGCAGCTTCGCGCCCTCGGCTCGCCCCCCTTGCGCTTCGTGGCCACCTCGGCCTCCCGGGACGTGACCAACCGCGCCCAGTTCGTCGCCGGCGTGCGCGACATCCTGGGCGTGCAGCCGGAGGTCATCTCCGGGGCGGAGGAGGGCGAGCTGTCCTTCGACGGCGCGACCCGCGGCCTGCCCGCGGATGCCCCCGCCCCCTACCTCGTCGTGGACATCGGCGGCGGGTCGACCGAGTTCGTGCTGGGCAGCACGCACCCCGAGCACCGCATCAGCGTCGACGTCGGCTGCGTGCGGATGACCGAGCGGCACCTGCACGACGACCCCCCGGGTGCGGACGCGATCGCGGCCACCATCGCCGACATCGACGCCGCCATCGCCCGGGCCGGGCAGGTCGTGCCCCTGGGGCAGGTGGCCACGCTCGTCGGGCTCGCCGGTTCGGTGACGACGGTGTCCGCGCTGGCCCTGGGGCTGCGCGACTACGACCCGCAGGTCATCCACCACAGCCGGGTCAGCGCCGCGGACGTCCGCCGGGTCAGTGACGAGCTGCTGGCGATGCCCCGGGCGCAGCGCGCGGCCCTGCCAGTGATGCACCCGGGTCGCGTCGACGTGATCGGTGCCGGGGCGCTGGTCCTGCGTCGGATCATGGACGCCACGGGTGCGCCGGAGGTGCTGGTCAGCGAGCACGACATCCTCGACGGGATCGCGTACGGGGTGGCGCAGCGCATCGACCCGCGCTGATCCGTCAGTGCCCGCCCGCCGAGCGGTGCCAGAACGCCTCGACGCGGTAGAGCGCGACCAGCAGTCCGTCGTGGCCCACCCAGGTCCCCAGCCAGCTGCCCGCGGGGCCGGCCAGGGCCATCGCGAGCGCCCAGCTCAGGGGCAGGCCGAGGGCGACCATCACCACCACGGAGCACGAGACCAGGGCGATCGCGCTGGACACCCGCATCCCCGGATGCCGCTCGAACAGCAGCTGCTCGCGGCTGGCGCTGAGCAGGTTCACGAGGAACACGGCCAGGAACAGGCACGAGAAGATCACGATCGCATCCACGATGCACCTCCCGGACCACCCGGCGCGGGCCATAGGGTGGACCCATGGCCAGCCTTGCCGTCACCGTCATCGGTCACGACCGACCGGGCATCATCGCCGAGGTTACCGGCGTCGTCGCCGAACTGGGAGGCAATCTCGAGGATTCCTCGATGACCCTGCTGCGCGGGCACTTCGCGTGGACCCTGATCGCCGACCTGGCCGTGCCGGCGGAGGTCATCGCCGATCGCCTGGACCACTTGCGCGAGGACGGCCTGGTCGTCTCGGTGCTGCCGGTCGGCCCGGAGGAACCGCAGCCCGCGGACTCCGGCGCCTACGTGCTGAGCGTGCACGGCGCCGACCGCCCGGGAATCGTCGCCGCGGTCGCCGGCACCCTGGCCCGGCACGGGGGGAACATCACCGACCTCTCCACGCGGCTGGGGCCCGGTGGGCTGTACCTGCTGGTCGCGGAGGTCACGCTGCCGCCGGGCATCGACGTGGTGGCCCTGGGCGCGCAGCTGTCCCAGGTCGGTCACGAGCTGGGGGTCGGCGTCTCGCTGCGCCCGGCCGAGTCCGACGTCCTGTAGGCCACGATGCCCGAGCCTGCCCTCACCCTGCCCATGCCGGCCCTGCCGGAGGGCCGGATCCTGCCTGTCGTGGTCGCGCCGGACCCGGTGCTGTCCCAGCGCTGCCAGGAGGTCGACCCCACCGATCCCGAGGTCATCCAGCTGGCGGCCGACCTGCTGGCCACCATGGCGGTGTCACCGGGGTGCGTCGGGCTCGCCGCCAACCAGGTCGGCGTCTCGCAGCGGCTGTTCAGCCTCGACGTGTCCCGGCATCCGAAGACCCGGATCACCCACGGGCTGTTCGTGCTGGTCAACCCGGTCGTGATCAGCGCGACCCGCAACGACCGGGCCCGCGAGGGGTGCATGTCGGTCCCTGACTTCACCGGTGATGTCCGTCGGGCGTCGCGGCTGACGGTCGAGGGTGCCATGCCGGTCACGGGGGAGCGCATCACCATCACCACCGACGCGTTCGAGGCGCGTGCGCTGCAGCACGAGATCGACCACCTCGAGGGGGCCCTGTTCCTGGACCGGGTCGCCGGGGCGCACGCGATCTACCCGCGTCGGACCTACCTGTGATGGCCTCGCCCCCGTAGCCCAACGGCAGAGGCAGGCGGCTTAAAACCGCCCGAGTGTGGGTTCGACTCCCACCGGGGGCACCTGACCCGATCCGGCCCGTGCCGGGTCGCGGTGCCGAGATGGGCGGGGCCGGGATGGGCTGGGCCGGATCCAGGGGCTGCTGTCCAACCGCCACCGCGCACTAGGCTCCATGAGTCAGCTCCCCGCTGCGCCCGGACGGCCCGGTCCGCCCACCGACCGCCCCGCGGCCCGCCACGGACGAGGAGATCACCGTGAAGGTCCTGCTCCCGACGACGATGCCACTGGACCCGGACCTGCCGGAGGGGGTCGTGGCGATCCGCTACGACGTCGCCGGCCCGCTGCCCGCCGCCCACCTCGACGCCGAGGTGCTCGTCGCTTGGGGCAACCCGCCGCAGCAGCTGGAGGAGGCCGCCCGCACGATGCCGGACCTGCGCCTCGTGCAGGGCCTGGCGGCTGGACCGGACGCCCTGGTCGCGGCCGGGTTCGGCCCGCAGGTCCTCCTGGCCGGCGGCCGCTCGCTGCACGACCTGCCGGTCGCCGAGCACACCCTGGCCCTCGTCCTCGCGGCCGCCCGCCGCCTGGACCTGGCCACCCGGGCCCAGGTGGGGCACCGCTGGGCGGTGGAGCTGGGCGGGCTGCAGCCGGCGGGCAACTCCGATCGGTTCACCACGCTGCGTGGTGCGCACGTGGTCATCTGGGGGTTCGGCAGCATCGCTGGCACGCTTGCCCCGCACCTGGCTGCCCTGGGCGCCCGGGTGACCGGGGTGGCCCGGACCGCGGGGCAGCGAGATGGCTGGCCGGTCGTGACGGCAGGGTCGCTGCCCGAGCTGCTGCCGACGGCCGACGTGCTGGTCATGCTGCTGCCCGACACCCCGACGACCCGGCGGTGCCTGGACGCGACCGTGCTCGGCTGGCTGCCGGGCCAGGCCTGGGTGGTCAACGTCGGGCGGGGCGCGACGCTGGACGAGGACGCCCTGGTGGCCGCCCTGCGTGAGGGGCGGTTGGCGGGGGCGGCCCTCGATGTCGCCGCCCACGAGCCCCTCCCGGTCGACTCGCCGCTGTGGGACGCGCCCAACGTGCTCATCACCCCGCACGCGGCCGGCGGGCGCCCGCTCGGCGCGGACGGGCTCATCGCGGCCAACGTGAGCGCGCTGCGGGAGGGGGCGCCGCTGCGCAACCTCGTCGAGCGGCCTGAGTCGCACCAGGAAACCTGACACATCGTTCCGGCGTTGGGAACGAAACGGGCGGATCCGTGGTTTAGTAGAGGGGACACCGTCCACGTGTGACGGTGCCCGACTCGACGTTGGAGGTCGACGGAACCCGATGGACAACAAGAACCCCATCTTCTCGCGGTTGGACCAGCAGACCACCGGAGGAAGCGGATTCGCCTACGCCGAAGGCAGGGCGGCCTACGACCAGGCCGGCCGATCGCCGTTCCCGCCGGTCCAGACCGGTGTCCCGGTCGGCGCGCCGCAGGGCTCGGTGTACGAGCCCATCACCGATCGCATGACCATCGACGACGTCCTGATCCGCACCGGCATGACGCTCGCGGTGCTGATCCCCATGGCGTTCGTGGGCTGGGTCACCGCCCCGGCGATGCCGATGCTGTTCGTCGGGGCCATGGTCGTCGGGCTGGTCCTCGGCCTGGTCAACACCTTCAAGCGGCAGGTCAGCCCGGCGCTGGTGCTGCTGTACGCGGCGGCTGAGGGGCTCTTCCTGGGCGGCATCAGCTACGCCTACGACGTCTGGGCGCAGTCCATCGGCTACCAGGGGCTGGTGTCCCAGGCGGTCATGGGCACCCTGGTCGCGTTCGTGGTGATGCTCGCCCTCTACAAGAGCCGACTGGTCAAGGTCAACGGGCGGTTCCAGCGGATCATGCTCGTCGCGATGGTGTCCTACCTCGTGATCGCCATGGCCTCGTTCGTGTCGGCGCTGTTCGGCGTCGGGGGCGGCTGGGGCTTCTACGGGGTAGGTGCCCTGGGCATCCTGCTCGCCGTGGCGGGGGTGGGGCTGGCTGCGTTCAGCCTGATGCTGGACTTCGAGTCGATCACCCGCGGCATCCAGGCTGGCCTGCCCTCCCGCGAGTCGTGGCGGATGAGCTTCGGCCTGCTGGTCACCCTGATCTGGCTGTACCTCGAGATCCTGCGCCTCCTGGCGATCATCGCCGTCAGCAGCCGCGACTGAACCCGGTGGGGCCGACAGCCCCACGAACACATCGGGCCCCGCAGCATCGTCGCTGCGGGGCCCGACTCGTGTGCGGGAGGACTAGCCGACCCGACGTGCGGCGCGGTGCTTGTCCATCTCGTGGATGATGGCCGTCGCGTAGCCATGGGGCAGGTCGTGCTCGTCGCGCAGCCAGTTGACCCGATCCTCGAAGCGAGCGAACGCCGGACCCTCGTCCACCACGGCGAACCAGTGCTTCAGCGGCTTGCCGGTGGCGTCCGGCACACGATCCACGAGCAGCTGGTGGGTCTCCTCCGAGTGGTGCAGGGTCATGACGTCTCCTGTCGGCCGGGTGTGGGTCCTACCGTAACCCCCCGCGACCCCCATGGGATAGGCAACCCCCGGGCCACTAGCGTGCCGCTGTGAACCTCCTGGCGCCCGACCCGGACCCGACCGAACCAGCGCGCCTGGACCTGGAGCTGGAACGGGTCTGCGACCGGTTGCGGACCATGTCCCTGGTGCGGCTGTCGGCACCCCTGCACGGCCCGGCGACGGGCGTCGGCCCCGCGCCGGACTGGGGGGTGCCGACCCCCACCAGCCGGGCCGGCGCGGCCCGAGCCCTGGCCCAGGAGCTCGCCGACCGCGCGGCGGAGCTGGCCGGCCAGCCGCACCGGACCCTGCCCCACCTCCCGGATCCCAGCGTGGCCGACCTGCTCGCGGTCTGCGGGCACGACCTGTCGGCGCAGGTCCGCCGGCACGGCGGGGGCGCCGCCGGGGTGTGCTCGGTGGCGGTCCAGGGGCTCGTCGGGCTGCGCCTGCTGCTCTGAGCCCCGGGGCGCGTTCGCGTTCAGTCGGCCAGGACCGCGGTGGCCGTCAGCGCGCGTCGGGTCGGGGCCGGCCGGACCCCGAGCGCCTCCAGCACGGCCGGCAGCAGGATCGCGCCGATCCGCCGGTAGCCCAGGCCGGAGGGGTGGAACAGGTCGGCGGCGAAGAGCGCCTCGGCGTTGGCCTCGAACTCCGGGCCCAGGGCGTCGTGCACGCTCACCGCGATCGCCCCGGCCGTGGCGCAGGCCCGGGCCTGGCTGCGGGCCAGCCGGCGGGAGTGCCGGCGGGCGACCCAGCGCAGCGGCGGGCCCACCGGTCGCACGGTGCCCAGGTCCGGGCACGTCCCGACCACCACCTGGCTGCCGGTCGCCCGCAGCGTGGTCACCGCGAGCAGGAGCTGCTCGGCGGCCCGTTCCCGCGGGACCAGGTGGGTCACGTCGTTGGCCCCGATGATGATGACCGCGACGTGCGGGCGCACCGCCAGGCACCGCACCACCTGCCGCTCCAGGTCCGCCGACCGGGCGCCCACCACCGCATGGTTGATCAGGCTCACCGGCCGGCCCGTGGCGGCGGTGATCCCGCGAACCAGCACGCCGCCGACGGTGTCCGCGGCGGTGTCCGCGCCGAGGCCCGCCGCGACCGAGTCGCCGAGGATGGCCACCCGCACGGACGTGCCGGTCCGCGGCCCGGTGCGGCCGTCCTGGTACGGCGGCACGCCGCGCTGCGGCCCGATCGCCCGGCGGGCGGCCAACGCCTGGGCTACCAGCACCCCCAGCGAGGCCGCCACCGCCCCCGCCATCCCCGTCCCCCCCAGCGCCGCCCCCTGCGCCGCGGTCCTGCGGGACAGCCCGGGGCTCATTCCTCGAGGTCCGGCAGCAGGATGCCGGTGTGGGCGTGGCAGTCGTACCCGTGCGGGTTCTTGTGCAGGTACTGCTGGTGGTACGGCTCGGCCAGGTAGAACGGGCGGACGACCTCGCCGTCGTGCACCGCCGGGCCGAGCTCCGTGGTCACCGGGTCGAACCCCTCGGCGCGCAGCACCTCGTCGTACGCGGCCGCGCTGCTCTCCACCAGCGACTGCTGCTCGTGGGTGGTCCAGAAGGCGGCGCTGCGGTACTGGCTGCCCACGTCGTTGCCCTGCCGGAGCCCCTGGGTGGGGTCGTGGTTCTCCCAGAACACCCGCAGCACGTCCCAGGTCGGGACCACGGCCGGGTCGTAGGCGACCAGGACCATCTCGGCATGCCCGGTCATGCCGGTGCACACCTCCTGGTAGGTCGGGTGCGGCGTCACGCCGCCCTGGTAGCCCACAGCGGTCGTGTACACCCCCGGCAGTGCCCACATCCGCTTCTCCGCACCCCAGAAGCAGCCCATCCCCAGGTACAGGCGGACCACGCCGGGCGGCATGGGATCGAGCATCGACGTGCGCAGGACCGCGTTCTCCCGCGCCAGCGGGTACTCGTAGGCACCCCTGCCCGGTAGGGCGTCGTCGGGGTTGAGCGGCCACCGGCTGCGGCGGCTGTGCGTCCACATGGGTGAAGCGTCGCCCTGCGCGGTCCTCGGCGCAACCCACCCGCCGTCCCCGCGCCGGGACATCGCCGGTGGGCGGCCCGAGGCTGTTCAATGGGAGTGCCGGGCGTGGGCCCGGGGGAGAGGGGTCGACATGCGCGTTCGAGGCTGGACCGCCGTGCTGGGTGCCGCCGTCCTGCTCGCCGGGTGCACCGCGCAGGAGCCGCAGGCCCCGGCCAGCCCGACCCCGGAGCCGATCGCCACGCCGGCCGGGGACACCACCGGCACGCTGACGGTGTGGCTCATGGAGGGCAGCCAGCCCCAGGCCCTGGTCGACCGGGTCAACGCGAACATGGCCCGCACCTGGCCCGACGTCGACATCGACGTGCAGGTCAAGAGGTGGGACGGCATCCAGGACGAGCTGCGCACCGCGCTGGCCGGCGACGACGCCCCCGATGTGGTCGAGGTCGGGGCCTCGATGACCGCGGCGCTGGCCGGCGAGGGCCTGCTGGCCGACCTGACCGACGAGGAGGACACGCTGCGCACCTCGGCGATGCTGGCCGGACCGCTCGCGTCCGGCGAGCTCGACGGGGCCCGGTACGGGGTGCCCTACTACGCGACGGTCCGAGTGGTGGCCTACAACAAGAAGCAGTTCGCCAAGGCGGGGATCACGAAGGTGCCCCGGACCCTGACCCAGCTGACGAAGGCCGCGGCAGCCCTGCAGGAGGAGTACGGGTCCGACGGGGCGTACTCCGCGTTCTACCTGCCCGCCGACCTGTGGGAGGGGGCCATGTCGTTCGTGTGGGACGCCGGCGGCGAGGTCGCGGTCCAGTCCGAGGGCCGGTGGACGGGCGCCCTGGACTCCCAGGAGGCCCGTACGGGCCTGACCCGGATGGCGGCCCTGGCCAAGAAGTACTCCAGGGCCCCGGAGCAGGCTGACTCTGCTGCTGCCCTGAAGGCGTTCCGGGCCGGGGACGTCGGGATGATGCTGGACTGGTGGTGGGTCCCGGGTGCCCTCGACGGTGGCGCCCTGCACGGTGACGTCGGGGCCTTCGCGCTGCCGGGCACGTCGTCGTCGCAGCCTGCACCGGCGCTGGTCGGCGGGTCGAACCTCGCCGTGGGGCAGCGCTCCGATGCCAAGGGCCTGGCCGTGCAGTGGATCCGGCGCATCACGGGCCCGGCCGGCCAGACCCAGCTGGCCCAGACCCAGGGTGTCGTGCCCAACCAGGAGGCGGCGTTCGTCGGGCACAGGGGCAACCCGTTCCTGGCAGTCGCCGACCGGGCCGCGCTGACCAGCCGGTTCACTCCGGTCTCGCCGAACTGGCCCGACGTCGAGAGTGCCGGGACGCTGCCCACGATGACCCGCGACATCCTGACCGGCGCTGCCTCCGTCGCCGAGGCGACCGCCACTGCCTCGTCCGCGCTCACCGAGCAGCTCAACGAGTGACCCCCCTGGTCTGCGTCGACGTCGGGTCGACCTGGACGAAGGCGGCGGCGATCTCCCCCCGGGGACAGCTGATGGCCCGCGCCCAGCACCCCACGACCGCGGGCACCGACGTCCTCGAGGGGCTGGACGCCGCCGTCGCCGCCCTGGGGCTGGGTCCGGTCGGTGACGACCGCGTGCTGGCCTGCTCGTCGGCCGGAGGTGGGTTGCGGCTGGCCGTCGTCGGGCAGGAGCGGGTGGTGTCCGGGGAGGCCGGTCGGCGCGTGGCCCTGTCGGCCGGGGCCCGGGTGGTGCGCGTGCTCGCCGGCGAGCTGGGGCCCGACGACCTGGCCGAGCTGCACGGCGCCGCCCCGGACATCGTCCTGCTCGTGGGCGGCACGGACGGGGGGGACACCGAGG
This sequence comes from Candidatus Nanopelagicales bacterium, assembly GCA_039812125.1. GTDB lineage: Bacteria > Actinomycetota > Actinomycetes > S36-B12 > CAIYMF01 > Prado023. Next base: position 32,015 of record JBDHZV010000022.1, read on the forward strand.
TGCTGCTGCACAACGCCCGGGCCCTGGCGGCCGAGCCGCCCGGAGCAGCGGTCGTGCTGGCCGGCAACGTGCACGCCCGGGACCGCGCCCGGCGCCGCTTGGCCCATGGCGGGTGGTCGGTCACGACCGCGGCCAACGTCATCCCCCGGATCGGTCACCTCGACCCGGGACCGGCCCGCGCCGCGATCCGGGCGGCGTTCCTCACCCACGTCATCGGCGGGACCGGGCTGTCGGCGGGGCCGCGGTTCCCGGCGCTGGTCCGGTGCGCCACTCCCGACGCGGTGCTGGCGGGGGTGGAGGTGCTCGCCGAGGTCGTCGCCGCGCGGACCACCGGCTCCGGCGAGGTGCTCGCCGTCGACGTCGGGGGTGCCACCACGGACGTGTTCTCGGTGCGCCAGCCCGACGACCGCCGTGATCAGGTGGTCGAGCCGCTGTGGCACGGGCGCAGCGTCGAGGGCGACCTCGGGGTCCGGTGGAGCGCCCCGGACACCGTCGCGGCAGCCACGGCCGAGCGGCTCACGGCGGCCGACCCGGAGCTGGCCGCCGCGGCCCGCCGTCGGGCGGCCCACCCGGGACTGGTCCCCACGTCGTCACGCGACCGGGACGACGACCTGCTGCTTGCCCGGCTCGCCGTGACGGTGGCCGTGCGTCGGCACGCCCGGGGCGGCAGCGAGCCACCCCGGGACCTGTCACGGGTGGAGCTGGTGGTCGGATCCGGCGGCGCGCTGCGCCATGCCCCCGCCGGTGCCGGGGTGGACCTGCTCGCGCAGGTCTGCCGCGACCACGCCGGCGGCTGGCGGTTGCCCTCGCGACCGGGCCTGGTGGTCGACGCGCAGTACCTGCTCGCCCCCACCGGGCTGATGGCCCTGACCGGCCGTCGCGGGCTGGCGCGCCGGCTGGTCGCCGGCCTGCTGGAAGCCGGCACGGTGCCGGCACCGCTGTAGGGGCCGGCGGGCCGGGCGGGGCTGCCTGGACGCCCCGGCCGGCCAGGATCAGGGCAGGCGCCAGTCCACCGGGGCGGCCCCCAGCTCGACCAGGTGCGTGTTGGCCCGGCTGAACGGGCGCGACCCGAAGAACCCCCGGTCGGCCGACATCGGGCTGGGGTGCGCCGAGGTGATGCACCGCACCCCCTGCAGGGCCGGCTGCAGCGTCTGCGCGTCGCGGCCCCACAGGATCGCGACCAGCGGCCCCCCGCGGGCCACCAGGGCCCGGATGGCCACGTCGGTGACCTCCTCCCAGCCCTTCCCCCGGTGCGACCCGGGTCGGCCGGGCGCCACCGTCAGCACCCTGTTGAGCAGCAGCACCCCCCGACGTGCCCACGGCGACAGGTCGCCGGACGAGGGGGCTGGGCAGCCGATGTCGGCCACCAGCTCGCGGTAGATGTTCGCCAGGCTGCGCGGCAGCGGCCGCACCTCCGGGGCGACCGAGAAGGACAGCCCCACCGCGTGCCCGGGGGTCGGGTACGGGTCCTGGCCCACCACCAGCACCCGTACGTCGGCCATCGGCGTGGCGAAGGCGCGCAGGACGTTCCCACCGGCCGGGAGGTACCCGCGCCCGGCTGCGAGCTCCGCCCGCAGGAAGTCGCCCATCGCCGTGATCCGGTCGGTCGCGGGGGCCAGCGCCTCGGCCCAGTCGGGCGACACGAGGGCGGCCAGGGGCTGGCGGCCGGCCGTGGGCTCCGAGGACATGGCACGAGGGTAGCCGTGCGCCCGTGACGCCCCGGAGTGGGCCACGATGGGCCCATGGCCGTGTCCATCGACGAGATCCGGGCAGCGCGGGCGCTGCTCAGCGGGGTCGCCCGGCACACTCCGGTGTCGCCGGCGGCCTACCTGGCAGACCG
>JBDHZV010000023.1:0-32864 GCA_039812125.1 Candidatus Nanopelagicales bacterium
GACCCGGACGCGTCCCCGCGCCCGCCGCGGCCGCCCCGGCCGCTGGCGTGCACGGCCGCGCGGACCTCCTCCTCCGGCAGCCCCACCCAGCCGGCGAGCAACCGGGTGTACTCGGGGCGAAGCGCGCTGTCCCGGATGCCGGCGACCACGGGAGCCCCGCGGCGCATGGCGGCCACGCGCCCCTCGGCCGTGCCCAGGTCGAACCCGGCCAGCGCGGAACGGATCGCGAACCGGAACAGCGGCGTGCGCGCCGCGACCAGCTCGCGAACCGCGGCGTCGCCCCGCGCGAGTCGCAGCTCGCACGGGTCCATGCCGTCCGGGGAGACCGCCACGAAGGTCTGCGCGACGAACCGCTGGTCACCCTCGAAGGCACGCAGGGCCGCCTTCTGGCCGGCAGCGTCGCCGTCGAAGGTGAAGATGACCTCCCCGCCGAACGTGTCGGAGTCGACCAGGTACCGCCGCAGCAGCGACGCGTGGTCGGGGCCGAAGGCTGTCCCACACGTGGCCACGGCCGTGGTGACCCCGGCGAGGTGAGCCGCCATGACGTCGGTGTACCCCTCGACGACGACCACCTGCTTGAGCTTGGCGATGTCGCGGCGAGCCAGGTCGATCCCGTAGAGGACCTGGGACTTGCGGTACAGCGGGGTCTCCGGGGTGTTGAGGTACTTCGGCCCGTCGTCGTCGGCCAGCAGCCGCCGGGCCCCGAAGCCGAGGACCTCCCCTGAGGCATCCCGGATCGGCCAGACCAGCCGGCCGCGGAACCGGTCGTAGGTCCCCCGCTGGCCCTGGGAGACCAGCCCTGCGGCGATCGCCTCGGCGTCGGTGAACCCGTTGGAGCGCAGGTGGCCCAGCAGGCCGTCCCACGACCTGGGCGCGAACCCGACCCCGAAGTGCTCCACGGCGCTGGCATCGAACCCGCGCTCGGACAGGAACGTCCGGCCGGGCGCGGCCTCGGGGCCGGCCAGGGCTGCCACGAACCACTGGGCCGCCAGCCGGTTGGCGGCGGCCAACCGGGTGCGGGAGGGCCCGGCGTTGCGGTCCGGACCGGAGCCGTCCTCGTAGCGCAGGGTCACCCCGACCCGGGCGGCGAGCTTCTCCAGGGCCTCGACGAACCCCAGGTGGTCCATCTTCATGACGAAGTCGACGACGTCGCCGCCCTCACCGCAGCCGAAGCAGTAGTACAGGCCGCGCGCGGGCGTGACGTGGAAGCTCGGGGACCGCTCGTCGTGGAAGGGACACAGGCCCTGCAGGGAGCCTGCCCCCGCGCTGCGCAGGGTCACGACCTCGCCGATCACCTGGTCGATGCGGGCCCGTTCCCGCACGGTGGCGACGTCCTCCGCGCGCACCCGACCGGCCATGGCCCGATCCTACGGATGCGATGCGACACCCGGCGCCGCGCCGCGTCTCACGGTGGATCCCACGACCACATGGGATCATTTCCGGCATGACAGCGCCGGCCGTCCTCCTGGAGTGGAGCCCCGCCAGGCCCTCCCAGTCGCGCCGTCGACGTGCCCGCCGGCGGTTCGCGATGCTCATCGGGGGCCTGAGCGTGGTCTGCGCGGCCCTGCCCCTGAGCGCGCTGGTCGAGGTCGGCCGGTGGGGCGCCGCTGACGAACGGACCCCCACCGACGCCATCGTGGTCCTCGGTGCGGCCCAGTACCAGGGCGCCCCGTCGCCCGTGCTGGCCAACCGCCTGGAGCACGCCCACCAGCTGTACCAGGAGGGGGTTGCCGGCACGATCATCACGGTGGGTGGGTTCCGCGCCGGCGACGTGACCTCGGAGGCGCAGGCCGGCAAGGCCGAGCTCGAGGCAGCCGGCGTGCCCAGCAAGCACGTGATCGCACTACCGTTCGGCGCCAACACCCGGGAGTCGCTCGAAGCAGTCGCGACCATCGCAGCGGCCCAGGGCATCCACAGCGTCACGCTCGTGTCCGACCCCGCGCACATGGCCCGGTCCCGAGCGCTTGCCGAGGCGATGGGCCTGCACCCGCAGGTCTCCCCCACGGACGACGGCCCGGGATCGGCGATGACGGCCGGTTACGTCGCCCGCGAGTCGGTCGGCCTGATCACCGTCTGGCTCGACCAGCCCACCCCCACGTCCTGAGCCCACCCCCACGTCCTGAGCCCCAGCGCCCAGGAGGCCGACCCCGGGGCCCAGCGAACGCCGGCCCGCTCCTCGCGTGCCGCCACCGACGGGTCCCGCTGGGCCGCCGGGCACGGGCACATGCGCTGACACACCCCCGCGCTACGGTGGCCGCATGGATCCGGCCGCCTACCGCTGCGCGGACGAGGAGCGCTGGGTCGACGAGCCGCCGAAGCGGCCCGGCCGCACGGCGTTCGCCCGCGACCGGGCCCGGGTCCTGCACAGCGCGGCGTGGCGTCGGCTGGCAGCGAAGACACAGGTGATGATCGCCGGCGAGGGCGACTTCCCCCGCACCCGGCTCACCCACTCGCTGGAGTGCGCCCAGGTCGGCCGTGAGCTGGGGGCAGCGCTGGGCTGCGACCCGGACCTCGTCGAGACCGCGTGCCTGGCCCACGACCTGGGCCACCCGCCGTTCGGGCACAACGGTGAGGAGGTCCTCGACGAGCTGTGTGGCCCGGTCGGGGGGTTCGAGGGGAATGCGCAGACGCTCCGGATCCTGACCCGGCTCGAGGCCAAGGCCTTCGCCGCCGACCACGACGCGGGCGAGGGCCGCTCGGTGGGGCTGAACCTGACCCGTGCCACGCTCGACGCCGCCACGAAGTACCCGTGGCCCCGGCGGCCCGGCAGCCGGAAGTTCGGCGTGTACGCCGACGACCTCCCCGTCTTCCGGTGGGTGCGCGACGCCGCCCCCGAGGATCGCCGCCCGTTCGAGGCCCAGGTCATGGACTGGGCCGACGACGTGGCCTACAGCGTGCACGACGTCGAGGACGGCATCCATGGCGGTCACATCGACCTCGCCGCGCTGCGCGACGCCTCGGTCGCACAGGAGGTGGCCGCGCACGCCGCCGCGCGCTACCTGCCCGGGTCCAGCACGGACTCGCTGGTCGAGGCCATCGGCCGGGTCCTGCGAGTCGGCCCATGGCCGGACCCCTACACCGGGGCGCTGCGCGACCTCGCGGCGCTGAAGAACCTGGCGAGCACCCTCATCGGACGGTTCAGCCGGGCAGCCGAGGCGGCCACGCGGGAGTCCCACGCCGCGGGCGCGCTGACCCGGTACGGCGCCGACCTCGTCGTCCCGCTGGCGGTGCGGGAGGAGGTCGCGGCGCTCAAGGCCATCGCCGCGGTCTTCGTGATGCAGCGCACCGGGTCCGAGGTCGCCTACGACCGCCAGCGGCGGATCCTCACGGACCTGGTCGAGGTCCTGCAGCGCAGCGCACCGGACAGCCTGGAGCCGCACCTGCGCCCGACCTGGCTGGCCAGCGACGAGGCCGGTCGGATCCGCGTCGTGATCGATCAGGTCGCCAGCCTCACCGACCTGTCAGTCGTGGCCTGGCACGCCCGCCTCGTGGGGTAGCGAGCCACCACCCCCGCCCGATGCCGCACACGACGAGGCCCCCGGGCAGGTTCCCGGGGGCCTCGTCGTGGATCGCCTCGGCCGGCGGTGCCGGCGCGCGGCAGGTCAGCGGCTGTCGCTGCCACCGCCCGTGCGGAACAGCGTCGCGCGGCCGGCCTCGAGACGAGCCACCGGGACGCGGAACGGCGAGCAGGACACGTAGTCCAGGCCGACCTCGTCGAAGAAGTGCACGCTCTCCGGATCGCCACCGTGCTCACCGCACACGCCGAGCTTGATGCCCGGACGGGTTGCGCGGCCCTTCTCCACGGCGATGCGCACCAGCGAGCCGACGCCGTCGCGGTCGATGGACTCGAACGGCGACACCCCGAAGACGCCCTTCTCCAGGTAGGTGGAGAAGAAGCCACCCTCGACGTCGTCGCGGCTGAAGCCCCACGTCGTCTGGGTGAGGTCGTTCGTCCCGAACGAGAAGAACTGCGCGGCCTCGGCGATCTGGTCGGCGGTCAGGGCGGCGCGGGGCAGCTCGATCATGGTGCCGATCGGGAACGGCAGCTCCACCCCGGTCTCGGCGGCGACCTCGGCCAGGACGGCCTCCGCCTCCTCCTTGATGAGCTCGAGCTCCTGGACCGCGCCGACCAGCGGGATCATGATCTCGGCCTGCGGGTCACCCCCGGCCTTGATCCGAGCGGCCGCCGCCAACGCGATCGCGCGGACCTGCAGGGCGAACAGCCCGGGGATGACCAGGCCGAGGCGCACGCCGCGCAGGCCCAGCATCGGGTTGGACTCGTGCAGGCGCTCGACCGCGGCCAGCAGCCGCAGGTCGCTCTCGGAGACGTCGCCGCGGTCCTCAGCCCGGGCCACGGCGACCGACAGCGTGGTCAGGTCGGGCAGGAACTCGTGCAGCGGCGGGTCGAGCAGCCGGATCGTCACCGGCAGCCCGTCCATCGCCTCGAGGATCTCATCGAAGTCGCCCTGCTGGAACGGCAGCAGCGCGGCCAGGGCAGCCAGCCGGTCCTCCTCGGTGTCGGACAGGATGAGCCGCTCGACGTACTGCTTGCGCTCGCCGAGGAACATGTGCTCGGTGCGGCACAGGCCGATGCCCTGCGCACCCATCCGACGGGCACGGGCCGCATCCTCCGGCGTATCGGCGTTGGTGCGCACCCGCAGCCGGCGGACCTCGTCGGCGTGGGACACGATGCGGTGCACGGCCTTGACCAGGTCGTCACCGTCCTCGGCCGACAGCCGGCCCTCGAAGTACTCCACCACCGGCGACGGGACCACCGGGACGGTGCCGAGGAAGACCTCACCGGTCGCGCCGTCGATCGACAGGGCGTCGCCCTCGTTGATGACCACGCCGCCGGGGGCCTCGGCCCGCTTGGCTGCGGTGTCCACGGCCAGCTCGTCGGTGCCGCAGACGGCGGTCTTGCCCATGCCACGCGCCACGACCGCCGCGTGCGAGGTCTTGCCGCCGCGGCTGGTCAGGATGCCGGCCGCGGCCACCATGCCGGCCAGGTCGTCCGGCGTGGTCTCCCGGCGGATCAGGATGGTCGCCACACCCTCGGCCGCCTTGGCCACGGCGGTCTCGGAGTCGAACACGGCGACGCCGACCGCAGCACCCGGGGAGGCCGCGATGCCCTTGGCCAGCCGCGTGGTCGCCACCGAGGTGTCGAAGTGCGGGAACATCAGCTGGGCGAGCTGGGCACCGGTGACGCGGCGGACGGCCTCGTCCATGTCGATCAGGCCCTCGTCCACCAGCTGGGTCGCGATGCGGAAGGCCGCGCCCGCCGTGCGCTTGCCGACGCGGGTCTGCAGCATGTAGAGCGTGCCGCGCTCGACCGTGAACTCGATGTCGCACAGGTCGCGGTAGTGGGTCTCCAGGGTCTCCATGTTGGCCAGCAGCTGGGCGTGGGCGGCGGGATCGAGCCGGCCCATGTCGTCCAGGGTCAGGGTGTTGCGGATGCCGGCGACGACGTCCTCGCCCTGGGCGTCGGGAAGGTAGTCGCCGTAGTGGCCCCGGGCCCCGGACGCGGGATCACGCGTGAACGCCACACCGGTGCCGGAGTTGTCGCCGACGTTGCCGAAGACCATCGCCTGCACGTTGACCGCGGTGCCCAGGTCTGCGGGGATGCGCTCCTGGCGGCGGTACAGCTTGGCGCGGTCGGTGTTCCACGAGTCGAACACGGCGCGGATCGCGCGGTCCATCTGCTCACGGGGGTCCTGCGGGAAGTCGATGCCCGCGTGCTCCTTGACGATCCCCTTGTACGCCGCGACCAGCGCCTGCAGGTCGCTCACTCCCAGCTCGACGTCGGTCTTCACACCGGCGGAGGCCTTCGCCTGGTCGATCGCGTGCTCGAAGAAGTGGCCCTCGATGCCCAGGACGGTCTTGCCGAACATCTGGATGAGGCGGCGGTAGGAGTCCCACGCGAATCGCTCGTCCTGCGCCTGCTCGGCCAGGCCCGCCACCGCGGCGTCCGACATGCCGATGTTCAGGACGGTCTCCATCATGCCCGGCATCGAGAACTTCGCGCCTGAGCGGACGGAGACCAGCAGCGGGTTCGCCGGGTCTCCCAGCCGCCGGCCGATCTTGGCCTCCAGCCCGGCCAGCTGCTCGCTGACCTGCTCGGCCAGCTCCGCCGGCACCGAGCCGTTGCGCAGGTACTCCCGGCAGGCCTCGGTGGTCACCGTGAACCCCGGCGGTACCGTCAGGCCGATCTTGATCATCTCGGCGAGGTTCGCGCCCTTGCCGCCCAGCAGGTCCTTCTGATCCTTGTCACCCTCAGCGAAGTCGAAGACGTAGCGCACCATGTGAGTGGGTTTCCTCCTGAAGCCATCTGTGCAGAACGTCGCCACAATACTCCCGGCGCCCGGAGCCGGGACCCGGGCCTCAGGGGCCGCAACGGCTTTCCGCCGTCATGACTCCCCGACGCGGCTGCCCTACCATTCGCCGGTGCTCCCGTGGTGGCGTGACGCCGTGTTCTACCAGGTGTACCCGCGGTCCTTCGCCGACAGCGACGGCGACGGGCTCGGCGACCTTCCCGGCATCACCGCCCACATGGACCACATCGCCGACCTCGGCGTCGACGCCCTGTGGCTCTCGCCGTGCTTCGCCAGCCCGCAGGTCGACCACGGCTACGACATCAGCGACTACCGCGCCGTCGACCCGCTCTTCGGCTCCCTGTCCGACATGGACGACCTGATCGCGGCTGCCCATGCTCGCGGGCTCCGGGTGACGCTGGACTTCGTGCCCAACCACACCTCCGACCAGCACGCCTGGTTCCGCGCAGCCGTCGCCGCCGGCCGGGGGTCGCCGCAGCGGGCCCGGTACCTGTTCCGGGACGGCCGGGGGCCGGGGGGCGACGAGCCCCCGAACAACTGGCGCTCGGTGTTCGGGGGGCCGTCGTGGACGCGGGTCCCCGAGCCGGACGGCTCCCCGGGACAGTGGTACTACCACCTCTTCGCCGCCGAGCAGCCCGACCTGGACTGGCACCACCCCGAGGTCCGGGCGGAGTTCTGCGACGTGCTGCGGTTCTGGCTGGACCGCGGCGCCGACGGGTTCCGGATCGACGTGTCCGATGCCCTGATCAAGGACTTCGCCACGGGGGACTCCCCCGACGGCCAGCCGAACATCCCCAAGGATTCGGCCAGCGTCGTCCACGAGGTGTACCGGGAGTTCCGCCAGGTGCTCGACTCCTACCCGGGCGACCGGATGGCGGTGATCGAGACCGGGGCACCCGACGATGTCGTCGCGCTGTTCCTGCGCCCCGACGAGATGCACCTGGCCTTCAACTTCCGGTTCGTCCACGCCGGGTTCGACAGCGCCGGCCTGCGCCGGGCGATCGACTCGTCCCTGGCGGCCAACGACCGGGTGGGCGCCCCGACCACCTGGGTCCTGGACAACCACGACACCCCTCGCTCGGTGTCCCGGCTCGGCCAGGGCGTTCGCCTGGCCGGGGCGTACGTGCCCGAGGCAGGGAGCACGCAGGCCACCCGGGACGACACGGTGGGGACCCGTCGGGCCCGCGCGCTGACGCTGCTGCTGCTGGCGCTGCCCGGCGCTGCCTACCTGTACAACGGCCAGGAGCTGGGGCTGCCCAACGTGGACGACCTGCCGGAGGAGGCCCTGCAGGACCCCATCTGGGAGCGCTCCGGGCGTACGTCGCGCGGCCGGGACGGGTGCCGGATCCCGATGCCCTGGACGTCCGAGCAGCCGAACCTCGGCTTCACCGACCCGACTGCGCGCCCCTGGCTGCCCATCCCCCCGGCGTGGGCGGCGATCTCCGTCGCCGCCCAGCGGCTCGACGCCGGGTCCATGCTGGCGCTGCACCGCGATGCGCTGCGCGTGCGGCGGGCCAGCCGGGCACTGGGCAGCGGCGCCCTGGAGTGGGCCGACACCGGCCGAGCCGATGTCCTGGCCCTCGACCTCGTGGTCCCCGGTGAGCGCGTGCGGGTCGTCGTCTCGCTGTCCGACCAGCCGGTGGACCTGCCCGAGGGTTCGGTGCTGCTGACCTCCGAGCCGCTGGCCGGCGGACGGCTGCCCGGCACCGCGGCGGCCTGGGTGCGCCTGGCCTGACCGGCGCCGGCGACCTCACGGACGCTCGTCGCCGAGCACCTCCACGTGCAGGAACACGTCGAGCAGCGGGGTGCGCCAGCCTGCCACCGGCATCGGCGCGCCCGACTCCAGCACCACCGCGGCCTCGGGTGCCGCCAGCCGACCTGCGACGACCGTGACCGGGTCACCCGAGATGAGGTCGCGGTAGCGACCGTCCGCCAGCGGCACGGCCACCGGCTCGCTGGCCGATCCCACGTTGCACACGGCCAGCAGCGCCGGGCCGTCGGCCACCGGCGCGACGACACCCTCCAGCTGGGTCCCCCAGGCCAGCTGCACCACGGGCTCGTCGGCCAGCACCCGGAAGCTCCCCGACCGCTGCGCGGGATGCTTCTTCAGGGCCGCCAGCGCCGCGATGAACCCCGTCAGCTCCCGATCGCCCCACGCCACCGGATCGCGCTCGAACAGCTGCGGCCAGGTCCGGGCCCCGGACTCCTGCCCGGCGTACACCATGAGCGGGCCGGGGGAGGCCGCCATCAGGGCGGTCCAGGCGCGGGCCTGGGCGGCGCTGGGGGCGAAGGCCATGATCCGGTAGTTGTCGTGGTTCTCGACGTAGCGCAGCTTGCTGCCCGCAGCGGGCAGGGTGGCCTCCTGCCAGCGGAGCATCTCCAGGTAGCGACCCACCGGCTGCCGGCCCTGGACCACCTCCTGCCAGATCGACCACAGGTCGTAGCTGTACTCGATGTCGAAGGCAGCGAACATCTCCCCGTCGCAGGCCGTGGCGATCCCCGCTGCCCTGCGCTGCTCCACCATCGACGGGTGGACCGTCTCGGCCAGCCACAGCAGCCCGGGACGCACCGCCGCCAGCTCGGTGCGCGCCTGCACCCAGAACCCGACCGGCACCAGGGAGGCGACGTCGCAGCGGAAGCCGTCGACGCCGCGACGGACCCAGCCGGCCAGGGAGTCGATCAGGTAGCGCGCCAGCCGTGGGTCCGGGTGGCGCAGGTCGATGATGTCGGTCCACGCCGGCACCGAGGTGACCGGACGGCCGGAGGCGTCCCGGTGGAAGAACTCCGGGTGCTCGCCGACCAGGACGCTGTCGGGCGATGTGTGGTTGAACACCACGTCCAGCATGACGCGCAGGCCCGCCGCGTGGGCCGCGCTGACCAGCTCGTCGAAGTCGGCCTCCGAACCCAGCTCGGGGTTCACCGACCGGTAGTCGCGGATGGCGTAGGGACTGCCCGCGCTGCCCTTGCGGCCCTCCTGCCCGATCGGGTGCACCGGCATCAGGTACAGCACGTCGACCCCCAGGGCCGCGATGCGGGGGATGTCGGCGGTGATGTCCGCCAGGCGCCCGGTCGCGCCGTGGTTGCGGGGGAAGACCTGGTACAGCACGAGGGAGCGCACGTCCGGCGGGGTGTCGTCAGCCATGGCGGAGATCCTCGCGCCATCATCACGCCCGACGCTCCCCGGGCGCCCGTGGCGCTAACCGCCGCTGACCCCGAGCTCCGCGGCGGACAGGTCCATCCCCGCCGGCAGCGCGCAGGACTCCAGCCACCGCTCCGGCAGGGCGACCGATCGCTGCCCGGAGGTGCGCCCGCGCGGACCGGAGGCCACCTGTGTGGGGTACGGCTGGTCCGGGTCGACGTCGGCCAGCAGGTCGTCGAGCTCGGCCAGGCTGGCCACGGTGCCCAGGGCCGCGCGGACCGGCTGGGCCACCCGGAATCCCTTGAGGTACCAGGCCATGTGCTTGCGGATGTCGCGGCACCCGGTGCGCTCGTCGTCGCGCATCTGCACGAGCAGCTCGGCGTGCCGGCGCAGCACGGCCAGGACCTCCCCCGACGTCGGCTCGGTCGGTTCCGGACGTCCCGCGAACGCGGCGGCCAGCTGGCCGAACAGCCAGGGTCGGCCCAGGCAGCCGCGGCCCACGACGACGCCCGCGCATCCGGTCGCGGCCACCATGGCAAGGGCGTCGCCGGCAGTCCAGATGTCGCCATTGCCCAGCACCGGCACGCCCCAGGGGGCCAGCTCCTCGACGAGGGTCCCGATCGCCGTCCAGTCCGCCTGCCCGGCGTACATCTGCGCTGCGGTGCGCCCGTGCAGCGCCACCCACGCCACCCCCTCCTGGGCGGCCGCCCGGCCGGCGTCCAGGTAGGTCAGGTGCGCGTCATCGATGCCCATGCGCATCTTCACGGTCACCGGGACCCGGCCGTCCGCGGCCGCGACCGCGCCCGCGACGACAGCACGGAACAGGTCCCGCTTCCACGGCAGCGCCGACCCACCGCCCTTACGGGTCACCTTGGGCACCGGGCAGCCGAAGTTGAGGTCCACATGGTCGGCCAGGTCCTCCTGCACGACCATCCGCACCGCCGCCGCCACGACGCCCGGATCGACGCCGTAGAGCTGGATGGACCGGGGCGACTCGTCGGGGTCGAACCGGACCAGGGCCATGGTCTCGTCGTTGCGCTCCAGCAGGGCCCGCGAGGTCACCATCTCCGAGACGTACAGCCCGGCGCCGGACTCCCGGCACAGCCGGCGGAAGGCACGGTTGGTGATGCCCGCCATGGGCGCCAGCACGACGGGTGGGTCGACCCGTCGGCCTCGGATCGCCGGCAGGCCGAGCCCGGGGCGGGGCGTCGGCGCGGGCGCGCTGGGGGTCGGCACCCCCCGATTGTCCCTGAGATCGGCGGCGGGCTCAGCCCACCGTGAAGACGGTCACCCGCAACAGGCCCCGGTCCTGGCGTGCCACCACGTTGACCTTGCCGTCCGCGGCATCGGCCACGCACAGGTGGTCGGCGAGCAGGGGCTCGGCGGGCATCGACGTGCACACGACGTGGGTGACGGGAGCCGGGCTGTCGGCCAGGATCGCGGTCACCGCCTCGTCCAACGACGCACCCGTCGCCGGAGTGCCGACCTCGGAGGCCAGCGCGACGGGGACGCCCGAGCGCCAGTCCTGGTCGAACTGCATCATCGTCCCGAACCCGTAACCCACAGAGACCGCGGCCAGCGCCCCCATGAGCACCATGGGCGCGACCTCGAGGGCCTTCTCCCGGCGCTTGCGGCGCTTGTCCGGCTCCGCGCTGCGGGCAGCGGCCGGAGCCATGGAGGTGGCGGGGCGGGACGAGTGCAGGATCGCCATCGACGTTCCTTCGTGACAATGCCGACCAGGTGGCGGCTCCCGCCGACGCTACGCCTGTCGTACACCCGCCGGTAACCACCGCCGGAGGGTGTTCATCGAGCGTTCACCTGTGCGTCGTCCGGCGCTCACCGAGCCTCAGAACGACGGCAGCCGCTCGGCCAGCCACCCCCGCAGGCCGGCCAGCGGGATCCGCTCCTGGGCCATCGAGTCCCGGTCACGCACCGTGACCGACTGGTCCGTGAGCGTGTCGAAGTCGACCGTGACGCAGTACGGCGTGCCGATCTCGTCCTGCCGGCGGTACCGCCGCCCGATGGCGCCGGCGTCGTCGAAGTCGACGTTCCAGGTCCGGCGCAGGTCGGCCGCGAGGTCGCGGGCGACCGGTGACAGGTCCGCGTTGCGGCTCAGGGGCAGCACGGCGACCTTGACCGGGGCCAGGCGCGGGTCCAGGCGCAGCACCGTGCGCTTGTCGACGCCGCCCTTGGCATTGGGCGCCTCGTCCTCGTCGTAGGCGTCGAGCAGGAACGCCAGGACACAGCGGGTGAGACCGGCCGCCGGCTCGATGACGTACGGGACCCAGCGCTCCCCCAGCTCCTGGTCGAAGTAGCTCAGGTCGACGCCGGACTTCTCACCGTGCGTGCGCAGGTCGAAGTCGGTGCGGTTGGCGATCCCCTCCAGCTCGGCGAACTCGGAGCCCGCGAACGTGAACCGGTACTCGATGTCCACGGTGCGCTTGGAGTAGTGCGAGAGCTTCTCCGCGGGGTGCTCGTAGAGCCGCAGGTTCTCCGGCTTGAGACCGAGCCCGACGTACCAGTCCCACCGCGCCTTGATCCAGTACTCGTGCCACTCCTCGTCCGTGCCGGGCTTGACGAAGAACTCCATCTCCATCTGTTCGAACTCGCGGGTGCGGAAGATGAAGTTGCCCGGGGTGATCTCGTTGCGGAAGCTCTTGCCGGTCTGGCCGATGCCGAACGGGGGCTTCTTGCGCGACGTGTTGGCGACGTTGAGGTAGTTGACGAAGATGCCCTGGGCGGTCTCGGGGCGCAGGTAGTGCAGCGCCCCGGCATCCTCGACAGGGCCGACCATGGTGCGCAGCATCCCGTTGAAGTCACGGGGCTCGGTGAACTGGCCCTTGGTGCCGCAGTTGGTGCAGACGACCTCCTCGAGGCCGGTCGCCGGCCGGCCGTGCCGCTCCTCGAACGCGTCCAGCAGGTTGTCCGAGCGCCACCGCTTGTGGCACTGCCGGCACTCGGTCAGCGGGTCGACGAAGGCGCTGACATGCCCCGATGCCTCCCAGACCTGGGGGGCCAGGATCACCGAGGAGTCCAGTCCGACGACGTCGTCGCGGCCCCGGACCACCGCCTGCCACCACGCCCGGCGGATGTTCTCCTTGAGCTCCACGCCGAGCGGGCCGTAGTCCCACGCCGACCGGGTCCCGCCGTAGATCTCGCTGCACGGGAACACGAAGCCACGGCGCTTGGACAGGTTGACGACGGCTTCCACGCGGGCATCGGGCTTGGTGGGCTTGGCCATGGCGGTGCTCTTTCGCGACAGGGGTGGACGGGCCCGGCAGGGGCCTGCGATCGCGGCCCACCCTACCCGGTGGGCCGCGCCGCACCGCCGACCACGGCCCGCCGGCCCGCTTCGGCGGTGGGCAGCGCATCGGCCACAATCGGGGCATGGCCAAGAAGCGCGTCCACCGACCCGAGGGGTCCCGTCCCGCAGCCTCCGCCGCCCCCGCCCGCCCCAGGGCCACGCCAACGGGCGCGCGCCCCCGACCGGCACCTCCCCGGCCGGCCGGGCCGCGGCCGAGCCTGCGCCAGCAGTTCGAGGACGCCAGCCGGCCGCTGGTGGTGCGGATGGGGCAGCTGCCGACCTTCCTGATGCCGATGGTGCTGGCCGTCATGATGTTCCTCGGCCTCGTGCTGCCCTCGGCGTGGTCGGGGCTGCTGCTGCTGGCCATCGCCCTGTTCCTGACCTGGATCACGGCGCTGTCGTGGCCGACGATCTCGAACGGCAGCCGGGTGGTGCGCTCGGTCGTCAACGTCGGCGTGCTGGTGGTCGGAGTGCTGAAGCTCGCAGGCGTGCTCTGACCTGGAACGGGCCCGGCCCGGGCCCGTGGGCGAACGGCCGTGCGCCCCGGCACCGGCGATCAGGCCGGGCCCGGCTCCCCGGGGACCTCGTTGGGCACGGCGCCGCCGTACCGGCGGTCCCGCGAGGCGAACAGCTCGCAGGCGTGCCACAGGTGCCGACGGTCGAAGTCGGGCCACAGCGTGTCGAGGAAGACCAGCTCCGCGTAGGCCGACTGCCACAGCAGGAAGTTGGACGTGCGCTGCTCGCCCGAGGACCGCACGAACAGGTCGACGTCCGGCATGTCCGGCTCGTCGAGGTAGCGCGCCAGCAGGTCCTCGTCGACCTGCTCCGGGCGGACCCTGCCGTCGCGCACGTCAGCGGCCAGCGCGGCGGCAGCATCGGCGATCTCGGCCCGGCCCCCGTAGTTCACGCACATCGCCAGGGTCAGCGCGGTGTTGCCCGCGGTGAGCTGCTCGGCCGCCTCGAGCTCGTCGATGACGCTGCGCCACAGCCGGGGACGCCGTCCCACCCACCGGACCCGCACCCCGAGCTCGTTCATCTCGTCACGGCGGCGCCGGATCACGTCGCGGTTGAAGTTCATCAGGAACCGGACCTCGTCGGGCGAGCGCTTCCAGTTCTCGGTGGAGAACGCGTACGCCGACAGGTACCCGACGCCCAGCTCCAGGGCGCCGTGCACGCAGTCCAGCAGGGACGCCTCCCCCGCCTCGTGGCCGGCGGTGCGGGGCAGCCCCCGGTCCTTGGCCCACCGGCCGTTGCCGTCCATCACCAGGGCGACGTGGCGCGGGACGAGCTCGGCGGGGATCTCCGGAGGCCGGGCGCCGGACGGGTGCGGGGTCGGCGGGCGCACAGCCGCCGGGGGCGCCGACGGGCCCGGGACGGACCCGCGCTGTCGGCGCAACCAGGACCCCGGACTGCCAGCCACGGGGCTCATCCTGACACCCCGGGGCCGCTGCGCGCCGGTCTTGCGGGCACCAGCCCCGGGACTGGCCAACCGGCGTGTGCGCTGCGATCCTTGCAGTGTGGACGGAACACCTGCGGCACCCTCCCATCCGGTCTACGCCAATGCCCACCGCGTGACCGACTTCCTGCTCGTCGGCGGGTCGCTGCGCAGCGGCGACGCGGACCCCGGCACGGTCCTCACCGAGCTCCAGGGCCACGGCCTGACCCACATCCTCGACTGCCGCACCGAGACCAGCGACGCGCACCTCGTGGCCCACCTGGCCCCAGATGTCGTGTACCACCAGGCCGGCACCGAGGACGAGGCCGCGGGCACCGCGGAGGGCTGGTTCGACAGTGGCGTCACGTTCGCGCGGGAGGCCCTCAAGGTCCCCGGCACGGTGCTGCTCACCCACTGCGCCCTCGGCCAGGCCCGGGGCCCGTCCATGGCCTACGCGGTGCTGCTGGACCAGGGCTACGAGCCGGGCGAGGCCCTGCTGATGATCACCCAGGCGCGACCGGAGGCGAAGGCCTCGTACGCCGAGCACGCGCTGGAGTGGCACCTGAACCGGACCGGCGCCACGGAGGCCGAGCGGAAGGCGGCGTTCGAGTCACTGCGCGCGGCCCGCGGGCACGCGGGCGGGTGGCACCACCGCAGGCACTGAGCGCGCCGGCGGTCAGGAGCGCTCCACCAGGGGCAGCGACTTGAGCCCCCGCTCCAGGTGCCACTGCAGGTAGGCGGCCACCAGGCCGGAGGCCTCCCGGCGGGTGCGCTCGTCCGAGGCGTCGGCCGTCGCCCAGTCCCCCGACAGCAGCCCACCGAGCAGGGCCAGGGTCGCCGGCCGCGGGGTGGCGGACCCGGGAACCCGGCAGTCCGGGCACAGCGACCCACCGCCGGGCAGGCTGAACGCACGGTGCGGCCCCGGCTCCCCGCACCGTGCGCAGGCGTCGAACGAGGCGGCCCACCCGGCCACGGCCAGGGAGCGGACCAGGAACGCGTCGAGCACCAGTCCGGGAGCGTGCTCGCGCTGGGACAGCGCCCGCAGCCCCCCGACGAGGAGCTGGAACTGCGCCGGCGCGGGCTGGCCCTCCTCCGGCGTGAGCCGCTCGGCCGTCTCGCACATCGCCTGCGCGGTGGTCCACCGGCTGTAGTCCACGGCCAGGTCGGCACCGAAGGAGAACAGCGACTCGACCTGGGTGACCGAGTCCAGCGAGCGCCCGATGTGGAACTGGGCGTCCACCAGGCCCATCGGCTCCAGCCGGGCACCGAACCGCGACGTGGTGCGTCGCACGCTGCGGGCCACGGCGCGCACCCGCCCGTGCTCCCGGGTCAGCAGGGTGATGATGCGGTCGGACTCGCCCAGCGGATGGGTGCGCAGGACCACCCCGGAGTCGCGGTAGGTCGGCACCCGCCCATTGTCGCCCGCCTGGCCGCCCCACGGGGCCCGGATGTGCGGGGGCCGCTCCGGGTGTCGGCCCTGCCCCCTAGGCTGTCGGCATGGACACGGCACCCGAGCGTGCCTCCAGGGAGGCCGCGGACCTGCACCTGCGTCGCAGGCGCGATCCGGTGATCATCGCCTTCGACAACGCGCGGCTGCGCCGCTCGGTGCTCATGATCGCGGCGATCTTCGTCCTCGTCCGGCTGGGCCTGTGGGCCTTCGCGCAGATCGACCAGTTCCTCCTCACGCTGCTGCTGGCCTGGATCGGGGCCATCTCCATGGAGCCGGTGGTGGTGCTGCTCACGGCGCGGGGGCTGCGGCGGGGCCTGGCGGTGGGCCTGGTGATGGGGGGCGGGATCCTCTTCCTGAGCGCCCTGCTGGTGCTGTTCGGCGGCGCGTTCTTCTCCCAGATGGCGGCGCTGGCCCGCTCCATCCCAGACCTGGCCAGCACCGTGGTGGCGTGGGTCAACGACACCTTCCACCTCACCTTCGACCCGACCCGCCTGACCGAGACGCTCAGCGCCAACACCAGCCAGATCGCGGCCATGGCCACCGAGCTGGCCGGCGGCGTCGTCGGCATCCTGAGCAGCCTCGCGGGGTGGGTGTTCCAGCTCGCCGCGGTGGCGCTGTTCGCGTTCTACATCGCAGCCGACGGGCCACGGATGCGCCAGTCGATCGGCCGGCTGCTGCCCGCGGGCCGGCAGCGGCTGTTCGTCGCGATCTGGGACACGACGGTCACCAAGACCGGTGGCTACGTGGTGTCCAAGGCGCTGCTGGCGCTGCTGTCCACCATCGCGCACGCAATCGCCTTCTACTGGCTCGACGTTCCGTACTGGCTGCCGATGGCCCTGTGGGTGGGGGTCACCAGCCAGTTCCTGCCGGTCATCGGGACCTACATCGGCATCGCGCTGCCCGTGCTGGCCACCGTGTTCACCGACCCCGCATCGGCGCTGGGCATCGTGCTGTTCGCGACGCTGTACCAGCAGGTGGAGAACTACCTGCTGGTCCCGCGGCTGAGCAAGCGCACGATGGACGTCCACCCGGCGGTCGCGTTCGGCTCGGTGGTCGTCGGGGTGGCCCTGTTCGGCTGGATCGGCGGGCTGGTCGCGATCCCCATCACCGCGGCGGTCGTCTCGCTGTTCTCGGCGTACGGCCACCGGTACGAGCTCATCCCGGAGCTGGCCAGGATCGAGGCACAGGCCGACGAGTCCGCACCCGACGAGTCCGCACCCGACGAGGTGGACGCCGAGCCGGACCGCGACGAACGAGCGGCCGTACCTCCGGAGGGGCTGGTACCCTAGGGGGTACGAAGCCGCCAGGCGCGGCTGAGGTCGCAGTGGTGGGAGCCCGTGCTGTGGTGGGCTCCCGAGTGGGATCGTCCCCGAGCCGGCCACGTCGGCTGCTGCGGCCACGCGATGCACCTCCAAGGACCTCATGAACCAGCCCTCACCGGGCTTCGCCGACCTCGGCGTCCCCGCTGCCCTGTGCTCCGATCTCGCCGCGCGCGGGATCACCGCGCCCTTCCCCATCCAGACGGCCACGCTGCCCGACGCGCTCTCCGGGCGCGACATCCTCGGCCGGGGCCGGACCGGCAGCGGCAAGACGCTGGCGTTCGCGCTCCCCATGGTGGTGGCCCTCTCCCGCGGGCGCGCCGCCCGTCCCGGTGCCCCGCGCGGGCTCATCCTGGTGCCCACCCGCGAGCTGGCCAGCCAGGTGCACGCCACGGTGGCCCCGCTGGCCGGGGCCGTCGGGCTGCGCACGGCCACGATCTTCGGCGGCGTCGGGCAGGGCCCCCAGGTGGGGGCGCTGTCGCGGGGCGTCGACATCGTCGTGGCCACCCCCGGCCGTCTCGAGGACCTCATCGGACAGGGCCACGCCTCGCTGGCCCGGGTCGAGATGACCGTGCTGGACGAGGCCGACCACATGGCTGACCTGGGCTTCCTGCCCGCGGTCCGCCGCCTGCTGGACCGCACCCCGGCCGGCACGCACCGCCTGCTGTTCTCCGCCACCCTGGACGGCGCGGTGGACACCCTGGTCCGGGGCTACCTCACCGACCCGGTCGTGCACAGCGTCGACGACGCGTCCTCGCCGGTGCCGGCCATGGACCACCACGTCCTGGACGTGGCCACCACCGACAAGGCCCAGGTGGTCACCGAGCTGGTGTCCGGACGCGGCCGGGTCCTGGCGTTCACGCGCACCAAGCGCGGGGCCCGCACCCTGGCGCGCCGGCTGACCGCGCAGGGGGTGCCCGCCGTCGACCTGCACGGCAACCTGTCGCAGGGCGCCCGGGAGCGCAACCTCGCGGCGTTCACCGAGGGATCGGTGAACGTGCTGGTCGCCACGGACATCGCCGCCCGCGGGATCCACGTCGACGGCGTGGCCCTGGTCGTGCACGTCGACCCACCGGTCGAGCACAAGGCGTACCTGCACCGGTCCGGGCGGACGGCGCGCGCCGGTGCCTCCGGCCGGGTCGTCACCGTCAGCACCCCGGATCAGCGCTCCGACGTGCGCACCCTGATGCGCCAGGCCCGGATCACCCCGACGACGACCGCAGTCACGCCCGGGCACCAGGCGATCCGCACGCTGACCGGTCCGTGGGCCCCACGGGTGGCCCCGGCGGAGCCTGCCGCTGCAGCCGCACCGGCCGCCCCCGCACCCACACGCCAGGGTCGCTCCCGGCGTCGCCCGGCTGGCGCCGGACGGCCCGCGACGGCGGCAGCCGCGGCGTCGTCATCCCCGTCGCCCTCCCCAGCGCCCGGGACCGGTCATGCCGCCCCGGCGCGGTCCGACGCGATGACGGCTGCGGCGTTCTCCGCCTCGCGCAGCCGGCGCACCCGCTGACCCGGTCAGAACCCGAGCCGACGCAGCTGCTTGGGGTCGCGCTGCCACTCGCGCGCGACCTTGACGTGCAGGTCCAGGAAGACCGGCGTGCCCAGCATCGCCTCGATGGCCGCCCGGGAGCGGGTGCCCACGTCGCGCAGCCGAGCCCCCTTGGCCCCGATGACGATGGCCTTCTGGGACGGCCGCTCCACGAACAGGTTCGCGTGGATGTCCAGCAGCGGCCGGTCCGCCGGGCGGCCCTCCCGAAGCCCCATCTCCTCGACCACCACCGCGATCGAGTGCGGCAGCTCGTCGGAGACCCCCTCCAGGGCGGCCTCCCGGATGAGCTCGCCGACCAGGACCAGCTCGGGCTCGTCGGTGGACTCCCCGTCCGGGTACAGCGCCGGGCCCTCGGGCAGTGCCGCCACCATCTCCGTGACGACGTCGTCGAGCTGGGCGCCGGACACCGCGCACACCGGGACCACCGCGGACCACTCCAGCGTGACCGCCCGGCCGAGCTCGGCGACAGCGGCCAGCTGGGCTGCCAGCCGCTCCCGGCCGACCCGGTCGGTGCGGGTCACCAGCGCCAGCACGGGCACCTTCCTGCCGCCGCGGGTGGCACCGGCCAGCCGGTGGGCGATCCGCCGGTCCCCCGGGCCGATGTCCTCGTCGGCGGGGATGCACACCGCGATCGCGTCGACCTCGGCCCACTGCTGCTCGACCATCGCGTTGAGGCGCTCGCCCAGGGTGGTTCGGGGACGGTGGATGCCCGGGGTGTCGACCAGGACGACCTGGGCCTCCGGGCGGGTGACGATGCCGCGGATGACCCGCCGGGTGGTCTGCGGCTTGCTCGAGGTGATCGCCACCTTCTGGCCGACCAGGGCGTTGGTCAGCGTGGACTTGCCCACGTTGGGCCGGCCGACGATCGCGACGAACCCGCTGCGGTGCCCGGTCATGACGCCGTCCCGTTCCCCGACCGCTCCGCCGGGGCCGACGGCAGCGGCGGCAGGGTCAGCTCACGCCCGTTGCCCGGCGAGGTGGCGTCCTTGGGCACGTGCTCGCCGGTGGGCTCGGCCAGCACGGTGACGATCCGGTTGCGCCGACCCGAGGCCTGCTCCGCGGTGAGCACCCAGCCATCCACGACGATCCGCGCACCGGGGACCGCCACCTTGCCCAGCCGCTTGGCGATCAGCCCGGCGATCGTGTCCACACCCTCGGCATCGGCGTCGATGTCGAACCCGAGCAGCTCCCCGGCGTCCTCCACGTGCAGCCGGGCGCTGAGCCGGTAGTCGCCGCCGGCCAGCCGCTCCACCTCGGGGACCTCGCTGTCGTACTCGTCGGTGATCTCGCCGACGATCTCCTCCAGGACGTCCTCGATCGTCACCAGGCCGGCAGTGCCGCCGTACTCGTCGACCACGATGGCCATGTGGACCCGCTGCGACTGCAGGTCACGCAGCAGCTCGTCGACCAGCTTGGAGTCCGGGACGAACGTGGCCGGACGCATCCGCGAGTCGACCCGCTCGGTGGACTCGGCCTCCCGGTGCTCGAAGATCCGGCTCACGACGTCCTTGAGGTAGAACACCCCGACCACGTCGTCCGGGCCGTCACCGATGACCGGGATCCGCGAGAACCCGGAGCGCAGGGCCAGCGACATCGCCTGCCGCAGGGTCTTGTGCCGCTCGATCCACACCATCTCCGTGCGGGGCACCATCACCTCGCGCACCCGGGTGTCCCCCAGCTCGAAGACCGAGTGCAGCATCGCGGCCTCGTCGTCCTCGACGACCTGGTCGGCCTCGGCCAGGTCGACCAGCTCGCGCAGCTCCGCCTGGGTCGCGAACGGCCCCTCCCGGTACCCCCGGCCCGGGGTCAGCGCGTTGCCGATGAGGATGAGCAGGCTCACCAGCGGGCCCAGCAGCGCCGCGGCGATCATCGCCGGCTTGGCCGCCCGCAGCGCGATCCGGTCGGCATGCTGGCGGCCCAGTGTGCGGGGGGCCACCCCCAGCGCGACGAACATGACGACGGTCATGATCGCCAGGGCGAGGAACAGCCCGGCCATCGGGCTCCACCGGCCGGACTCGATGCACAGGTACGCCACCAGCGCGGTGGCGGCCACCGAGAACAGGGTGTGCAGGAACAGCAGCGCGTTGACGTACCGGGCACGTTGCCCGACCAGGTCGCGCAGCCGCTCGGTGCGCCGGCCGGGACGCTCCCGGACCAGCTCGTCGACCCGCGCCCGCGACACCCGGCCGATCGCCGTCTCGCCGGCGACCAGGAACCCGGCGAGCACCACGCACACGACGGCGATCGCGATCATCGTGACCTCGGAGCTCATCGCCGGGACCTCCACGCCGCCAGCAGCTCGTCCTGCAGCCCGAACATCACCGCGTGCTCCTCGGGGTGGGCGTGGTCATGACCCAGCAGGTGCAGGATGCCGTGGGTGAGCAGCAGCTCGAGCTCGGCGGTGAGCCCGTGACCGGCCGCCCGCCCCTGCTCCGCGGCGACCTGCGGGCAGAGCACGACGTCACCCAGCACGCCCGGCCCGGCCGGCTCGCCGGGCCCGGGCACCCGCAGCTCGTCCATCGGGAAGCTCATCACGTCGGTCGGCCCGGGCAGGTCCAGCCAGCGCTCGTGCAGCTGCGCGATCTCGTCGGGGTCCACCAGGGAGATCGCCAGCTCCACGTCCGGGTGCAGCCCCAGCCGGTCCAGGACGAAGCACGCCTGGTCCACCAGCGCGGGTTCGGCGACGGGGACCGCGCTGCGGTTGTCCACTTCGACGACGGCCATCAGCGTCGCCGGCCGGGCTGGTCGTGGCGCTTCTGGGTCTCGTCGAACCGGCCGTAGGCCTGCACGATGTCGGTCACCAGGCTGTGCCGGACGACGTCGTGGGCGGTGAGGTGGCAGAAGGACACGTCGCGCACGTCGGCGAGGATGCGCTGGACCACCTTGAGCCCGGACTCGGTGCCGCTGGGCAGGTCCACCTGGGTGACGTCGCCGGTCACCACCATGGTCGAGCCGAACCCGAGCCGGGTCAGGAACATCTTCATCTGGTCCGGGGAGGTGTTCTGGGCCTCGTCCAGGATGATGAAGGCGTCGTTGAGGGTGCGCCCGCGCATGTACGCCAGGGGGGCCACCTCGATGGTGCCGGACGTGAGCAGCCGTGGGATCGAGTCAGGGTCGAGCATGTCCCGCAGCGCGTCGTACAGGGGCCGCAGGTAGGGGTCGATCTTCTCCGACAGCGTGCCCGGCAGGTAGCCGAGGCGTTCGCCGGCCTCGACCGCCGGACGGGTCAGGATGATCCGGTTGACCCGCTTGGCCTGCAGCGCCTGCACCGCCTTGGCCACGGCCAGGTAGGTCTTGCCGGTGCCTGCCGGTCCGATGCCGAAGACGATGGTGTGCGTGTCGATCGCGTCGACGTAGCGCTTCTGGTTCAGGGTCTTGGGTCGGATGGTCCGCCCGCGGTTGGACAGGATGTTGGCGGTGAGCACCTCGGCCGGACGCTCGGAGGCCTCGGCGCGCAGGATCGCCAGGGCGCGGCGCACGGCATCCGGGCTCATGCCCTGGCCGGTGCGCACGATCGAGACGACCTCGTCGAGCAGCTGCTCGGCCAGGTGCAGGTCCGCCGGGCTGCCCGTGAGGCTGATCTGGTTGCCCCGGACATGGATGTCGACGTCGGGGAACTCGGCCTCGAGGGCGCGCAGGACCTCGTCGCCGACGCCGACGACGCTGACCATGTCCAGGCTGGCAGGAACGATGACGGTGTGCTGGATGCGCTCGGAGCGCAGGGAATGCTCAGTCATGACTGCCCACAAGGGTACGCAGGCGCGGCGGTTCGCACCTGACCGCCGTCAGCCGGGGGGCCACGAGTGCGGCCTGCCGCCGAGCAGGTGGGCGTGCAGGTGGTCGACGGTCTGCCCGCCGAACCGGCCGGTGTTGATGACGACGCGGTAGCCCGAGCCCAGTCCCTCCGACCGGGCCAGGCGGGCGCACTGCTCCACGACGGCCCCGGCCAGGGTGGGGTCCACGTCGAGGGCCTGGTCGAGGGAGGCCACGTGGGTGGTCGGCACGACCAGGATGTGCGTCGGGGACGCCGGGGAGATGTCGCGGAACGCCACGGTGCGCTCGGTGCGCGCGACGATCGTGGCCGGGATCTCCCCCGCGACGATCCGGCAGAACAGGCAGTCGCTCATGCCGGCCATCCTGCCACCATCCGCACCCGCACCGATCCGATCAGCCCGCAGCAGCGGCGTCGGCCACGACCACGCAGGTGGCCGACACTGCGACGGCCGGTCACGGCGATGGCGCTACGCCCAGCGCTGCGTCGCGGACAGCACGACAGCGGCCGCCACTGTGCCGGCGGTGGAGGCCCGCATCACCGTCGGGCCCATGAGGCCGAGCACCGCGCCGGCCGCCGTGAACGCCTCGATCTCCTCGGGCGCGACCCCGCCCTCCGGGCCGACGATGAGCACGACGTCGCCCTCCCGGGGCCAGCTCACCTCACGCAGCGGCGTCGTGCTCTCCTCGTGCAGGACGACCGCCCGGGAGGCCGCACGCACCAGCGCGACCACGTCGGCCGTACCGGCAAGCCCCCGAACCTCCGGGAACCACGCCCGACGGGACTGCTTGCCCGCCGCGTGTGCCGCGCCGGCCCACTTCGACCGACCCCGTTCGGCCCGCTCGCCCGCCCAGCGCACGACGCAGCGCTGCGCCGCCCACGGGACCACGACGTCGACCCCGACCTCGGTCAGGGTCTCCACGGCCGCCTCGCCCCGGTCGCCCTTGGGCAGGGCCTGGACGACCACGATCCGCGGTTGCGGGGCAGGCACGTGCTCGACGGCGTCGACGTGCATCCCCATGGCGTCGCGACCGGTGACGGAGGTCACGGTGGCGTGCAGCAACGTGCCACGGGTGTCGGACAGGTCGACGTGCTCGCCGACCTGGGTCCGCATGGCGGCCACGGCGTGCCGGCCCTCGGGCCCACCCAGCTCCAGGGTGTCGCCCACCCGGGCCCGCGCGGCCCGCTGCGCGTCGACGACGAACAGGGAGGCCGTCATCGCCCGGAGAACGCGTCCTTGATCCGCGAGAACAGGCCCTGCTGCTCGGGGCGCTCGAAGGCGCTCTCGAACCGGTCCTCGCCCCGCAGCCGGGACAGCTCGCGCAGCAGCTCCTCCTGATGGGGATCCAGCTTGGTCGGGACCTGCACGTCGACATGCACGTGCAGGTCGCCGCGGCCTGAGGCCCGCAGGTGCGGCACGCCCCGGGCCTTGAGCGTGACGACATGCCCGGGCTGGGTCCCCCGGCGGACCTCCACGTCCTCGACGCCGTCCAGCGTCTCCAGCTTCAGCACGGTGCCCAGCGCGGCCGCCGTCATGGGCAGCGCGACCGAGCAGTGCAGGTCGTCGCCACGACGCTGGAACACGGGGTGGGGCTGGGTGGTGACCTCGACGTACAGGTCACCGGCCGGCCCACCTCCGGGACCGACCTCCCCCTCGCCGGACAGCTGGATGCGGGTGCCGTCGTCGATGCCGGCCGGGATCTTGACCTTCAGCGTGCGGCGGGTGCGCACCCGACCCTCCGCACTGCAGTCGGGGCACGGGTGCGGGATGACCGTGCCGTAGCCCTGGCACTGCGGGCAGGGGCGCGAGGTCATGACCTGGCCGAGGAACGACCGCTGGACCGACTGGATCTCGCCGCGGCCCCGGCACATCGAGCACTCGGTGGGCTCGTAGCCCGCGGCCGTGCCCTTCCCGGTGCACGTGGGGCAGACCACGGCGGTGTCGACCTGCAGCTCCTTGACCGCGCCGAACGCTGCCTCGCCGAGATCGATCGTGATCTTGATGAGGGCGTCCTGGCCGCGCCGGACCCGCGGCTTGGGCCCGCGGGTCTGGCCGCCCCCGAAGAACGCGTCCATGATGTCGCCGAAGCCGAACCCGGCGCCGGGCCCGCCCGGGCCGAACGGGCTGCCTCCCCCCGGGCTGCGGGGGTCGGCGCCGAGGTCGTACATCTGGCGCTTCTCCGGGTCGGACAGGACCTCGTAGGCCGCCGTGACCTCCTTGAACCGCTCCTGGGTCTCGGGGTCCGGGTTGACGTCCGGGTGCAGCTCGCGGGCGAGCTTGCGGTAGGCGCGCTTGATCTCGTCGGGGGTCGCCTCGCGGGAGACCCCGAGCGTGCCGTAGTAGTCGTTGGCCACGATCGTCCTATTCGTTGCGGAGCAGGTGCCCGAGGTACCGCGCGACAGCCCGCACGGAGGCCATGGTGCTGGGGTAGTCCATGTGGGTGGGCCCGACGACCCCGAGGCGCGCCACCGTGCCCCGGCTCGGGCCGTAGCCCGCGCTGACCACGGAGGTCGCGCTCATCCCGGCCACCGGGTTCTCGTGCCCGATGGTGACAGTCACCGCGTCGGCCCCCGTCTGCCCGAGCAGGCGCAGCAGGACCATCTGCTCCTCCAGCGCCTCGAGGACCGGCTGCAGCCCGGCGAATCCGTCGAGGTAGCGGGCCAGGTTGGCGGTGCCGCCCAGGACGATGCGCTCCTCGTGGCGCTCGACCACGGTCTCCAGCAGCGTGGCGAGCACCACGCCCACGCTGGGGCGCTCGTGCGGTGCGAACCGCTCGGCGAGGTCGGCAATCCCCTCGGCGACCGCGGTGAACCGGCGTCCGGCCACCGCCTCGTTGAGCTGGGTGCGCAGCCGCGCCAGCGCCTCCTCCTCGAAGGGGGCGGGGATCTCCACGACCCGCTGCTCGACCCGGCCGGTGTCGGCGATCAGCACCATCAGCAGCCGGTGCCCGGTGAGCGGGACCAGCTCCACGTGGCGCACCGACGAGGTGCTCAGCGACGGGTACTGCACCAGGGCCACCTGGCGGGTCAGCTGGGCCAGCAGCCGGACCGACCGGGTCATGACGTCGTCCAGGTCGACCGCCCCGGCCAGGAAGCTCTCGATCGCCCGGCGCTCGGCGGGACTGAGCGGCTTGACCTGCGACAGCCGGTCGACGAAGAGCCGGTAGCCCTTGTCCGTGGGGATCCGCCCGGCGCTGGTGTGCGGCTGGGCGATGAACCCCTCGTCCTCCAGGACGGCCATGTCGTTGCGGATCGTCGCCGGCGAGACGCCCAGCGAGTGCCGGTCCACCAGGGCCTTGGAGCCGACCGGTTCGTGGGTGCGCACGTAGTCCTCGACGATGGCGCGCAGCACGGCCAGCTTGCGCTCGTCCAGCATCCGCCCTCCTCGGTCCGGCCAGCCCACCGCGGTTAGCACTCACTGCGCGGGAGTGCCATTCTACGACGCGGTGCCGCGGCTCGCCGAGACCCGAGCCGAGCCCCGTTAGGGTCGTGGGATGCACGATCGCTATGGCAGGGATGTGCTGGCCGCGGGGCGCCACCCCCGGGCAGCCGTGGTCCCGGAGGTCCCCGGTGAGCCCGACCTCGTCGTGGAGTGCGCGACGACGGGGTGGTGCGGGGCCATCGTCGGGTGGGAGAAGTCGGCGACCGGCTGGGCCGTCGTCCTGGAGGATCGCTCCGGTCGGAGGCGGCTGTTCCCCCCGGATCCGGCCGCGTTCCTGCTGGAGGGCCGGCCGGTCACGCTCGTGCGCCCCCAGGCCGCCGCGCGCCGGACGGCACCGGCACGTACCGCCTCCGGGTCGGTGGCGGTCGCCGCGCACCGGGCCCGCGTGGCCCGCGCCTCCCGGATCTGGGTCGAGGGCCGTCACGACGCGGAGCTGGTGGAGCGGGTGTGGGGCGACGACCTGCGCGAGCTGGGGATCGTCGTGGAGCCGATCGGGGGCATCGACGACCTGCTCGACCGGGTCGCGGCGTTCCAGCCGGGCCCGCGGCGGCGGCTGGTCGTGCTGGTCGACCACCTGGTCACCGGGGCCAAGGAGGCCCGCATCGCCGCGCAGGTCCACGACCGCTGGGCACCGCACGTCACGGTGCTGGGGCACCCGTACGTGGACGTGTGGCAGGCGGTGCGCCCGCAGGCTGTGGGCATCCCCGCGTGGCCCACGGTCCCCCGGGGCGTCCCGTGGAAGGAGGGCGTGTGCCGCGCGCTCGGCTGGCCTGTCGACGACGCCGCCGCCTGGCGGCGGATCCTGGCCTCGGTGCACTCCTACACCGACCTCGACCCGGCGCTGCTGGGCCGGGTCGAGGAGGCGATCGACCTGGTGACCGGCGACGACTGACGGGCACCCTCCGCTGCCCGCCGTCCGGGGGCCGATACCCTGCCGGTGCCGGCCTCACCGACCGAGGAGCACCCATGACCACGTCCCCTCCCGAGCCCGAGGAGCCCCTGGGCGGCAGCCTGACGCCGCAGCCCGAGGAGCCCACGACTCCCCCACCACCGCCCCCGCCGCCCGCCGCCGCGGGTCCCGCCACACCGCCTCCGCCGCCCCCGCCGCTGCCCCCCGCCCCCGCGGCGGGCAGCTACCCGCCTGCGCCCCCGCCGATGGGCAGTCCGTACCCGCCGCCCGGGGGCGCCCCCTACGCGCCGTCGTACCCGGTGTCGGACCCCTTCGGGTCGGCGTACCGGCCGCACCGCTCCTCGCTGGTCCTGGGGCTGGCCATCGCCGGCCTGCTGTGCTGCGCACCGCTGTCGATCGTGGCGTTCGTGTTCGGGCGGCAGGACCTCGCGGCCATGGACGCCGGCCGGATGGACCCGTCGGGCCGCAGCACCACGAACACCGGGCGCATCCTGGGCCTGGTGGGCATCGTGCTGCTGATCGTGCAGGTGGTCTGGGTGGCCGTCGTCGTGTCGACCCGCGGGCTGGCCGGCCTGCAGGGCTGACCCGCAGCCGCCACCGATCCCTGGGACGCCCGGGCCCGGCCGTGAGCGCAGGCCCGGGCGTCGCCCTCAGATGAGGTCGCGCACCAGGGCGTCCGCCACCAGCCGGCCCGAGCGGGTGAGCACGAAGCGCCCGGCGCCGACGGTGCCCAGGCCGCGCGCGGCCGCGGCCGCCAGCACCTCGCGCTGGGCGGGGACCAGCCCCGCCAGGGCGATCCCGTCGGCCATCCGGATGGCCAGCATCAGGTCCTCCACCTTCCGCGTGGCGGCGTCGAGCACCTCCCGGCCCACCGCTGGGGACCGGCCCCCAGCCAGGTGCGCGGCGTGGGCAGCGGGATGCTTGGCGTTCCACCAGCGGACCCCGCCGACGTGGCTGTGCGCCCCCGGACCGATCCCCCACCAGTCATCGCCGCGCCAGTACCCGAGGTTGTGCCGGCACTCCTGGCCCGGCAGCGCCCAGTTGGACAGCTCGTACCAGGGCAGGCCGGCCGCGCCCAACCTCTCGTCGACGCGCTCGTACATGTCGGCCATCAGGTCGTCGTCGGGCGGCGACACCGCACCCCGCCGGATGGCAGCGGCCATCCGGGTGCCCGGCTCGACGATGAGGGCGTAGGCGGACACGTGGCCCACCCCCGCGGCAAGGACGGCGTCCAGCGACTGCTCCCAGTCGGCCATGGACTCCCCGGGGGTGCCGTAGATGAGGTCCAGGCTGATCCGGTCGAACCCGGCATCCCGGGCCCAGCCGACGGCACGGTGCGCCCCGCCCGGGGTGTGCGTGCGGTCCAGGACCGCCAGCACGTGCGGCACCGCACTCTGCATGCCGAACGACACCCGCGTCACGCCGCCCTCCCGCAGCGCCGCCAGCGACTCCGGGTCCACGGAGTCGGGATTGGCCTCCACCGTGACCTCGGCCCCGGGCAGCAGGCCGAAGGTGTCCCGGATGCCGTCCAGGACGGCCAGCAGCGCCTGCGGGCCCAGCAGCGTCGGGGTCCCGCCCCCGACGAAGACGGTCGACACGGGCACGTCGCGGTCACCGAGCACGCGCCGCGCGAGGCTGAGTTCGGCCCGCAGGACGTCGTGGTAGCTCGTCCGATCGACGGTCACCGCCCCCGCGAGCTCCGCGGCGGTGTAGGTGTTGAAGTCGCAGTAGCCGCACCTGGTGGCACAGAACGGGACGTGGACGTAGATCCCGAAGGGCCGGTCACCCCACGCCGCCCGCGCCGCAGGGGGCAGGGAACCGTCCTGCGGGGGGACGTCACCGTCGGGCTGGCGGGCCATGGGGCCATTGTCACCGCCCGGCGGGGCATCGACAGCCACCGGCTCGGCTAGCGTGGCCCCATGCGCACGTGTGCCCGAGCCGCCACGACCCTGGTGGTCAGCGTGCTGCTCGCCGGCTGCGCAGGTGCGCCCGCAGCCCTGCCGACCATCGGGTCCCCCACGCCCACCCCCACGCCTTCGGCGACGCCGAAGGGCCGGGCCGACCAGCTGGCCGAGGACTGGTCGCTGCACGGTGCCGCCCTGCCCACGGACTGGCCGGACGTCCCCCTGCCGAAGGGCACGGAGGTCATCACGGCCTACGCGATCGGCTCCGCCCCGAGGCGGACCTGGACAGCCACCTTCGCCGGCGACGACGGGACCGCCCAGGACCTGGCGGCCCCGGTGGTCGCCGAGCTGCGGCAGCGCGGCTACGTGCCCATCGCCGAGTACGTCGGCACCCCGGAGAGCAACACCGGGTTGTACAGCTTCGCCGCCCCGAGCTTCGCGGTCTACGTGGTGCTCGGCGAGGACGCGGGCCGGCCGAACGTGGTGATCACGGTGCGCGGGTCCACCGGGGACGAGGGCGTGGGGGCCACTGACGACCCGGCGCTGTCCCGCCCCGGCCAGCAGGCCGGTGGGCCCTCGTCCGGCGTCCCGGCATCGAGTCCGACGCCGACCCCGCCCCAGGGCAGCTCCGCACCCGGCGTGGCCGGGTCGGCCGGGGCCGCCACCCCGGCCACGACCGCGTCGTCAACCGCGTCGACCCCCGCGCCGGCATCCGCCATTCCGACGGAAGGCTGAGCCCCGCCTCGGCCCGCCCGGGATCAGCTCGGGTACATCGCGTCGAGCTGCCCGGCGAAGTGCTCCTCGACCACCTTGCGCTTGACCTTCAGGCTGGGGGTGATCTCACCCTCGGCCTCGCTGAGGTCCCGATCGAGGATCGTGAACTTCTTGATGGTCTCCCACCGGTTCAGCGTGGCGTTGAGCCGGTCGACGGTCTCCTGGATGTTCGCGCGGACCTCCGGGGTCTGCGACAGCGTCGCGAAGTCGCCGCTGATGCCTGCGTCCGCGGCGAACTTCGCCAGTGCGTCGGGATCCAGGGTGACCAGCGCGGTGGCGTAGTTGCGGTTGTTGGCGTGCACGATCAGGTTGCTGGCCAGCGCCGACATCGACTTGAACTGCGCCTCGATCGCCCCGGGGGCGATGTACTTGCCGCCCGAGGTCTTGACCATGTCCTTCTTGCGGTCGGTGATGCGCAGCCGGCCGTGGGCGTCGATCTCGCCGATGTCGCCCGTGGCGAACCACCCACCGGGCAGCAGCGCCTTCGCGTTGACCTCGGGCAGCCCGCGGTAGCCTCGCATGATGTGCGGCCCGCGCACCAGGATCTCGCCGTCCTCGGCGATCATCGCCTCGGTGCCCGGCATCGGAGCCCCGACAGTGCCGAAGGCCACGTCCGTCGGGCGCACCACGGAGGTGGGGGCGGTGGTCTCGGTCAGGCCGTAGCCCTCGAGGATGAGCATCCCAGCGGCGTCGAACCACCTGGCCACGTCGCGGTTGAGCGCGGCCGACCCGGAGATGAAGTAGCGGATCCGCCCACCCGTGACCTCCCTGATCTTGGAGAACACCAGCTTGTCCGCGATGGCCATCTGCACGTCGGCCAGCGGGCCCGCCGAACGGCCCTCACGCCGGGCCTCCTTGACCGCGATGCCCGTGGAGAAGGCCCAGTTGAAGATGGCGGCCTTGACCCCCCCGGGGGCGCGACCCTTGGCGTTGGCCGCCTGGTAGATCTTCTCGAACAGCCGGGGCACGCCGGACATGAACGTGGGCCGGACCGCCGCCAGGCCGGCGACGGCCTTGTCGATGCGCCCGTCGATGGCAGTCTCGAACCCGATGTGCAGCTGCACGGTCAGCCAGAACTTGCCGAACACGTGGGACAGCGGCAGCCACAGGTACTGCACGTCGTCGATGTTGAGGATGTCCAGGGCCTCGACCGAGGCCGCCTCGAACACCCAGCAGCGGTGCGGCAGCTCGACGCCCTTGGGTCGGCCCGTCGTGCCGGACGTGTAGATCAGCGTGGCCAGGGTCTCGGAGCTGGTCTGGGAGACCCGCTGCTCGATGACCTTCGGCTCGGCCGCGAGCTGCTCCACGCCCATGGCCCGCCACTGGTCCCAGCTGACGACGAAGTCGCCGTCGCCCTCCCCGTCGATCACGATGATCCGCGCCAGCTCGGGCAGCCGGTCGCGCTGGTGCAGCGCCTTGGCCACCTGGTTGGCGTCCTCGGCGACGAAGATCCTGGCCCCGGAGTCGCTGAGGATGTACCAGACGTCGTCGTCACCGGTGGACGGGTAGATCGTCGTCGTGGCGCCACCGGCCAGCATGGCCGCCCCGTCCGCCATGACCCACTCCATGCGGGTGCTCGACGCGATGGCCACCCGATCCTCGACGCCCAGGCCCAGCGCGACCAGGCCGGCGCCGAGCTTCATCATCTCGTCACCGGTCTCCCGCCAGGTCCGTGTGCTCCAGCTGCCGTCCTCCTGCGGGACGCGGAACGCAGGACGGTCCGGGGTGGCGGCCAGCCTGTCCAGGATCGCCCGGCCCACCGTGGGGGCATGGGCGGGGACAGGGGTGCTCAACGAGCCGCTGGTCTGGGGCATGCGGTGGTCCTCCGTGCGAGGGGAGCGGATGGGAGCGGACGGGGGATGTGACGCATGCAACTCTGCCGGGCCGGCTGCCGGATGGCAACCACTGCAGCCGGGATCATCCAGGGACTGGCGGGTTACCGGCGTCCCGCGGCCCGGCGTCGGACGCCCCGCGGGTTCCACCCCGGTCCGAGGGGTCGGATGCCACCTGGGGGGGCCGGCCAGGGCCACGGACCGCCCGGGCCTCCCGGGGCATCCGGCCCGCCTGGACCAGGGCCCGGCGCAGCAGGTAGTCGATCTGCGCGTTCGTGCTGCGCAGCTCGTCGGCCGCCCACTTGGCCAGGGCCTCGTGGACGGCCGGATCGAGGCGCAGGAGCACGCCCTTGCGCTCGGCCACGCCTACCCGTACAGCGTCCCGGTGTTGACCACCGGCTGGGTGCTCTGCTCGGAGCAGAGCACCACGAGCAGGTTGGACACCATGGCCGCCTTGCGCTCGTCGTCCAGGGACACCAGCTGCTGCTCGTCGAGGCGCTGCAGCGCCTGCTCGACCATGCCCACGGCCCCGTCGACGATCCGGGCCCGCGCCGCCACCACCGCGTCGGCCTGCTGGCGGCGCAGCATGGCCTGGGCGATCTCCGGTGCGTAGGACAGCCGGGTGAGGCGCGACTCCAGGATGCGCACGCCCGCCGGCATGACCCGCTGGGCCACCTCCGAGGACAGCTGGACGGTGATCTCGTCGGCGTTGTCGCGCAGGCTCAGCCCCGCGGTCCCGGAGTTGTTGTCGTACGGGTACGAGTTGGCGATGTGCCGCACGGCCGACTCGGTCTGGACCGAGACGAACTGCACGAAGTCGTCGACCTCGAAGGTCGCCATCGCGGTGTCGGTGACCTGCCACACGATCACCGCGGCGATCTCGATCGGGTTGCCCGCGGCGTCGTTGACCTTGCTGGTCTCGGTCTCCTGGTTGCGGATCCGGGTGGAGATCCGGCGCCGGGTGGTCAACGGGTTGACCCACCGCAGCCCGTCCTCCCGGACGGTCCCGGTGTATCGGCCGAGCAGCTGCAGGACCCGGGCCTGGCCCGGGGCCACTGGGGTCAGCCCCGCGACGAGGAATGCGAAGACCAGCGTGAGGAGCAGTCCCAGCCAGAACCAGGCCGGCGGACCGGACTGCCACTGGTCGGCGTCGCCCGACTGCACGAAGGCCCAGACGGCCGCCAGGATCGCGGCGATGCTCAGGACGAGCGCGGGCCATCCGCTGATGCTGAACCCGGCGCGCTCGCGGACGTGGGGCCGGTGGTCGGTGGTGCTGTACGTGACCGGAACCGGGGTGGGCTCCGGTGTGGGGGCGGTGGTGCGGGCCGCGGCGGCC
Organism: Candidatus Nanopelagicales bacterium; assembly: GCA_039812125.1. Lineage (GTDB taxonomy): Bacteria > Actinomycetota > Actinomycetes > S36-B12 > CAIYMF01 > Prado023. Next base: position 32,496 of record JBDHZV010000023.1, read on the forward strand.
ATGGATGCTCCTCCTGTCTAGCAATCTGATATCAGATTACTCAGCGGAAGAGGGTGGTGCAACTGCCTCGGCGTCGCCTCAGGCGTCGTCGTCCCCGGCCTCGGGCTCCTCACCCGGCTTCAGGCCCTCGACCTCCGCGACCCGCGCCAGCTCCTCCATGCCCTGCGTCGGGCCCATGGGGACTGCGGCGCGGCTACTTCTTCGCCGCGTCACCCTCGGTGTTGAGGGCGGCGATGAAGGCCTCCTGAGGGATCTCCACCCGCCCGACCATCTTCATGCGCTTCTTGCCCTCCTTCTGCTTCTCGAGCAGCTTGCGCTTGCGGGTGATGTCGCCGCCGTAGCACTTGGCCAGGACGTCCTTGCGCATGG
>JBDHZV010000024.1:0-32538 GCA_039812125.1 Candidatus Nanopelagicales bacterium
AGGGCCCGTTCGGCGTCGCCGCGGCGGGCCGCGGGGCCGACGGGCTGGGCGCGGGGGACGGCGCGCTGGGCGCCGGGGACGGCCGGTCCGCACCGGCACCGGCCGGCGGGAAGGCTTCCTTCAGGCGCCGGACGACCGGAGCCTCGATGGTGGACGCGGCGGACTTGACGTACTCGCCGTTGTTCTGCAGCCAGGCAAGGACTTCCTTGCTGGACTTGCCGAGCTCCTTGGCCACAACGCTGACCCGGACCTTGGACACTTCTCTCCTGTCTGGTCCGCGCCCGCCGTTTCGGCTCTCAGGGCATGGACCGATGGTTCGTGTAGGGCACGCTCATAGCAGCGAGCTCATCGATCGCTCATTCCAGTCGCTCCTCAACCGTGTTGTGAGGTTCCAGCCGAGTCCATCGCGTCGAGCCATGCGCGTACGGGGCTGGTGTCGAGCGGCCCCGGGACCCGCAGGGCCCTGGAGAACGCCCGGCGCCGCTCCGCCCGGTCCAGGCACTCCAGCACGGGGTGCAGGTACGCACCACGGCCGGGCTGCCGGGACGGGGGGTCCGGGAGGCAGCAGCCGTCCCGGGCGATGACCCGAAGCAGTTCGGACTTGCCTGCCCGAGCCCGGCAGCCGAGGCACGTCCGGATTGGGATCGCACGTCCGTCAGCAGCCGGCAGGGCAGGTGGTCCAGAGTCTAGCGCGCCTGTCACCGAGCGCCCGAATCCGCACGGCGCGTGGGCACGTCCGGAGCGGTGTCGGGGCGGATGTCGATGCGCCAACCGGTCAACCGGGCCGCCAGGCGGGCGTTCTGGCCCTCCTTGCCGATGGCCAGCGACAGCTGGTAGTCGGGCACCACGACGCGGGCCGAACGGGTCTCGGCGTCGACGACCTCGACCGAGGACACCCGCGCCGGGGACAGGGCGTTGGCCACCATGGTGGCGGGATCGTCGGACCAGTCGACGATGTCGATCTTCTCGCCGTCCAGCTCCGCCATGACGTTGCGAACGCGGGCACCCATCGGGCCGATGCAGGCACCCTTGGGGTTCAGCCCCGGCCGGTGCGAGCGCACGGCCATCTTGGTGCGGTGACCGGCCTCGCGCGCGAGCGCCACGATCTCGACCGAGCCCTCCGCGATCTCCGGGACCTCCAGGGCGAACAACGCCTTGACCAGCCCCGGATGGGTGCGCGACAGGATCACCTGGGTGCCCTTGGCTCCCCGCTTCGTGCCCACCACCAGGGCCTTGACCCGGCTGCCGTGCGGGTGCTTCTCGGAGGCCACGGCCTCCTGGGGCGGCAGCACCCCCTCCACCCGGCCCAGGTCCACGAACACCAGCCGGGGATCGGTCCCCTGCTGGACGACACCGGACACCAGGTCGCCGACCTTGCCGGCGAAGTGCCCGTGGGTGACGTCGTCCTCGGCCTCGCGCAGCCGCTGCACCAGGACCTGACGGGCGGTGGTGGACGCAACCCGGCCGAAGCCCACCGGGGTGTCGTCGAACTCCCGCGGGATGAACCCCTCCGGGGCGTCCGCCGGCGCGTCCTCGAGGGCCCACACGGTCACGTGACCGGTGCGCCGGTCGAGCTCCACCCGGGCCCGCGGCGCCGAGCCGTCGGTGTGCTGGTAGGCCACGAGGAGGGCCTGCTCGATCGAGTCGACCAGCAGGTCGATCGAGATCTCCTTGTCCACGGAGACCGCGCGCAGCGCGGCCATGTCGATGTCCATCAGCCCTCCCCCGCGCCCTCGTCCTCGTCCTCGTCGCCGAGGTCGGCCTCGTCGATGCGGGTGAACTCGACCTGCACGACAGCGGTGGCGACCCCGGCGTAGTCCACCCGCCGCGGCTGACCGGCCACGTCCAGCGTCGCACCCGCGTCGTCCGCAGCGGTGACCCGACCCTCGAACGGCTCACCGGCGACAGGGGTGATCGCGACCAGGCGTCCCACTGCGCGCCGCCAGTGCCTCGGCAGGGTCAGCGGCCGGTCCACCCCCGGGGAGGTGACCTCGAGCACGTAGGGCTGCTCGCCCAGCACGTCGGCATCGTCGAGCGCACGGGACACCCGCTGGCTCACGGCGGCCACGAGGTCCAGCGACAGCCCGCCGTCGTGGTCGACGACCACGCGCACGAGGCGGCGGGAACCGGCCCGCCGGACCACCACGCCCTCGAGGTCGCAGTCGAGCTGCGCGACGAGGGGCCCCACGAGCGACTCCACCGCCCTGGCCTGTGCGGCTGACATGGGTGCTCCTCGATGGTGACGCAGACGGTTCGGCGACAATCCTAGCCCCGGCCGGGGACGGCCCGGGGGCGTGCCGGGTGCGAGGATGCCGCCCGTGGATCGGCGGACCTTCCTCGCGACGTGTGCCAGCGCGCTCGTGGCGACCGGATGCACCACGGCACAGCCGCCCGATCCGCAGCCCACCGCCGGGCCGGACGACGACGTGCGCGATGCCGTCGCACAGTCCGAGCGGGCGTTGCTGGCCAGCTACGACGAGGCGCTCGCCGCGCATCCGGACCTGGCCGAGGACCTGGCCCCGCTGCGGGCGCAGCACGAGGCGCACCTCGCCGGCATCGGTCGGACGCAGGCCCCGGCCAGTCCCGCGTCGGCGACGGCAACTGCCCTGCCCCGGACCTCCGATGCCGTGCTGGCCGCCCTGGCCAGCGCCGAGCGCCGGGCCCAGCGGCAGCGCAGCCGGGCCTGCGAGGCAGCCCGGGACGCCGCCCTGGTCCGGACGCTCGCGCTGGTCGCCGCCTCGGAGGCCCAGCACGCCGAGGTGCTCGACGACCTCGCCGGGACCCAGGACCGGCGATGACCGACGCCGCCCTGCCCGCGCTCCAGGCGGCCCTGGCCGGCGAGCACGCAGCACTCTGGGCCTGCGGACGGGCCGCGGGCCGGCTGGCCGGGACTGAGCGCAGCCACGCGCTCACGCAGCTCGACGCCCACCGCCGCGCCCGCGACGTCCTGCGCCGGCGGATCATCGAGGCCGGTGGCGAGCCGGTCGAGGCCGCCCCCGCCTACGTGGAACCGACGCCGGTCACCGGCGCTGCCACGGCCCGAGCCCTGCTGGCCCACGTCACGACCGCCATGGTCGCGGTCCACGCCGACCTCGCTGCCGCCACGGCCGGCCAGGATCGGGCCGATGCGGTCGCCGCCGCAGTGCGGTCGGCCCGTGAGGCGGTGGCCTGGGGGGCGGCGGCCACGGCCTTCCCCGGCGCAGTCACCTCAGCCGACCAGCCCAGCGCCCTGCCGACCGAGCGCGACCAGTCGTGAGATCGCCCGGTAGTACTTCTTGCGGTACCCACCCCGCAGCATCTCGGCGTCGAACAGCTGGTCCAGCGCGATCCCCGAGGCGATCACGGGGATGTCGCGGTCGTACAACCGATCGGCCAGCACCACGAGGCGCAGCGCCGCCGCCTGGTCGGTGACCGTGCGAACCCCGGTCCAGTGCACCCGGCCGACGCCGTCGAGAAGCGCGCCGTACCGCGACGGGTGGACCCGCGCGAGGTGGGCGAGCAGCTCGTCGAAGCGGTCGCGCCACCCGTCGGCCCCGGCCGCAGCCAGGACCTGGGCGTCGGACAGCGGCGGCGGGGCGGACGGCAGGCCCCGGTGGCGGTAGTCCTCGCCGTCGATGCGGAAGACGTCGAAGTGCCCCGCCAGCCCCTGGATCTCGCGCAGGAAGTCCGCCGCTGCGAACCGGCCCTCCCCGAGCCGGTCGGGCAGCGTGTTCGAGGTCGCGGCCAGCCGCACGCCCGCGTCGACCAGTCGGCTGAGCAGCGTCGACATCAGGACCGTGTCGCCGGGGTCGTCGAGCTCGAACTCGTCGATGCAGACCAGGCGGTGCCGGGACAGCACCTCCACGGTCCGGGCGAATCCCAGGGCCCCCGCGAGGTTGGTCAGCTCGACGAACGTCCCGAACACCTTGGGGCCCGGTGCCACCCGCCACAGCGAGGCCAGCAGGTGGGTCTTGCCGACGCCGAAGCCCCCGTCGAGGTACACCCCTGCCCGGGCCTCCGGGGGGGCTGCACGGCGGAACCGGAACCGGCTCGGCGCCGGCTCAGCAGCCAGCAGGCGCCCTGCGAACGCGCGCAGGCCGGCGACCGCAGCGGCCTGGGTGGGCTGCTGCGGGTCGGGCAGGTAGGAGTCGAACGACTCCCCGGCGAACCGCGGCGGCGCGACCAGCTCGCCGACGAGCCGGGCGGGCTCGACGGCGGGGTTGCGATCGACCAGTCGGGGCATGGTGGCAGCCTGCCAGACCGCATGATGGTCCGGTGACCCCGAACGACCCGACCGCCCCACCCGACCCGCCCAGCCCCGCGCGCGTCGCCGTCCCACCGTGGCCGGCGCACCCCTGCGTGCGCGCCATGATGATCACGTCCCTGGACGGCATCGCAGCCGGGCCCGACGGCCAGTCGGGCAGCCTGGGGGGCGCCGCTGACCGCGCCCTGCTGTCGGACCTGCGCGCCACCGCGGACGTGGTCCTGGTCGGCCGGGCCACGGCGCAGGTGGAGGGCTACCGTCCGGTCCGCCTGCCGGACCCGGACTGGCGCCAGCCCGGCCAGCTGCCGAGGGCCCGCCTGGCCATCGTGACCGGGGGAGGTCTCGACGCCGGGATGGCCGCCTTCGCGGACGGCGCCGCGCCACCCCTGGTCGTGACCTCCGAAGCCGGCGCCCGCGCCCTGGCCTGGGTGCCCGCCGAGGACCTCGTGGTCGCCGGGGCGGACCGCGTCGACCTCACGGTGGCGGTGGCCGGACTGGCGCGCATCGGCCTGGGACGGATCGTGTGCGAGGGCGGTCCCGGCCTGCTCGGCAGCCTGCTGAGGGGTCGGCTCGTCGACGAGATCTGCCTGACCCTGTCCCCCATGACCGTGGGGGGCGGGCCCGGCCTGGTCACCGGCGGGGTGCCGGTGGACCGCTGGGACCTCACCGCCTGGCCGATGCGCGAGGGGTTCCTCTTCCTGCACTATCGGCGCCATGGGTGATCGCTTCCTGCTGGAGCCTCCGATCGAGCCGATGCTCGCCCGACCGATCGCGGGCCTGCCGGACAGCGCCGACGGCCTGGCGTTCGAGCCCAAGTGGGACGGGTTCCGCTGCCTGGTCTACCGCCGGGACGACGACGTCGCGATCCAGGGTCGGATGCGGGCCGCCGACGCCGCGGCGACGGGCAGCTGGGACCTGACGTACGCGTTCCCCGAGATGGTCGAGGCCATCCGGTCGATGCAGGCGCGCGACGTCGTGCTGGACGGCGAGCTGGTCGTCGTGCAGGGGGGCAGGCTGGCCTTCGACGCCCTGGGCATGCGGCTGCGCCCGCGCAAGGAGGCCGGCGGGTGGAAGATCGCACAGCTCGCCCACGACCTGCCCACCAGCTTCGTCGTCTTCGACGTCCTCGCGGCCGCCGGTGCGGACCTGCGCGCACTGCCGTCCGAGCAGCGGCGCGAGCAGCTCGAGGCCGTGATCGGGGCTGAGCCTGCCCCGATCCACCTGACCCCGCGCACCCGGGACCTGGAGCGGGCCCGCACCTGGTTCGCGCAGCTGCCCGGCGCGGGCCTGGACGGGCTCATCGCCCGCCCCCAGGGACAGCCGTACACCCCCGGCCGCCGCACGCTGTTCAAGGTGAAGCCCCATCACAGCGTCGACGTCGTGTGCGCCGGGTGGCGCCGCTACGCCCGCACTGGTCCCGAGGGGCAGGACGTGGTCGGCAGCCTGCTCATCGGGCTGTACGACGAGCTGGGGGTGCTGCAGATGATCGGGGCGATCTCGGCGTTCCCCATGGCCGAGCGGGTCCGCCTGGCCGACGTGGTGGCGCAGCTGCCGGCCGGGCCCGAGCATCCCTGGCTGGCTCCCCGCGGACGCGCCCCCGGGGCTCCCAGCCGGTGGCAGGCGACCCGCAGCACCGACTGGACGCCGATCCGACCGGAGCTGGTGGCGGAGGTCTCGTACGACCAGCTGGAGTCCGGTCGGCTGCGCCACCTGGCCTCCCTGGTGCGGTGGCGGCCGGACAAGGACCCCGCGCAGTGCACCACCGACCAGCTGGTCATCCCCGAGCCGCTGGACATCGCGGACTTCCTGGCGCGCAACGCACCCGGGCGAACTGCTCCGACCGGGTGACCCTCCGCCCGTTCTGTCCGTTCTGCCGGATCCTGCCGCGTAGACTTGATCGTCGTGCGGCGCGCCTAGCCCGCCCGCTCCCCGGAGACGGGCGAGGATGATCCGCAGTCGGATGCGAGGGGGATCATGAAGATCTCGAACGACCACCAGGACGCCAACCTCGGTCGTGAGGACCGGCTCGTGCGGGGTTGCGTGGCGTTCAGCCTCGCGCTGCTCGGGCTGTTCACGGTGCTGGCCTCGGGCCGCATCACACTCGTGCTGGTGGGCTTCCTGGCCCTGACCGCGTACGTGGCCTGGACGGCCTGGACCGGGCGGGACCCGCTGTACGCCCGGCTGGGTGTCGACACCCGCATCCGCCGGGTCGAGGCCGACGACCGGGAGCGGGAGCCGCGCGCGGAGTGGGTCAGCGCGCTCATGGACCGCTGACCCGCACACCCCGGATCACGCACACCCGTCGCCCGTCGAGTGACGCCGCCGCGCGGTGGCGCCGGGGTTTGCCCGGCGACGATCATGGCGTGACGACGACGCTGCAGGCCCCGTCACCCTCCGGAATCAGCCTGCTGGCCCGCGGCCCTGCTCGGCTGGACCCGCTTGGGCTCGCCGGGCATCTTGGGGTACTCCGGTGGGTATGGCAGGTCGCTGCGGCCCTCGTCACGCAGGTCCCGCTCGTACCACTCCAGGACCGGCGTCAGGTCGTGCTGCACCCCGTCGATGTCGGCGTGGGGGTCGCCGCGCTGCGCCAGCCGGGCCGGGACGGTACGCAGCGTGAGGTCGAGCGGCGCGACGTCGGGGAGCTCGTCCCAGGTCAGTGGCATCGACACCGTCGCCTCCGGAACTGCGCGAAGCGACCATGCGGAACGAATCGTCCGATCCCGGGCATTCTGGTTGTAGTCGACGAACACCCGCTCCCCCCGCTCCTCCTTCCACCACTTCGTGGTCACCCGCCCCGGCATGCGCCGCTCCAGCTCCCAGCCCAGGGCGATCGCCGCGTGCCGGACGTCGGTGAACGTCCAGCGCCGCTCGATCCGCACGTAGATGTGGACCCCCCGGCCACCGGACGTCTTCGGGTAGCCCACCCATCCGAGGTCGTCGAGCACCTCCCGCAGCACCAGGGCGACGGCGACCGCGTCGGCGAACCCGGTGCCCGGCTGGGGGTCCAGGTCGATGCGCAGCTCATCGGGGTGCTCCACGTCGTCGCCACGCACCGGCCACGGGTGGAACGTGATGGTGCCCAGCTGGGCCGCCCAGGCGATCGCCGCGGCGGTGTCCGGGCAGACCTCGTCGGCGGTACGGCCCGACGGGAAGGCGATGCGCGCGGTGCGCACCCACGGCGGCGCCCCGGAGGGGACCCGCTTCTGGTAGAACGCCTCGCCATGGAAGCCCTCCCGGGTGCTCAGGCGAGCCCCGGGGACGACACCGCCCGGCCAGCGCTCCAGAGTGGTCGGGCGGTTGGCCAGGGCCACCAGCATCGCCGGTCCGACCGCCTCGTAGTACTGGACCACCTCGAGCTTGCTGATGGGCCCACCCGGCGCGAGCGGGAAGTACGGCTTCGCCGGGTTGGACACGCGCACCTCATGGCCGTCGACGATGCGCACCACCGGGGCCCCGTACTGGTCTCGCGCCATCCGCGCACGGTACCGGCTGCGCGTGGCACACGGGGGCCCTACCGTGGACGCATGTCCCACCACGTGTCCGCCGTCCGCCCCGACGGCACCCCGTTCGCGGTGTCGCTTCCGGACCAGCAGTGGCGGGCGCGCCTGTCGGCCGCCGAGCACCATGTGCTGCGCGAGGGCGGAACGGAGCCACCCTTCGTCGGGGAGTACACCGACACCCGCACGGTCGGGGTCTACTCCTGCCGGGCCTGCGGCGCCGAGCTGTTCCGCAGCGAGGCGAAGTTCGACTCCCACTGCGGCTGGCCGTCGTTCTTCTCCCCCCTCGCGGGCGAGCGCATCATCGAGCTGGAGGACCGGTCCCTGGGGCGGGTCCGCACCGAGGTCCGATGCGCCTCCTGCGGGTCCCACCTGGGGCACGTGTTCGCCGGGGAGGGCTACGACACGCCGACCGACCTGCGCTACTGCATCAACTCGCTGAGCATCCGCCTGGAGCCCGAGCAGTCCTGAGCCCGGCACGCCCGGGCGTGGACTCAGTCGCGCAGCAGGGCATCCACCTGGTCGACCCCGATCCGCCGTCCGGTGTAGAACGGGGTCTCCTCGCGGACGTGCCGGCGCGCGGTCGACCCACGCAGGTGGCGCATGAGGTCGACGATGCGGTGCAGCTCGTCGGCCTCGAAGGCCAGCAACCACTCGTAGTCGCCCAGCGCGAAGGCCGCGACCGTGTTCGCCCGGACGTCGGGGTAGTCGCGCCCCATCTGGCCGTGCTCGACCAGCATCGCCCGGCGCTCATGCTCCTCCAGCAGGTACCACTCGTACGAGCGCACGAACGGGTACACGCACAGCCAGTCCCGGGGGCGCTCGTCGGCCAGGAACGCCGGGACGTGGGACCGGTTGAACTCCGCCGGGCGGTGCAGCCCGACCTGGGACCACACCGGCGCCAACCGCCCGCCCGACAGCGTGCCGACCTGCCGATAGGCGTCCTGCAGCGCCTGCGCGGTCGGAGCGTGCCACCACAGCATCACGTCGGCGTCGGCGCGCAGCCCGGCCACGTCGTAGGCCCCGCGCAGCACGACGTCCTCGCCGCCCAGCTGGGCCACCAGGCCGGCCAGGGCCCCGGCCGGCCCCACCGGACCGCGCTCGATCCGGTACACCGACCACATCGTGTACCGGATGACGGTGTTGAGGTCACGCGCCTGCTTGCCCTGCCCGGGGCGCTTGCCCGCCTCGCCTGGTTCAGCCACGGGACGATTCTGCCTGCTGCGACAGGGCGCGCACGACTCGTCCTGCTGCCTCCTGGGCCGAGCCGACGCAGGCTGCGACGCCGACGCCGTCGAACGCCGCCCCGCACAGCGCCAGGGTGGGCACGTCGCGCAGCCCGGTCCGGATCCGCTCGACGCGGGCCCGGTGGCCCACCGCGTACTGGGGCAGGGCGCCACCCCACCGGGTCACCCGGGAGTCGACCGGCGCGGCGAGCACGCCCAGCAGGTGGGCCAGGTCGACGCGGGCCAGGGCCAGCAGGTCCTCGTCGTCGCGCTGCAGCACGGACTCGTCGCCGTACCGGCCGAGCGAGGCCCGGATGATCCGCAACCCCTCGTGCTCGGCTGCCTGGGACAGCCAGTCCCACTTGCGGTCTGCGTAGGTCAGCGCCTTGACCGCCCGGCCCTCCACGGGCGGGACGAGCATCCCCGAGCCGACCAGTGGGGCGCGCACGTCCGCGGCGCGCAATGCCAGGGCGACGACGGCGACGCTGGCGTACTCGATCGATCCCAGCTCCATCGCCACTCGCGGCGCGTCGTGGCCCAGCAGCCGGGACGCAGCTGGCGCGGGCGTGGCCAGCACCACGGCGTCGGCGCGCAGGAACTCCGGGGCGGAGGCCGGCCCGACCTCCAGCCGCCAGCCGGATGACCCGTCGGCAACCATCCCGCGCACGGTCGCGCGGGTCCGGATCTGCACGCCGTGGCCGACGAGCGCCGCCGCGACCGCACCGGGCAGGCGCCCCACTCCCCCGACCATGCCGCGGAAGGGAACGCCACGACGCGCGCCGGCCACCTCCGCCCCGCCCCGCACGACCCGACGGGTCGCGGCCAGCAGGGATCGCTCGTGGCGCAGCTCGCGGAACAGGGCCGGCATCGTCGCCGCCATCGACAGCATGTCGGCGCGCCCCGCGTACACCCCGCCCAGCAGCGGCTCGACGAGCCGGTCGACGACCTCCCGACCCAGCCGGGAACCGACGAGGGAGCCCACGGCGACGTCCTCGCCCACATCCGCTGCCGGCAGGGCCCGGTCCAGGGGGATCCGTAGCAGGCCGGGCAGGGAGATCAGTCCGCTCGCGGCCAGCGACCGCAGGTCCGTCGGCACGCCCAGGAACTGCCCGCGCGGCACCCGCCGTGCCGCGCCGCGGCTCCACACGCTGCCCCGATGCTCGGCCGGCTCGACGAGCTCGGACTCCAGGCCCACCTCGCGGGCCAGCAGCAGGGCCTCAGGCCGCCCGGCGACGAACGACTCGGCGCCCTCGTCGACGGAGATCCCGGCCACGTCGCTGACCGCGAGCTTGCCGCCCAGCACCGGAGAGGACTCCAGGAGGGTCACGGTCACCGGCACGTGCGCCCGCGCCAGGTACCAGGCGGCAGCCAGCCCGGAGATCCCGCCGCCGACGACGACGACGTGCGGCACCCGGGGCTCGCGGTCGTGGGGGCGGGCGGCATCAGGGGTCAGCGCGGAGCGGCTGGGGGGCACTGCGGGCACCGTCCCACTCTGCCACGCCGACCTGCCGCCGGCACGTCCGGCGACCTCCGGGCGACCCATCGCCGTGCCGGTCGGCGGGTGCGGCCGGCGGGCTCAGCCGGCGGGTACGGCGGGGACGGGGCCGTGCGCGTGCACCCGGGCGACGATCCGGGTCAGCACGTCGGGGTCGGTCGTGGGCAGCACCCCGTGGCCGAGGTTGAAGATGTGACCCCGACCGCTGGCCCGGGCATCGGCCAGGACCTGGTCGACCCGGGCGCCCACGACATCCGGGTCGGCCATCGCCACCGCGGGGTCGAGGTTGCCCTGCAGCGCCACCCCGGTGCGGACCCGGCCAGCGGCCACGTCCAGCGGAACCCGGAAGTCCACGCCGACCACCTCCGCACCGGCCTGCGACATGGTGGCGAGCAGCTCCCCGGTACCCACCCCGAACAGGATCCTCGGGATCCCGTGGGCGGTGCACAGGTCGTCGACGTGCGCCAGGGCGGTGCGCACGTGCGGCAGCACGAGATCCCGGTAGTCCCGTGCCGGCAGTGCGCCGGCCCACGAGTCGAAGAGCTGGACGGCGCTGGCTCCGGCCTCGACCTGGGCGCGCAGGAACCGCCCGGCGATCGCGGCCAGCCGCCCGGCGAGGTCGTGCCAGAGCTCGGGCTGGGAGTACATCAGGGCCTTGGTCCGGGCGTGGTCGCGGCTCGGACCACCCTCGATCAGGTAGCTGGCCAGCGTGAACGGCGCCCCCGCGAAGCCGATCAGCGGAGTCGCGCCCAACGGCCCGGTGTCCGCCGTGAGCGCCGCCACGGCGGCCACCACCGGGGCGATGTCGTCCGGCTCCAGGTCCCGCAGCCGGGCCACGGCGGCACGGTCGCGGACCGGCTGGGCGACCACCGGGCCCACTCCGGCCACGATGTCCAGGTCCACGCCCACGGCCAGCAGGGGGACCACGATGTCGGAGAACAGGATCGCGGCATCCACACGGTGGCGGCGGACCGGCTGGTCGGTGATCTCCACCACGAGGTCCGGGGTCAGGCAGGACTGCAGCATCCCGACGCCCTCCCGGATGCGCCGGTACTCCGGCAGCGACCGGCCTGCCTGGCGCATGAACCACACCGGGGTGTGGCTCACGCTGCGGCCGTGGGCGGCTCGCAGCAGCACGCTGTCCGCGGTGCGCCCGGCCACGACGGGGTGATGGGCGGGCAGCAGGGTCGGCGGTGCGGACGTCACGGGGGAATCCTGCCACGACGGGCCCGACCCCGCCCCGAGCCCGCGGCGGCTACCCGGCGCTGATGGCCGCCGCCCCCGCCAGCGCCATGGCGACACCGGCGGCCTGCACCGGTCGCAGCCGCTCGCCATCGAGCTGGCGTGCCAGCAGGATGGTGGCCACCGGGTACAGGGACCCGAAGACCGCCACCAGCGAGAGCAGGCCCCGGGTGCTGGCCACCCCGAAGGCGAGGTTCGCGCCGACGTCGAGCACGCCGACCAGGGCCACCCAGGCCAGCTGCCCGCCCCGGCCCCGGACCCGCGCGCCCCCCACCAGCAGCACCAGGAGCAGCACCCCGCTGCTGACCATGCGCATCACTGTCATCGTCATCACGACGCTGTCCGCGCTGCCCCGCGCGATGCCCACGAGGGTGACGCCGAGCAGCAGCGCCGCGCCGCCGGCCAGCGCCACGGGCTGCCACCCGGCCTCGCCGCGGACCTCCGGGCCGGAGGCCGCCACCACGCCCACGATCGCCAGCACGATGCCCAGTGCCTGCACACCCGTCGGGCGCTCCCCGTCGGCGATGCCCACGGCCAGGGGGACCACGACGCTCAGGGAGGCGATCGGCGAGACCACCCCCATCGTGCCCACCGACAGCGCCCGGTAGAACAGCCCCAGCCCGCTGGCCCCGGCCAGCCCTGCGAGCACCGCCCAGCCGACGTAGCCCGTGGGAGAGCGCCACGCCGCCGTGACGGTGGCGACGACCACCATCCCCACCAGGGCGACGACCTGGGAGGCCGCCAGGACCCGCAGCGCGCCATGCACCCGGCTGAGCCGGCCGGCCAGGTAGTCGGCGGACCCCCACATCGCACTGGACAGCAGGGCGAGCAGGGCAGCCATGGGGCGTGAGGCTACACGCGCGTCCTGCGCCCGCGGATCACGCCCGGAGGACCGGGCAGGGCGTAGCCTGCCGCCATGGGCGCGAGCACCGGCGACGACGCGGACGAGTTCCGCATCGCCCTGTCGTCGCTGCGCCAGGTCCGCTACCGCCACGAGATCCACGTGGAGGAGGCCCCGGCGCCGCAGCGGCTGGCTCCCTACGCCGTCGCCCTGAGCGCCGACGTGATGGACGCCGACGAGGACCTCGCCAACGGCCGGCTGGTGGTGCTGCACGACCCGGTGGGCCAGGATGCCTGGGCAGGCACCTTCCGGGTCGTGGCCTTCGTGCGGGCCACCCTCGAGCCGGAGATGGCGGCCGACCCGGTGCTGGCCGAGGTGGGCTGGTCCTGGCTGATCGAGGCCCTGGAGACCCACGGCGCCGCGTACTCGATGATCTCCGGAACGGTCACCCGGGTCACGTCGGAGTCCTTCGGCGGGTTGTCCGACCGCCCCCTGGAGGGACAGCTCGAGCTGCGGGCCTCGTGGACCCCGCAGTCCCCGGATCTCGCGGGGCATGCCCAGGCCTGGGCCGAGGTGCTCGGCCAGGCCGCCGGGCTGGTCCCGCTCCCCCCGGGCGTGGCCCAGCTCCCCCACCCTCGCTGACCGGACCGACCCGGCAGGGCCCCCGGTCCGGGCCGAGTCCGGGTCCGTCCCACCCGCGCTCCACGGCGCTGTCGCCTCCGTGAGCATTCAAGGACGGCCTGCGCCCTTCCGATACCTGCCTCAGGCTGGCGCCACAGGGGTGGTGCGGACGAGGAGGGACGATGTTCACGGTCGCCCAGCAGCGCACGGTGCCGATGCCCGTGCCGCGCACCCGGTTCAACGCTGTCGCGATCGGCCGGCAGTCGCCACACATGATGATGCTCGGCCCGAGGCTGCGCTCCCTCGGTGCGGCCAGCGTGCACGAGTCCCCCACCGCGCGGCTCGGCGCGGCGCCGCGGCCCAGCGGCCCCGGTGACGTGGCCGTGCTGGTGGCACCCGACACCGACGTCCGCGAGGAGCTGCGCTCGTTGGCTGCCACCGGCTGGCGGCGCGTGGTCGTCGTGGCCCCGCACCTGGACCAGGCCCGCATCGCGATCCGGTGCGGCGCCCGCAGTGTGGTCGTCCCCCCGCCCAGTGGGCAGCCCGTGGCCACGCCGGCCACGGTGCCCTCCCCCGGTCGGGCGGCCGTGGGCCAGCGCGGCATGGCCGAGGACCTGTCCGATCGCGAGATCCAGGTGCTTCAGCGGGTCGCCGACGGGCACTCGAACCGCCAGATCGGCGACGACCTGTGCCTGTCGGCGCTGACCGTCAAGAGCCACCTCGCCCGGATCGCCCGCAAGCTGGGCACCGGGGACCGGGCCGAGATGGTCGCCATCGGCATCCGCAGCGGTGTCGTGGCCTGACCCCGACACCCCCGGGGGGCCCACCACCCCCGCTCCCGGGCTCGGCACGGGTACGGTGGGCGACGTGCCCGGTCCCGACGCCTCCGCCGTGACCCGCGCGCGTGCGACCCAGCCGGCGTCGGCGGCGTCCACCCCGTCGGACCCGGACGAGACCACGCCGCCGGCACTGCCCGCACTGCAGCTGCGCGAGCCCCTGCCGGCCCTGACCCGCACCCAGTCCCAGCTCGAGGCCGCGGTGGCCGCGCTGGCCGCGGGTCGCGGGCCGGTGGCCGTCGACACCGAGCGCGCCTCCGGATACCGCTACGGCCAGCGGGCCTACCTGGTCCAGCTGCGCCGGGAGGGTGCGGGCACGTTCCTCGTGGACCCCATCGCCGCGCCGGACCTCGAGCCCCTGGCCCAGGTGCTGTCCGGCCCCGAGTGGGTGCTGCACGCGGCCAGCCAGGACCTGCCCTGCCTGGCCGAGATCGGCCTGGTCCCCCAGGAGGTGTTCGACACCGAGCTCGCCGCCCGGCTGCTCGGATGGGAGCGGGTGGGCCTGGCCGCCGTGGTCGAGCGGGTCCTCGGCCACACCCTGGCCAAGGTCCACGGGGCCGCCGACTGGTCGACCCGCCCGCTGCCTCGGGAGTGGCTGGAGTACGCCGCGCTGGACGTGGAGGTGCTGGTCGAGCTGCGCGACGCGCTGTCGGGCGAGCTGGACCGCACCGGGAAGGCGCAGTTCGCCCGCCAGGAGTTCGAGGCCGTCCGGACCGCGCCGCCGGCCGCCCCGCGCGAGGACCCCTGGCGGCGGACCTCCGGGCTGCACCGGGTTCGGACCCGCCGCGGCCTGGCCGTGGTCGAGCAGGTCTGGGGCACCCGCGACCGGCTGGCCCAGGAGGCCGACGTCGCCCCCGGTCGGCTGCTGCCCGACTCGGCCGTCATCGCCCTGGCGACCACCCTGCCCCGTGAGGGCACCAGCCTGACCGAGATCCCCGGGTTCCACGGACGCGGGGCCGGCCGCCACCACCGGGAGTGGTCCGCGGCCCTGCGTCGGGCGTGGCAGCTCACCGAGTCCGACCTGCCCACCGCGGCCCGTCGTGGCGACGGTCCCCCGCCGCCACGTGCGTGGGCCCAGCGCGACCCGGCTGCCGCGGCCCGTCTGGACCGGGCCCGGGCGGCACTGGCCGACCGGGCGGCGACGCTGTCGATGCCGGTGGAGAACCTGCTGACCCCCGAGCTGGTGCGCCGGGTCATGTGGCAGCCTCCCGCGGACGGCGACGTGGCCGGTCAGCTGCTGGCTGCCGGCGCCCGGCCGTGGCAGGTCCAGCAGTGCGCCGACCTGCTGGTCGAGGCCATCACACCGACTGCCGCAGCAGGCTGAGCACGTCCCAGCTGCCCCGCTCCAGGCGCAGCGAGTCCGGCGGACCGGCGGGACACAGCAGGAACCCCTGGGCGTCGTCGCAGCCCAGGTTGGCCAGCAGCTCGAGCTGGTGCGGGGTCTCCACGCCCTCGGCGACGACCCGCTGGCCCAGGGCGTGCGCGACGCTGATCGCGGCCTGCACGATCGCCCGGTCGCCCTCGCTCTGCACCACCGAGTTCACGAAGCTGCGGTCGATCTTGACCCGGTCCACCCCCAGGTAGCGCAGCGCCCCGAGCGAGGACTGCCCGGTGCCGAAGTGGTCGATCGCCAGGCCGACGCCAGCCGCACGCAGGCGACGCAGGGTCAGCTGCACCGGGCCGGTCGCGTCCAGCAGGCCGACCTCGCCCATCTCGAGCACCACCCCGGAGGCGATGTCACCGCTGTCGTGGATCGTGCGCAGCACCTCCGTGGCGAACGAGGTGGAGAACAGGTCGGACTCGGCCAGGTTCAGCCCGATGGGCACATCCAGGCCCTGCTGGCGCCACGCCGCGCGCTGGGCCAGCGCCAACCGGAGCACCCGCTCGCCCACCTGGGCCATGAAGCCGGCACGCCCGGCGACGGGCAGGAAGTCCCCGGGGTACATCAGGGCGCCGTCGGTGTCGCGCAGCCGGACCAGGGCCTCCACGTAGGACAGCCGACCGGTGGCCAGCTCGACCACCGGCTGGAAGTGCAGCACCAGCCCGTCGCCGGCCAGCGCCAGGCGCAGCTCCTCGCGGATCCGCTCGGCGGCCAGCAGCTCGGCATCCATGGCCGGGGAGTAGTACCGGATGGCGTTGCGCCCGGACTCCTTGGCCCGGTACATCGCCATGTCGGCCTGCCGGAGCAGCTCCGGGCCATTGACGAGGTCGGCGCGGGCCGAGGCGATGCCCAGGCTCATGCTGATGCGATGCTCCCGGCCCTCGACGCTGACCGGCTCGTCCAGGGTGGCCCGGACCCGCTCGGCGACCGGCTTGGCCATCCGCGGGTCCTCCAGCCGCGGGCACACCACCACGAACTCGTCGCCGCCGATGCGGCCGACGAAGTCGCCGGGACGGATGGCGGCCCGGATCCGCCGGGCCACCGCCACCAGCAGCTCGTCGCCGACGTGATGTCCGCGGGTGTCGTTGACGACCTTGAAGCCGTCGAGGTCCAGGAAGATCACCGCGACATGGTGGCGGCTGGTGGGCGGGCCGAGGTCGGCGATGCGCCGCAGCAGCTCGTCGCGGTTGATCAGCCCCGTGAGCGCGTCGTGCCGGGCCGCGCGGTTCAGCTGCTCCTCGGCCTGCTTGCGCTCGGTCACGTCCTGCATGACGACCAGTGCCAGGTCGTCCCCCGCGCTGCTGGACAGGGCCTTCACCGTGGCAGACACCCACCGGAACTGCCCGCCGTCGCGACCCACCCGCACCTCGGTGCGGGTCAGGTCCCCGCCGACCACCAGCCGATCACGGCCCACCAGGAAGTCGTGCAGCGCAGCCCCCACCAACCGGTCCGGCGGAAGCCCGAGAAGCCGCCCGGCGGCCGCGTTGGCATCCACGATCTGGTGGGCCAGGTCACCGCGGCGCGTCACCCGCAGCACGGCCACCGGGGACTCGTCGAAGACCGCGACGAGCAGCTCCTCACGGTCGCGGGCCGCGTCCTCACCGGGCCGCGATGACCGGATCGCGGCCCGGTCGCGCGGCAGGCGCCATCGCCTGCCGCTGGACCTCGTCACCCGCCCATGCTATAGCCGGGCCCCGGGGCCACCGGTTGCCGCGAGCCCACGTCGTGAGCCCCTTACCGGGTCCTGACGTGGCGTCAGGAGGAGCGGGCCACCAGTTGCCGGGCCGCGCGCAGGCACCCGTCCACGGTCAGCCCGAGCTCCTCGAGCAGCTGGGTCCGGGTCGCGTGACCGGGGAAGACGGCCGGAACGCCCAGGTGGGCCCGGGCGACGTCAGCACCGGCATCGGCGAGTGCCTGCCCGAGGCGGGCACCCAACCCGCCGGAGACCATCCCGTCCTCGATGGTGAGCACCCGACCACACCGGCCAGCCAGCTCGGCAAGGCCCTCCGGCAGCGGCCAGGCCCACAGCGGGGCAGCCACCACACACCCGATCCCCTCCGCGGCCAGCGCCTCTGCAGCCCCGCGCGCCACGCCGGCCATGCTCCCCAGGGCCACCAGCAGCAGGCGCGGGTGCGGATCGCGATGCAGGACGTCCACGGTGCCGACCCGCTCGCGGGCCGGCAGCGGATCGGCGAGCGACCCCTTGGGGAACCGCAGGACAGTCGGGCCGTCGGACACCTCGACCGCGTCCCGCAGCGCCGTGCGCAGCGTGTCCTCGTCTCGCGGCACGGCAAGTCGCAGGCCGGGCACCACGGGCAGCAGGGACAGGTCCCACACGCCGTTGTGGGAGGCGCCGTCGTCGCCGGTCAGCCCGGCCCGATCCAGGACGAACGTGACACCGGCGCGATGCAGGCCGACGTCGAGCAGCACCTGGTCGAACGCGCGGTTGAGGAAGGTCGCGTACACGGCGACCACCGGGTGCAGCCCGGCGTAGGCCATCCCCGCCGCGGAGGTCACGGCGTGCTGCTCGGCGATGCCGACGTCGTAGGTGCGCTCGGGGAACTTCGCCGCGAACCGGTCCAGCCCGGTCGGGCACAGCATCGCCGCGGTGATCGCCACGACGTCGGGCCGGTCCAGGCCGACCTCCACCATCTCGTCGGAGAACACCGAGGTCCAGGTCATGCCGCCCTCGCGCAGCGGGATCCCGGTCTCCGGGTCGATGACGCCCACGCCGTGGAAGCGGTCGGCCTCGTCGTTCTCGGCGGGGGCGTAGCCCCGGCCCTTGCGGGTGATCGCGTGCACGATGACCGGCCCGGGGTAGCCCTTCGCGGCCCGCAGCGTGGCCTCCAGCGCGGCGACGTCGTGGCCGTCCACCGGGCCGAGGTACTTCAGGCCGAGGTCCTCGAACATGCCCTGCGGGGCGACGATGTCCTTGATGCCCTTCTTGACCCCGTGCAGGGTCTCCAGCAGGGGCCCTCCGACCCACCGGGTCCGGCCCAGCACGCCCTTGCCCCAGTCCAGGAAGCGCTCGTAGCCACCGGTGGTGCGCAGGGTGTCCAGGTGCCGGGCCAGCCCGCCGATCGTCGGGGCGTAGGAGCGCTCGTTGTCGTTGACGACGACGATCACCTGCCGGTGCGACCCGGCGATGTTGTTCAGCGCCTCCCAGGCCATCCCCCCGGTCAGGGCACCGTCGCCGACCACGGCGACCACGTGGCGCTGTCCCAGGGTCCCGGCCAGCTCGAGGCCCTTGGCGATGCCGTCGGCGTAGGCCAGGGCGGTGGAGGCGTGCGAGTTCTCGATGACGTCGTGCGGGCTCTCCGCCCGTGACGGGTACCCGGACAGCCCGCCCCGCTGCCGCAGGTGGTCGAACTGGTCGCGGCGTCCGGTGAGGATCTTGTGCACGTAGGACTGGTGCCCGGTGTCCCACAGCAGGACGTCGCTGGGCGAGTCGAACACCCGGTGCACCGCGAGGGTGAGCTCGACGACGCCCAGGTTCGGCCCCAGGTGGCCCCCCGTCCGGCTGACCCGGTCGACCAGGAACCCCCGGATCTCCCCGGCCAGCTCGTCGAGCTCAGCGGGTCCCAACCGGCGCACGTCCGCGGGCGAGTCGATGCGCTCCAGCACGCCCACGTCGCTGCTCCTCCGGTCGGCTCGGGTGGTCCGACCCAGTCTAGGAGCCCCGGGGCATCGGCACCCGGGCAACGACGCACCGGGACCGACCGTGCGACCCCGCCGCGCGGGCGGCCTAGGGTGGGCACCGATGACGACGCCCCCCGGCTGGCCCGACGCCGTGCCCGACCCGGACGACCCGGAGTTCGACGCCCGGGTGGTCGGCTGGCTGCTGGAGCTCTGCCCGCCGGACTACCGCCGGCACCTCGTGCTGCGCCGCCACCCGGTCGTGCTGGCCCGGCTGGCCAGCCGGCACGCCAGTGCCTCACTGGAGGCGGCGCGGGCTGCCTACGCGGGGGCGCGGCGCGACCTTGCCGGCCGCGTGGCACCGGAGGTCGTCGACGAGACCCTGGTCGCCCTGGCGCACGCGGGGGCGCACCTGGCCGCCCAGGTCCGCGAGGTCGGGCTGGTCGAGGAGGCCCTGCAGGGCCGCCGGTGGCGGCCCCGGCTGTGAGCCCCGGGGATTCGCGAGGTGCCCCGACCGGGGCCGGCCGGGGCACCTCGGCGCAGGATCAGAGCAGCGAACGCAGGACGAACTGCAGGATGCCGCCGTTGCGGTAGTAGTCGGCCTCGCCGGGGGTGTCGATGCGAACCACCGCGTCGAAGGCAACGACGGACCCGTCGGCGGCCTCGGCCCGGACCGCCACGGTCCGCGGGGTCACGCCGTCGTTCAGGGCCGTGACGCCGGTGATCGTGAACGTCTCGGTGCCGGTCAGCCCGAGCGACGCTGCGTCCTGCCCAGCGGGGTACTGCAGCGGCAGCACACCCATGCCGATCAGGTTCGAGCGGTGGATCCGCTCGTACGACTGGGCGATCACCGCCCGGACGCCGAGCAGCGCTGTGCCCTTGGCTGCCCAGTCCCGCGACGACCCCGACCCGTACTCCGTGCCGGCCAGCACGACCAGCGGGGTCCCCTGCGCGGCGTAGTGCTGCGCAGCGTCGTAGATGCTCGCCTGCGGGGCGCCGTCGATGGTGAAGTCGCGGGTGAAGCCACCCTCGACGCCGTCGAGCAGCTGGTTGCGCAGCCGGATGTTCGCGAACGTGCCGCGGATCATGACCTCGTGGTTGCCCCGCCGGGACCCGTACGAGTTGAAGTCGCGCCGCGCCACCCCGTGCTCAGCCAGGTAGCGCCCGGCGGGGCTGTCGGGCTTGATGGACCCGGCCGGGCTGATGTGGTCGGTGGTCACCGAGTCGCCCAGCCTTGCCAGCACCCGCGCCCCGAGGATGTCGGTCACCGGCGCCGGCTGGGCACCCATGCCGTCGAAGTACGGTGGCTTGCGCACGTAGGTCGACTCGCTGGACCACGCGAAGGTGTCGCCCGTGGGCGTCGGCAGCGACTGCCACGCCTCGTCGCCGGCGAACACGTCGGCGTACCGCGAGGCGAACATCTCGGCGTCGATCGCCGACTCGATGACCGCCTGCACCTCAGCCGGGCTGGGCCAGATGTCGCGCAGGTGGACCGGCTGGCCGGACGGGTCGACGCCCAGCGGCTCGGTGGTCAGGTCCAGGTCCATCCGCCCGGCGATCGCGTAGGCGACGACCAGCGGCGGCGAGGCCAGGTAGTTCATCTTCACGTCGGGGTTGATCCGGCCCTCGAAGTTGCGGTTGCCCGACAGCACCGAGACGACCGCGAGGTCCGCGGAGTTGACCGCCGACGAGACTGCCTCGGGCAGGGGGCCGGAGTTGCCGATGCAGGTCGTGCAGCCGTAGCCCACCGTGTCGAAGCCGAGCTTGTCCAGGTAGGGCGTCAGCCCGGCCCGGTCGTAGTAGTCGGACACGACCTTGGACCCGGGTGCCAGCGTGGTCTTCACCCACGGCTTGCGGGTCAGGCCGCGCTCGACGGCGTTGCGGGCCAGCAGGCCCGCCGCGATCATCACCGACGGGTTGGAGGTGTTCGTGCACGACGTGATCGCCGCGATCACGACGGCGCCGTGGCCGATCGTCACCTCCTGCTCGTCGAGGGTGAGCGTGGCCTGCGCCGCCGGGTCCTGGGTGTACGCGGCCAGCGCTGCGCCGAACCCGGACTTGGCCTCGGACAGCGCGACCCGGTCCTGCGGGCGCTTCGGCCCTGCCAACGAGGGCACGACCGTGCCCAGGTCCAGCTCCAGCACCGTGGTGTACGAGGGCTCCGCCGCCGGGTCGTGCCACAACCCCTGCTCCCGGCAGTAGGCCTCGACCAGCGCGATGTGCTCCTCGGAACGGCCGGTCAGGCGAAGGTAGCGCACGGTCTCGGCGTCGACCGGGAAGATCGCGGCGGTCGAGCCGTACTCCGGGCTCATGTTGCCGATGGTGGCCCGGTTGGCCAGCGGGACGGCCCCCACGGCCTCGCCGAAGAACTCCACGAACTTGCCCACGACCCCGTGCTTGCGCAGCATCTCGGTGATCGTCAGCACCAGGTCGGTGGCGGTGGTGCCCTCGGGCAGCTGCCCGGTGAGCTTGAAGCCGACGACCTGCGGGATCAGCATCGACACCGGCTGGCCGAGCATGGCGGCCTCGGCCTCGATGCCGCCGACCCCCCACCCCAGCACGCCCAGGCCGTTGACCATCGTGGTGTGCGAGTCGGTGCCCACGCAGGTGTCCGGGTAGGCCTGGCCGTCGCGGACCATGACGACGCGGGCGAGGGCCTCGATGTTGACCTGGTGGACGATGCCCGTGCTCGGCGGGACGACCTTGAACTCGTCGAAGGCGCCCTGGCCCCAGCGCAGGAACTGGTAGCGCTCCCGGTTGCGCTCGTACTCCAGCTCCACGTTGCGCACGATGGCCTGGGAGCTGCCGAAGAAGTCCGCGATCACCGAGTGGTCGATCACCAGCTCGGCCGGGGCGAGCGGGTTGATCCGCTGCGGGTCGCCGCCGAGGTCACGCATGGCCTCGCGCATCGTGGCCAGGTCGACCACGCACGGCACGCCGGTGAAGTCCTGCATGATCACGCGAGCCGGGGTGAACTGGATCTCCTCGCTGGGCTCGGAGGTGGCGTCCCAGGCCCCCAGGGCGCGGATCTGCGCGGCCGTGACGTTGGCCCCGTCCTCGGTGCGCAGCAGGTTCTCCAGCAGCACGCGGTGGGTGAAGGGCAGCTGCTGCCACCCGGGGACCGAGGAGATCCGGAAGATCTCGTACTCGGTGCCTCCCACCTCGAACGTGCCACGGGCCCCGAAGCTGTCCTTGCTGGCCATGTGCTCTCCTCGCGCTCGCCCGGTCAGGGGGGAAGGCTATCGCCTCCCAGTCTGGTGAGCCGATGTCTTGATGTCAAGATATCGGCGCCAGCGTCGCCACGCACTCGACGTGGTGGGTCGTGGGGAACAGGTCGAGTGCCCGGACGTCGAGCAGTCCCATCCCCAGACCGGCGAAGGTGGCCACGTCGCGGGCCAGCGCCACCGGGTCGCAGGCGACGTAGGCCACCGCGCGGGGACGAGCCGCCGCGATCGCAGTCACGACCGCGCGGCCCGCACCCACGCGCGGCGGGTCGAGCACCACGAGGTCGACGGCGTCGAGTGCGCGCGGAGCGCGCACCCAGCGCTCCACCGCCGCGCTGACCACCCGCACGTCCAGACCGCGGGCATTGGCCCGAGCCCACCGGCAGGCGGCCCGGTCGCCCTCCACCAGCGTGGTGGCCGCAAGGTCGTGGCGTGCCGCGAGCGTCAGCCCGAACAGCCCGACGCCGGAGTAGAGGTCGACCAGGCGCTCCCCCGGCTCGGGCTCGAGCGCGTCCTGCACGGCCTCGACCAGCGCGTCCGCGGCGCCGGGGTGCACCTGCCAGAACCCGTCGGCCGCCACGGCCCAGCGCCGCCCGGCGGCCTTCTCGTGCACCGGGTCGTGCCGGCCGGCACCCAGCACGCGGGCACCACCCTCGGCCGGTGCCACCACGCGCACCCGCGACCCCGGCGGCCACGACCGGTCGAACACCGCGAGCTCGTCGAGCCGCGGGTCCAGCTGGGGGCACCCGGACAGCGCGACCACGTCGTGGGACCGCGGCCGCAGCATCCCGGCATGACCGGCCGCGTCGACCGACAGCTGGGCCCGGGTGCGCCACCCCATCCCCGCGGGGCGGCCCGGCGCCGCCAGCGGGATCTCCTGGACGGTCACGGTCCGCTCCACCCCGCCGAAGCGGCGCAGGGCGTCCTGGACCACCTGGGCCTTGAGCTGGCGGCTGGCGGCGGGCTGGGCGTGCTGCCAGTCGCAGCCCCCGCAGTCGCGCCAGGCGGGGCACGGCGGCTCCCGGCGGCCGTCGGCGGCCCGCAGGACGGCCTCGGCGTCGGCACGCAGGTAGCGCCCGGAGTCCTCCACCGCGGTGATCCGGGCCAGGACCCGCTCCCCCGGCAGCGCATGCCGGACGAAGACGACCTGGCCGTCGTGCCGGGCGACGCAGTGCCCGCCGTGCGCGACCGCCCCGACCTCGAGCTCCAGCGCTGCCCCGACCTCGGGGATCACCGCGGGGGCGCCGGCACGGCGTCCTGCTGGCCGGCCACGATCGCCTCGGCGGTGGCCGCGTCCGGCTCGCCGCGGCGCAGCGCACCCGGGGCCGAC
Source organism: Candidatus Nanopelagicales bacterium (assembly GCA_039812125.1). Classification (GTDB taxonomy): domain Bacteria; phylum Actinomycetota; class Actinomycetes; order S36-B12; family CAIYMF01; genus Prado023. The sequence continues at coordinate 23,573 of JBDHZV010000024.1, forward strand.
GCCTCCGGCTCGTCGGCGATCCGCTCGCTGGACAGCAGCTGCCACGGGACGCTGACGACCATCACACCGGGGGTGAACAGCAGCCGGCTCTTGAGTCGCAGCGCGCTCTGGTTGTGCAGCAGGTGCTCCCACCACCGCCCCACGACGTACTCGGGCACGTACACGCAGACCAGGTCCCGCGGCGACGACCGGCTCAGCCCGCGCACGTACTCCACGATCGGGCGGGTGATCTCCCGGTACGGGGAGTCCAGCACCTTGAGGGGCACCGGGATCTCCCGGCGGTCCCACTCCCGGCTCATCCGGGCCGCGTCGTCGAGGTCGACGGCCACCGTGACGGCCTCGAGCACCGTCGGGCGGGTGGCCCGGGCGTAGGCCAGGGCCCGCAGGGTCGGCTTGTGGATCCGGGACACCAGGACGATCGCGTGCACCCGGCTGGGCAGCGTCACGACCACCTCGTCACCGGCGATCAGCTCCTGCGAGACGTGCTCGTAGTGGCGGTGGATCGCCTGCATGAGCAGGTACAGCAGCGGCATCGCCACACACACGATCCACGCCCCGTGGGTGAACTTGGTCATCAGCACGATCACCAGGACGGTCGCGGTGAACACGAACCCGATGGCGTTGACGACCCGGCTGCGCAGCATCCGGCGGCGCTCCACCGGGCTGGTCTCGGTGCGCAGGTGCCGGGTCCAGTGCCGGATCATGCCGAGCTGGCTGAGCGTGAACGACACGAAGACCCCGATGATGTACAGCTGGATCAGCCCGGAGACGCTGGCCTGGTAGGCGTAGATGAGCACGCACGCCAGCGCCGACAGCGCCACGATGCCGTTGCTGAACGCCAGCCGGTCACCGCGGGTGTGCAGCTGGCGGGGCAGGTAGCCGTCGCGGGCCAGGATCGACCCGAGCACCGGGAAGCCGTTGAAGGCGGTGTTGGCGGCCAGGACCAGGATCAGGGCGGTCACCGTGGACACCACGATGAACATCACCTCGAAGTTGGAGAACACGGCCTGGGCGACCTGCGCGATGACGGTCTTCTGCTCGGTGCCCGGCGGCATCCCGATGAGCAGGTCGTTCGACTCGGCGATCTTGACCTTGGTGACCATCGCCAGCCAGGTGATCCCGGCGAACATCGACGTGGCGATCAGGCCCAGCAGGAGCAGGGTGGTGGCCGCGTTGCGGCTCTTGGGCGCCCGGAACGCCGGGACGCCGTTGCTGATCGCCTCGATCCCGGTCAGCGCCGTCGTGCCCGACGAGAACGCGCGGGCGACCAGGAACACCAGGGAGGCCCCCGCGAACGAGGCCACGGGCTCGATCTGCCAGTCCGCGGACTCCGCGCGCAGCACGTCGCCGGAGGCCAGCCGCACTGCCGCCCAGATCAGCATGGCGAAGATCGACACGATGAACGCGTACGTCGGGATCGCGAAGGCCGTGCCCGACTCCCGCACCCCGCGCAGGTTCACCACGGCCAGCAGCACCACGAGCAGCAGCGCCACGGCGACGCTGTGCCGGCCGATCAGCGGAACGGCCGAGGCGGCGTTGGCCACCGCGGAGGACACCGAGACCGCCACGGTGAGCACGTAGTCGACCATCAGGGCACTGGCGACGAACACCCCCGATCGGGGCCCGAGGTTGGTCGAGACCACCTCGTAGTCGCCCCCGCCGGAGGGGTAGGCGTGCACGTTCTGCCGGTAGGAGGCGACGACGACCACGAACACCAGCACCACGGCCAGCGCGACCCAGGGCGCGTACTGGAAGAGGGTGTACCCGCCCAGCGACAGGACCAGCAGGATCTCCTGCGTGGCGTAGCCGTTGGACGACAGCGCGTCCGAGGCGAACACCGGCAGCGCGATGCGCTTGGGCAGCAGGGTCTCACCGAGCTGGTTGGAGTGCAGGGCGCGACCGAAGACGACGCGCTTGATCACGTCGGAGAGGGAAGCCACGGGCGCCCATGCTACGCGCGAGCCCTCAGCACGGACGTGTACGGTTGCCCGCGTGCACATTGTGATCCTCGGGTGCGGCCGGGTCGGTTCGGCACTGGCGCAGACCCTGGACCGGTTGGGTCACTCGGTGGCCGTCATCGACTTCGACCCGGAGAGCTTCCGCAAGCTCCACCCGGACTTCGGTGGCGCCACGGTGGTCGGCGTCGGCTACGACCGCGACACCATGATCGAGGCCGGCATCGCCCGGGCGCAGGCGTTCGCCGCCGTCAGCAGCGGCGACAACACCAACATCATCTCGGCCCGGGTGGCCCGGGAGACGTTCGGTGTCGAGAACGTCGTGGCGCGCATCTACGACCCGCGTCGCGCGGAGGTCTACCAGCGCCTGGGCATCCCGACGGTGGCCAGCGTCGCCTGGACGACCGACCGGATGCTGCGTCGGCTGCTGCCGATGGGCGCCCACGAGGAGTGGACCGACCCGAGCGGCACGGTGGCCCTGGCCGAGATGCAGCTCAACCCCGAGTGGGTCGGGCGGCTCGTGTTCGCGCTGCAGGACGCCACCGGGGCCCGGGTGGCGTTCCTCACACGGTTCGGCACGGCGCTGCTGCCGACCCGTGAGACGGTGCTGCAGGAGGGTGACGTGGTCCACGTCCTGGTCATGCGCCAGGACGAGGAGCGCATCCAGGAGTTGTTCCGAGTTCCTCCCGGAGGGCACGCATGAGGGTCTGCATCGCAGGAGCGGGCAAGGTCGGCCGGGCGATCGCCCGGGAGCTGGTCCAGAACGGCCATGAGGTGCTGCTGGTCGATCGGGACTCCTCGGTGGCCCGGGTCGGCTCCGTGGACGGTGCCCACGTGCTGTGCGCCGACGCCTGCGAGATCTCCGCGCTCGACGAGGCCCGCCTGCAGACCTGCCAGGTCGTGGTCGCCGCGACCGGTGACGACAAGGTGAACCTGGTCGTCTCCCTGCTGGCCAAGACCGAGTACGGGGTGCCCCGGGTGGTGGCCCGCGTGAACCACCCGAAGAACGAGTGGCTGTTCAACGAGGCATGGGGCGTGGACGTGGCGGTGTCGACCCCGCAGATGCTCTCCGCCCTGGTGGAGGAGGCCGTCACCGTCGGCGACCTGGTGCGGCTGTTCACGTTCCGGCAGAGCAACGCCAACCTCGTCGAGCTCACGCTCGGCGCGGACTCCCCCGTGGTCGGCGCCCGCGTGGGCGCGGTGCACTGGCCCCCCGACACCGCCCTCGTGGCGATCCTGCGCAGCGGCCAGGTCATCGCCCCCAGCGCCGACGACCCGCTCGAGTCCGGCGACGAGCTGCTGTTCGTGTCCACCCCGGACCAGGAGCAGGCGATCCAGGACCTGCTGTCCACCTGACCGCTCAGGCCTCGGCCTCGGCCTCCAGCACCGGCTCGGCCTGCGCCGCGAGGATCGGGTGGATGATCCGGTAGGTCAGGTAGGCCGTCAGCAGGAACAGCGGCCAGCCCATCACCAGCTTGGCCACGCCCAGGGCGCCGACCGCCCCGGCGAGGTACAGCGGGAGCTGGACCGCCAGGCGGATGCCGAACATCGCCGCCCAGAGCCACGAGGCCGTGGCGTAGGCACGCACCTGGACCGGGTCCGACCGCCAACCGGTGGCATCGCCGCGCAGGTAGCCCACGAGCAGCCCGATCAACGGCCACCGCACGACGATGGACACGACGTAGGCCGCCAGGTAGGCGATGTTGATCAGGATCCCGATCAGGAAGTAGTCCTGGGCCCGGCCGGTCCGGGTCGCCACGTACGCCGACACGGCAACGCCGAGGAACCCCGCGGCGACCTGCTGCAGGGGCTCGCGGCGGGCCAGCCGCCACAGCGCGATGATCGCCCCGGTGCCCACCGCCGCGGTCACCGAGGGGCGCAGCTGCTGGCCGGTCAGCGCGTACGCGAGGATGAACACGGTCGCGGGCAGCCCGGTGTCGATCAGCCCCCGCCACCCGCCGATGGCGCGATCGAGCATCGTGCGGTCGACACCGAGGGCGTCGGGGTCGGGCAGGGTCGGGCGGCTCACGCGCTGCCGCCGCTGGTGGGGCGCAGCTCGTAGCGGGGGTTGAACACCGTCGGGCGCTCGGTGTTGCACGTGATCCTGCCCGTGACCACGATCGCCCGGCCCGGCTCGATGCCCCGGATGCGTCGGCGGCCGAGCCAGACCAGGGTGATGCGACCGGATCCGTCGAACAGCTCGGCCTCCACCGCGGGCACGTTGTCCCGGGGCCGTAGCGTCACGGAGCGCAGCACGCCCGAGATCGTCGCCGGCTCGCCGGGCGTGCACCGGCAGATGGGAGTCGCGCCGACGTCGCGCACGTCCTCCTGGAGGGCCTGTGCGTGCTGGTCGGCCTTGCTCTGCGCGAGGCTCGAGGCGATGCGTCGCAGCAGCCCCGGCCTGGCGTCCGTCGTGGTGGACACGCCTCAAGGGTACGCGCCCCCAGGACCTGCGGCCCAGCGCCGGGACGCCGCCCGTTCCGGAACCGCGCCAGCCCGACCACGGCCCGGGTCGGCCCTCAGCGGACCTCGGTGATCTCCGGTCCGCGGTGGAACGGGTCGAGGCTGGTGAACCGCTCGTCGGCGGCGTCATCCTCGCCTGCCTCGTCGTCGCCGGCCTCCTGCGCGGCCTCGGTGGGTAGCCGCAGCGGCAGTGGGTCGCGCGGTGCCATCGCCTCCGGACCGCGCACGACGATGGTCTGGCGCACGACCAGGTGCAGGTCGTCGTCCGGGTCGGGCTGGACTGCCGCTCGGCCCAGGAACACCGCCCGGAGGAACCAGCGCGGACCGTCGATGCCGACGAAGCGCACCGGCTGGGAGATGGCGCCACCCTCTGGCGAGCGTCCCGGCAGCACCGCGCTCAGCTCCGGGCCGAACGGGCCGTCGTCGACCTCGCGCACCCGCGCCCCCGCCGTCGCGCCGATGTCGCGCAGCATCTCAGCCCGGATGTCGTCCCACACCCCGTCGGTCCGCGGCGCCGCGAAGGCCTGCAGCTGCACCGCCGCGCCCTCGCCTACCACGGTGACCGCGACGACCTCGTTGGTGGCCCGGTCGGCCTCGACCTGCACCCCCAGACCCGGCAGGCCCGGGATGCGCAGCGACCCCAGGTCGATGCGGGTGAGCGAGGTGTCAGCCAGGTCCGCCTCGGTGAGGTCGAACGGGCCGCCCGCGCGGTCGTAGCTGACCGTCGCGTCGTCCCGGGAATCGTCAGCAGCCTGGTCGAGGACCCCGTCCTGCGCCCCGTCGGCGGGGACCTGGTCCGCGACGGACGCGTCCCCCTCAGAGCGGGAACGGCGGCGGAACAGGGCCATGGATCCTCCAGGGTCGGCAGCAGCCACCAAGGCTACCCCTCGGCGTGACCTCCGGTGGACCCGAAGCCCCCGCTGCCCCGGTCCGACCCGGGCAGTCGCGCCACCTCGTGGAACCGGGCCCGGGCGACGGGCTGGACGACCAGCTGGGCGATCCGGTCGCCGCGGTGGAACACCACCGGGCGGCTGGCGTCCAGGTTGATCACGCTGACCCGGATCTCGCCGCGGTAGCCCGCGTCGACCGTCCCCGGCGCGTTCACCAGGGACACGCCGTGGCGCACCGCCAGGCCGCTGCGCGGGTGCACGAACGCGGCGTACCCGTCCGGGATCGCCAGGGCGATCCCGGTCGGCAGCAGCGCCCGCTCGCCGGGCTGCAGCGTCGCGTCCACGGTCGTGACCAGGTCGGCGCCCGCATCGCCGGGGTGCTCGTAGGCCGGCACCGGCACGTCCGGGTCCAGTCTGGTGATCAGGATGTCCACCACAGCGGCCTCCTCAGGGGTTCATGTCGGAGCGGGGACCGGTGTCGCCGGTGGCGACAGCATGGGCGACCTCCTGGGCCCGACCATGCTCCCGGAAGTGCCCGGGCTGCACCTGGACGAACAGCGCGGATGCGCGCAGGACCACCGGGCCTGCCGGGCCGAGGCGGGCCACGGCCGCGGTGAACACCTTGCGCCCCTGCACCCCGGTGATCCGGGCGTCGAGCAGGAGGACGGACCCGACGGGGACCGGGCGGACGAAGTCGGTCTCCAGCCGGGCGGTGACGGCCGGGCTCATCAGCAGCCAGTTGAGCGCGCCGAGGGTCTCGTCCATCGCCGCGGCGAGCAGGCCGCCGTGGGCCAGGCCCGGTGCCCCCTGGTGCTGCTCGGTGACCTCGAACGAGGCGGTCAGGGCCAGCCCCTCGGCCGCCAGGACCTCCAGGTGCAACCCGGTCCCGTGCTCCGGGCCGCACCCGAAGCAGGCGCGGTAGTGCGAGGGGATGGCGGTTCCGGGTGCTGCGGCCGCAGGGTGGCGCGCCGGCAGCACGGCGTCCGGTCCGGGCGTCGTCGCCGGACCGATCGGCTGCGGGGGGATCACGGCCCGACCCTACTGCGCGGATGCCGGGCCCGGATGCGACAGTGGGGCCGTGCGCAGCCCCGATCGCCCCCTGTACTCCGAGCGGCTCTGGCCCGGGCCCGGCCTGTGGCTGCTGTCCGGCAGCCTCGTGATGGCGCTGGGGCTGGCCTACGGCGCCGCCCTGGGCGCGACTGCCGGATGGGTCGTGGCCGGGGCGGGAGCGCTGGGGCTCCTGGTGGGCATCCGGTGGACCTCGCCGGTCCTGGCGGTCGACGACCAGGCGCTGTGGGCAGGCCCGGCGCGGTTGCCGCTGGAGTGGACCGGGCGGGTGCTGGTCCTCGACGCCGAGCAGGCAGCCCTGGCCCGGGGCCCCCACGGCGATCCGACGGCCCACGTGGTGCTGCGCCCGGGCGTCGGGCCCGGCGCCGTCGTCGTCGAGGTGACCGACCCCCAGGACCCCCACCGGACCTGGCTGCTCGCATCGCGACACCCCGACGAGGTGGCGAGCGCCCTCGCGGCGGCTCATGGCAGGCTACGGCCATGAGCCCCGTGTCCCCGGGCGGCCGTCAGGTCGCGCGCGCCGCTGCCCCGCTGATCACGATGGGTGCCACCTGGGTGGTGCGCAAGGGGATGATCAGTGTGTACGAGTCGCGGACCGGCAAGCCGGCCCCGCTGGTGGGCAGCCGCAACGGCGGCCTCATCACACGCGTGGCATGGGCCGCCTCGGTGGCTGCCGTGATCGCCCTCGTCGAGACGCTCGTCATGCGGGCGCTCGACGAGGACGAGCCGGTCGCCTAGCTGGCGCACTCCTTGCAGATCGGCAGCCCGCCGCGCATCCCCGCCAGCTGGCTGCGGTGGTGGACCAGGAAGCAGCTGCCGCAGGTGAACTCGTCGGCCTGGCGCGGCAGCACCCGCACGCTCAGGCTCTCGTCGGACAGGTCGGCACCGGGCAGCTCGAGGTTCTCCGCAAGCTCGGTCTCGTCGACATCGACCGTTGATGCGGCCTTGTCGACGCGTCGGGCCTTCAACTCCTCGATGCTGTCCTCAGCAAGGCCATCGTCCTCGGTCTTGCGTGGCGCGTCGTAGTCGGTGGCCATCGTTCGTGCACTCCCCCCATGATTGGGTTGGATCGTTCGGAATCGGTACAACATCAGCGGGGACGTCACTTATGCCCGCGCCCGGCGCATTGTGCCCCATCCATCGGCGGTCTGCGCGCCCGACACCCCCCAGGAGGACCCATGGCCCTGTACGCGATCGGTGAGCGGACGCCGCAGATCCACCCGACGGCGTTCATCCACCCCGAGGCGGTCATCATCGGCGACGTCACCGTCGGGCCCGAGTCGTCGGTGTGGCCGACTGCCGTGCTGCGCGGTGACACGGGGCGGGTCGTGGTCGGCGCGCAGACCTCGATCCAGGACGGGTCGGTGCTGCACTGCACCGACGAGCTGGACACGCTCGTCGGGGATCGCTGCGTGGTCGGGCACCGCGCCCACCTGGAGGGGTGCGTGGTCGAGGACGACAGCCTCGTCGGGTCGGGCAGCGTCGTGCTGCACCGCGCGGTCATCCGCTCCGGCGCGCTGGTGGCGGCCCAGGCCCTGGTGGCCCCCGGGACCGTGGTCCCCGCTGGGGCCCTGGCCCTGGGCGTGCCCGCCCGGATCAAGGAGGGGGCTGCCAGCGCCGAGGCCATCGCGGCCTCGGTGGCGACCTACACCCACAACGCGCACTGGTACAACGCCGAGCTGCGCCGGATCGGCTGAGCCCACCCCGACGGGGCTGCCGGCCCCTGGGAGCCCGTCTCAGTCCCCGTCAGCACCCGCCCGGCTGAGCAGTGCCAGCCACTCGGCCGCCAGGTGCGGCGGGGCCAGCCAGGTCAGGTCCTCGGCCGGGTCCCCGCCCTGCGGTCCCCCGGCCAGCAGGCCGGCCTCGGTGGCGACCAGGACCCCCGCGGCACGGTCCCACGGCTGCAGCCCGCGCTCGAAGTAGCAGTCCACCCGGCCGGCCGCGGCCCAGCACAGGTCCACGGCCGCGGCACCGGCCCGCCGGATGTCGCGGACCTCCGGCAGGATCGTGGCCAGCGCGCGGGCCTGGGCTGCGCGGCGCTCACGGGCGTAGCCGAAGCCGGTGGCCACCAGGCAGGAGCCGAGGTCGGCAGGCCGGTTGGGGACGATCCGCGCCGCACCCGCGTCGTCGACGCGCACCGCACCCTGGCCACGGACGGCCACGTAGGTCTCCCCCAGGACCGGGACGTCCACGACGCCGACCTCGGCGCGGCCCTCGTGCTCGACGGCGATGCTGACCGCCCAGGTGGGCAGTCCGTACAGGTAGTTGACCGTGCCGTCCAGCGGGTCCACGACCCACCGCCGCCCCGAGGTCCCCGGGCGCTGGCCGCCCTCCTCGCCGAGGACGCCATCCTGCGGGCAGCCCGCCAGGATCAGCGAGACGATGAGCGCCTCGGCGGCGGTGTCCATCTGGGTCACGACGTCGGTGCGCGTCGACTTGGTGCTGACCTGCAGGCCGTCCCCACGCCCGGCCAGGAGCAGGTCGCCCGCGGAGCGCGCGGCGTGCCAGGCCAGCGCGAGCCGCTCGTGGGACAGCCCGGCCGGGGGCTGGTCCCGGCGCCGCGCGGTCACGGCTGCACCCCGCACAGCGC
>JBDHZV010000025.1:0-31521 GCA_039812125.1 Candidatus Nanopelagicales bacterium
GACCCGCTCCCGAGGGGCCAGGCCCCCAGTGACGGCCAGGCGGTCCCGGACCAGCCCGGGTCGACCTCCCCCCAGCTTCCCGAGCCTCTGCGCCAACTGGGCTCGGCCCTGGGGATCACCGATGTCGACGACTTGATCGACCTGGCCGTGGCCAATGACCTGATCAGCGCGGAGCAGGCCGAGCAGCTGCGGGCCGCGGTCACCCTGGGCACTGCGGCGAGCCGGGCGCTGGGCGGCGGCGAGCAGGACGCCTGATCAGCCCACGCGCGCGACCGCCGCGAGGAACGGCGGCGTGCGCGCCTGGATCACCCGCCGATCCACGCCATGGGCACCTGCTGGGCAGGCTCCCCCTGCCCAGCCCGCGCAGTGGTCCCCGCCCGGATGAGGCCGGCGCCCGGGGGCGGTACTGTCGCAGGGCCCGCGCTTCCCGCGCGGTGCCACCACCGTGACACTGCCAAGGAGGCCCCATGGCCCTGCGGGCGACCGCGACCGCCGCCGAGCCGGAGCTGCTGTTCCTGCCGTGGGACGTCGCGCTCGAGGACTGGCCGGCCGACCTGACCGTGGCGATGCCCCGTGGCATCTCCCGGCACATCGTCCGCTTCGTGCGGATCAACGGGGCGGTGTACGCGATCAAGGAGATCGAGGAGCACTTCGCCCAGCGCGAGTACGAGCTGCTGTTCGACCTGCGCCGGATGGGCGCCCCGTGCGTCGAGCCGGTGGGCGTCGTCGCCGGGCGTCGGGACACCGCAGGTGAGGACCTGCCCGCCGCGCTGATCACCCGCCACCTGTCCTTCTCGCTTCCGTACCGAGCCCTGATGTCGCGTACGAACCTGACGTGGGAGACCGCAGAGCGCCTCATCGACGCGCTCGCGCTGCTCATCGTCCGCCTGCACCTGCTCGGCTTCGCCTGGAACGACTGCTCGCTGTCGAACACGCTGTTCCGTCGCGACGCGGGCGCCTTCTCCGCGTACCTGGTCGACGCCGAGACCGGTGACATCCAGGAGCTGCTCTCCCGGGGCCAGCGCATGTACGACATCGAGACCGCCAGCATGAACGTCATGGGCGAGCTGATGGACCTGCAGGCCGGCGGGCTGCTCCCGGAGAGCTTCGACCCGCTGGAGCTGGGTGAGGAGTTCCGCCGTCGTTACGAGCACCTGTGGATGACGCTGACCGAGCCGGTCACCGTCGCGGGCAAGGACCGCTACCAGATCCAGACCCTGCTGCGCACCCTCAACGGCCTCGGGTTCGACGTGGCCGAGATGACGGCCGAGTCCACCGACGGCGGCTCCCGGATCCGGGTCACGCCCAAGGTCGTCGACGCCGGCCACCACCGCCGCCGGATGATGCGGCTGACCGGGATCGACATGCACGAGAACCAGGCGCGCCGCCTGCTCAACGACCTGGACTCGTTCCGGTTGCTGAAGGCCCCCGACAGCGACGAGGACGTCGCCGCCCACCGGTGGGTCACCGACGTCTACGAGGGGATCCTCGCCCGGGTCCCGAAGGACCTGCGCGGAAAGATCGAGAGCCCGGAGCTGGTCTACGAGGTGCTGCTGCACCGCTGGTACGCCTCCGAGCGGGCCGGCAAGGACGTCGGCCTGAAGCGCGCGACCGACGACTACGTGAAGAAGCACCTGCGCCAGCGGCCCGACGAGGTCGCCGTCCTGGGCCCCGCTGTGGACGCGGAGGTGCTGGGGGACGACGTCGACGTCGCCCATCTCGACACCACGCCCGACATGCTGCCCTGACGCCCGACCCCCGGACGCCGGCCCCGGCGGCCCAGCCGTCGGGAGCGAGGATCAGGCCGGCTCCGGACCCCCGGCGAAGGCCCACAGGACCACCTCGCCGAACCGCGCGCCCCACGCGTCCTCGTCGTGCGGGGCGCCGGGCAGCACCCTGCTGACCAGCCGGTCCGGGGGTCGCGCCGCAGCGGCGACCGCGGCTGCGGTGCGCGCGAGGTCGGCCACGAGGGCGTGCGGCCCCGGCGAGTAGCTGAGCTCCTCCTGGTCGCCCATGTCCAGGTACACCCAGGTGCCCGGCTCGAACCCGGATGCGGTGATGAGCGTCCGCAGCCGGTCGCCGCGCATCGGGTCGTCGAGCATGACCGGGGAGAAGGCCAGCAGCCGTCCGAAGACCTCGCTGTGCCGGGTACCGGTGTAGAGGGTCATGTAGCCGCCCATGGACGACCCAGCCAGGCCGACCCGGGAGCGATCCCGGGCCACGCGGTAGGTCGCCTGCACGTACGGGACCACCGTGCCGACCAGGAAGTCGGCGGTGGCGGCCCCGTCGGCCCGGATCGCGGTGCCGACCCCAGCCGGGTCGGGATGTGCCCAGTCCCACGCCGTGTACTCCCGGTACCGCTCGAACGGCCCGGACGGCGCGTCGACCCCCACCACGACCAGGCCCTGTGGCAGCCGGCCGTCGGCGTGCAGCGCCGCCACCGTCTCGTCGATGCCCCATTCCACCCCGTAGGTGGTCGTCGCCCGGTCGAACAGGCTGTGCCCGTCGAACATGTAGAGCACCGGGTGGTCGATGCCGCTGGTCTCATACCCGTCGGGCAGGCAGACCCGCACGGTGCGCCGCGCGCCGTCACGCAGCAGGGCGGTCACGTCGACGCGGCCGGTGACGGTGGTGCGCCAGGGCGGCACGGCCTCAGGGTCGGGCATGCCCCCGACCCTACGGCCGCCGGTCAGCGGCGGTGGGTCGACACCGCGTACAGCGCGATGCCCGCGGCCACGCCGGCGTTCAACGACTCGGTGGCGGCATCCATCGGGATGCCCACCAGCAGGTCGCAGGTCTGCGACACGAGGTGGCCCAGCCCCTTGCCCTCGCTGCCGACCACGATCACCAGGGGCCCGGTGGCCAGCTCCGGATCCAGGTCGGGAAGCGTGACGGTGCCGCCCATCGCCAGGCCGATGACCGTGGCCCCGTCGCGCTGGGCCGAGACCAGGAACCGCACCAGGTTGGTGGCCCGGGCCACCGGGATCCGCGCCGCAGCCCCCGCCGAGGTCTTCCACGCCGACGCGGTCATCCCCGCGGCGCGCCGCTCCGGGATGACGACGCCGTGGGCACCGAAGGCGGCGGCGGAGCGGACCACCGCCCCGAGGTTGCGGGGGTCTGTCACCCCGTCGAGGACGACGACCAGCGGCTGCTCGCCCGCGTCGTACGCGGCGGCCAGGACGTCCTCGGCAGTGGCGTACCCGAAGGGCGGCACCTGCAGCACGATGCCCTGGTGGACCGCGCCGCCGCTGAGCCGGTCGAGGTCCCCGCGGGTGGTCTCCAGCAGCGGGATCTGCCGGTCGACTGCCAGGCGCATCGCGTCCCTGACCCGCTCGTCGGCGTCCAGGTACTGCTGCACGTGCAGTGCCGTGGCCGGGATCCCCGCCTGCAGCGCCTCCAGCACCGAGTTGCGACCGGCCACCGACTCGGTGGTTGCCGCCCGGCTCCGGCTGGGGGCGGGCTTGCCCCGCCCGCCCTGCTTCTCGGCTGCCCTGGCGCGGCGGTTGGCGGCGTGTCCGGGACGGTCCTCGGCCTTCGGGGTCGGCCCCCGGCCCTCCAGCTTCTGGCGGCCCTGGCCTCCGGAGCCCACGACGGCCCCCTTCTTGGTCCCGGTGCGGCGGGTTGCCCCCCGGCGCTGCGAGTTGCCGGCCATCAGGCCTGCCTCACAGTCCAGCGCGGGCCAGCGGGGGTGTCCTCGACAGCGATGCCCGCCTCGCGCAGGGCGTCGCGAACCGCGTCGGCGGTGGCGAAGTCCCGGGCGGCGCGGGCCGCCGCTCGCGCGGCGAGCCGGTCCTCGACGAGGACACCGAGCGCATGGGCCACCGACTGTGACGGACCGCCGGCTCCCTCAGCCCAGGGGGCGGCCAGGGGATCGACCCCGAGCACGCCGAGCATCGCGCGGACCTGGCCGACGCGGTGGACCAGCGCCGCCTCGTCGACGGCGTGGGCGGCCAGCAGGGCGTTGCCCTCGCCCACGGCCGCGTGGCACACCGCCAGCGCCGCGGGGACTCCCAGGTCGTCGTCCATGGCTGCGGCGAAGGCTTCGGGGACCGTCGTGGCCTCGACCACGCCGACCCGCTCCACGGCCCGGCGGACGAACCCCTCGAGCCGGCGGTACCCGGCCGCCGCATCAGCCAGGGCCGCCTCCGAGAACTCGATGTGCGAGCGGTAGTGCGCGCTGGCCAGGTAGTAGCGAAGCTCGACGGGGCGGACCCGGCGGACCACCTCGGTGACCAGCAGCGAGTTGCCCAGCGACTTGCTCATCTTCTCGCCCGCCGTGGTGACCCAGGCGTTGTGCAACCAGTACCGGGCGAACCCGTCGCCTGCGGCGCGGGACTGCGCGACCTCGTTCTCGTGGTGCGGGAACACCAGGTCCAGTCCCCCACCGTGGATGTCGAACTCCGGGCCGAGGTAGACCCCCGCCATCGCGGAGCACTCCAGGTGCCAGCCGGGCCGCCCGACACCCCAGGGCGTCTCCCAGCCGGGGCCCCCGTCCCGGGTGCCCTTCCACAGCGCGAAGTCGCGGGGGTCGCGCTTGCGGGCGCCGGGATCGGCATCGGCTGAGGGCTGCATCTCGGCCACTCGCTGGCCCGACAGCGCCCCGTACGCCGGGAACGACCCGACGTCGAAGTACACGTCGCCCTCGGATGCGTAGGCGTGGCCGGAGTCGATCAGCCGGCGCATCAGGGTGATCATCGCCGGAACATGACCGGTGGCCCGCGGTTCGACCGTCGGGGGCAGGCAGCCGAGGATCCGGTAGGCATCGACGAACGTGCGCTCGTAGTGCGCCGCAACCGCCCACCACGGCCGGCCCTCCTCGACCGCCCGGGTCAGGATCTTGTCGTCGATGTCGGTCACGTTGCGCACCAGGGTCACGTCGTACCCGGTCGCCAGCAGCCAGCGGTGCAGCACGTCGAAGCTGACGCCGGAGCGGATGTGGCCCACATGGGGCGCGGCCTGCACCGTGGCGCCGCACACGTAGATCGACACCCGTCCCGACGTGAGGGGGACGAACTCGCGCGTGGTGCGCGTGGCGGTGTCGTGCAGTCGCAGGCTCACCCCGCGGAGTCTACCGGCGACGCGAGGCGACCCCCGCGGCTCAGCGGGGCACCAGCAGGGCGGTCGCGAACGCGGCGATCCCCTCACCCCGTCCGGTCAGCCCGAGCCCGTCGGTCGTGGTGGCCGACAGCCGCACGGTCGCCCCACCCAGCGCCGCGGACAGCGCGTCCTGCGCCTCCTGACGGCGGGGCCCGATCCGGGGCCGGTTGCCGATGACCTGGACCGCCACGTTGCCGACCCGGAAACCCGCCGCGGTGACGCGTTCGAGGGTCTCGGCGAGCAGGGCCGCCCCGGGGGCGCCGGCCCACTGCGGCTCGGCGGTGCCGAAGTTGGATCCCAGGTCCCCGAGCCCGGCAGCCGACAGCAGGGCGTCGCAGGCCGCGTGCGCAGCGACATCGGCGTCCGAGTGCCCTGCGAGCCCCGGCTCGCCCGGCCACTCCAGGCAGGCGACGCGCAGCGTGCGGCCAGACGCTGGATGCGCGAACGGGTGCACGTCCACGCCGATGCCCACCAGGGGGACCGCGCCGGCCCCCTCGACCCCGCCACCGACACCGGTCATCCCGCATCCTCCTGCTCGTCGGTCCCGCCCACCGACCGGCGGGCGAGCAGTGCCTCGGCCAGCACCAGGTCCAGCGGGGTGGTCACCTTGAAGGCCCGGGGGTGACCGGCGACCAGGACCACCCGACGGCCCATCGCCTCCACCATGCCGGCATCGTCGGTGGCCCCGGCATCGCCACCGGCATGGGCCCGGCGCAGCGCGGCCCCCTGGAATCCCTGTGGCGTCTGCACCGCCCGCAGCCGGGACCGGTCGAGGGTGTGGGAGCCCCCGTCGGGTCCCACCTCGCGCACGGTGTCCACCACCGGGGCACCCGGCACGACCGCCTCGGCCCCGGCCAGCACCGCATCGATGACCGCGGCCACGACCGACCGTGGCACGAGGCACCGTGCCGCGTCGTGCACCAGGACCACCGGCACCGGCAGCGGGACGACGTCCAGCCCTCGAGCGACGGACTCGGCCCTGGTCGCTCCGCCGGTCACGATGACGACCGGGACATCCCCGGCCGCGGCGCGGGCGACCGCGGCCATCGCATCCTCAAGGCCCTCCGGGGCACTCACGACCAGCAGCCCGACGCGCGGGTCGGCCACGAGGGCCGACACCGCGTGGCCCAGGATCGGACGCCCACCGATCGGGACCATGGCCTTGGGCACAGCCGCCCCCAGCCGCTGGCCGGAGCCGGCCGCAGGCACGATCGCCGCAACCTGGACGCTCACCGGCCGGCCTCCTCGAGGGGTGCCGCGAAGGCCATGCGACCGCCCGCGGTGGGGATCACACTGGCGATGCGCACCAGGACGCGGCTGCCGACGCGATCCGCCGCCTGCTCGACGACGACCATCGTGCCGTCCTCGAGGTGGCCGACCGCCTGGCCGGGCTCCCGGCCGCGACGCCGCAGCAGCACGGTCATCTCGTCGCCGACCGCCACGGGGGGGCTCACCGCCCGGGCGAGCTGGTGCACGTTGAGCACCCGCACTCCTGCAAGGGCGGCAGTACGGGCCAGCGGCACGTCACAGGTCAGCAGGGCGGCCGGCCGGTCCAGGCAGATCCGAACCAGCTTGGCATCGACCTGGGGCACCCCCGGGGCCTCGTCACCGATGGCTGCAAGGTCCACGCCGGGCTCGGCCCGCAGCACCTCCAGGATCGACAGGCCGCGCTGGCCCCTGGCACGTCGGGTGTCGTCGGCGGAGTCGGCCAGCCCCTGCAGCTCCTCGATCACCGGCATCGGGACGAGCAGGGGTCCGGGCAGGAACCCGGCCCTGGCCACCTCGACGATGCGCCCGTCGATCGCCACCGAGCTGTCCACCACCACCGGCCGGACCCCCGGGGCGCCCGGCGGGGCGGTCCCCGCCACGTCGGGGTGGGCCGGTGCCGTCGGGCGGCGCGCGGCACGTCCCACCCGGAACCCGAGCAGCGCCGCGACGACCAGCAGGAAGACCACCAGGGCAGCGGTGGCCCGGACCGGGCCGAACAGCAGCAGCGGCCAGGAGATCAGGGCGGTCAGGGCGGTCGCCACCAGGGCACCCAGGCTGCCGGCGACGAGCTCGTCGCTGGACAGCCCTGCCAGGGCATCCCCGCCCTGGTCCACGGCGCGCACCGTCCGGCGGGCGAGCACGCCCCCGAGGCTGTAGCCCAGCCCGGCACCGACGATGACCCCGACAGTGGGGGCGTCGAACACGCCCAGCACCGCGCCGCCGTCCCCAGCCAGCGCGACCCCCACCTGATGGCCCAGGGCGGCACCGGCGATCACGAGCAGCAGGCGCAGGATCTCGGCTGCGAGGTCGGGCACCCGGGCCAGGCGCGGAGTCATGCCCCCACGCTACGACGAACGCCCACCGCCACGGGGCGGTGGGCGTCGTGTTGGACCAGCGCTCAGGACTGCAGGACCTCGTCGAGGATCGCCTCAGCGTTGTCCTCGTTGGTGCGCTCGGCCAGGGCGAGCTCGCTGACCAGGATCTGGCGGGCCTTGCTGAGCATCCGCTTCTCGCCGGCCGACAGGCCTCGCTCACGCTCGCGGCGCCAGAGGTCGCGCACGACCTCGGCGACCTTGATGACGTCGCCGGAGGCCAGCTTCTCCAGGTTCGCCTTGTACCGGCGGGACCAGTTGGTCGGCTCCTCGGTGTAGGGCTGGCGCAGGACATCGAAGACGCGATCCAGGCCCTCGGCGTTCACCACGTCACGCACGCCGACGAGGTCGACGTTGTCGGCGGGGACCCGGACCGTGAGATCTCCTTGGGCCACCCGCAGGACCAGGTACTCCCGGTCGATGCCTTTGATCGAGCGAACCTCGATGGACTCGATGAGGGCGGCCCCGTGATGGGGGTACACGACCGTGTCACCAACCTTGAACGTCATTGCGGAGCAGACCCCTTTCGGTTGAGGCCCAAGTCTAACACGGCCCCGTCTCGGCCTCCCTGTTCGCGACCGAGCAGGATAGGGTGCCCTCCGTGATGCGCACCCGTGCTGCTGCCGCCGCCCTGAGCATCGTCGCCGTGCTTCCGGTGGCCGGCTGCTACCAGGGTTTCAACCAGACGGTCAACGACCAGGGTCCCAGTGGCAACGGCACGGACCTGCAGGTCGGTCCGCTGCTCGTGCAGGACACCACGATCGTCGCCGGCGACGCGGGCCTGCGTGGCGCCCTGCTGATGACCGTGGTCAACACCGGGGAGGCCGACGACGCCCTGGTCGCGGTGCAGACCGACCCGGCCTCGGTGTCCTCGCTGCGCCAGCCGCTCACCCTGCCCGCCGGTGCTGCCGTGAAGGTGGGAGCCGGGTCGCCCACCACCATCACCCTGACCGGCTTGCGGGTACCGGCAGGGTCCTACGCGATGCTGCGGCTGAGCTTCCGGGACGCCGGCAGCCAGGACGTGCAGGTTGCCGTGGTGCCCGCGTCCGGGTACTACGCCGGCTTCGGCCCCGCGGCCGCCGGCTCGGCCAGCCCGGCCGCCGGGTGACCGGACACCCCCGGCACCGGCCCTGAGGGACCCGGTCGCACCCGCGGACCAGACCGTGGCCCCCCAGGTCCGGCAGTCCCCGGTCACGTCGCCGGTCCCCTCACCCCTCGAACTTGTAGCCCAGCCCCCGCACGGTGAGCAGGTGGACCGGGTGGGCCGGGTCCGGCTCGATCTTCGAGCGCAGCCGCTTCACGTGGACATCGAGGGTCTTGGTGTCGCCCACGTAGTCCGACCCCCAGATCCGGTCGATCAGCTGGCCCCGCGTCAGGACCCGCCCGGAGTTGCGCACCAGGTACTCCAGCAGGTCGAACTCCTTGAGCGGCAGGCTCACCGACGAGCCGTTGACCTGGACCTCATGCCGGTCCGGGTCGATCCGGACGGGCCCCGCGGTCACGACGGCGACGTCCTCGACCTCGTCGATGTTGCGCCGCAGGACGGCACGGATCCGGGCCACCAGCTCCCGGCTGGAGAACGGCTTGGTCACGTAGTCGTCGGCGCCGAGCTCGAGGCCGAGGACCTTGTCGAGCTCGGAGTCCTTCGCCGTCACCATGATGATCGGCACCCGGGAGCGAGCTCGCAGGCTGCGGCACACGTCGGTGCCCGACATGCCGGGAAGCATGAGGTCGAGCAGGACCAGGTCGGCGGGGCTGCGCTCGAATGCGGTGATCGCCTCGGGCCCGGTGGCAGCGATCGCCACCTCGAAGCCCTCCCGGCGCAGCATGAAGCCCAGCGCGTCGGAGAACGACTCCTCGTCCTCGACGACCAGGATGCGGGTCACGTTGCCTCCTTGGGCGACGGTGCTGACCGACCCGACGGGTGGCGGCTGGCCGCCTCCGTCAGCTCGGGAAGCCGGATCGTGAACGTGGAGCCCTCCCCCACGCGGGACCACACGTCGACATGACCGCCGTGGTTGGCGCACACGTGCTTGACGATGGACAGTCCCAGGCCGGTCCCGCCGGTGTCGCGGGAGCGCGCTGGGTCGACGCGGTAGAACCGCTCGAAGATGCGGTCGAGCTCCTCGGCCGGGATGCCGATCCCCTGGTCGGTCACCGCGATGGTGACCGAGCCCTCCGAGCTGCCCGTGGTGACGGCCACCTTGGTCTGCTCGGGGCTGTAGCTCACCGCGTTGACGATGAGGTTGCGCACCGCGGTCACCAGCTGGGCGCGCACCCCCATGACCCGCAGCCCCGCGTGGCCGCCGCGCAGGAACTGGATCCCCTTGCCCTGGGCCAGCGTGCGGGCGTCGTCACAGGCCTCACTGACCAGGGAGTCCACGTCCACGACGTCCATCGGTCGCTGCGGGTCGATGCCCTCGATGCGCGACAGGTCCATCAGGTCGTTGATGAGGGTGGTGAGCCGATGGGTCTCGATCACCATGCGCGCGGCGAAGTGGGCCACCGCCTCCGGGTCGTCCCGGCCCTGCGTGACGGCCTCGGCCAGCAGGGACAGCGCGCCGACCGGGGTCTTCAGCTCGTGGGACACGTTGGCCACGAAGTCGCGACGCACGTGGTCGAGGCGCTCGGACTCGGAGATGTCCTCGACCAGGACCATCACCGCACCCGAGGGCATCGGGGACACACGCACCCGCAGCCGGACCTCGGCCATGCGCCGTCCCGGCCGGCGCACCGACAGGTCCTCCTGCACGATCTGGTCAGTCGCACGGGCCTGCTCGACGAGTCGTTCCAGCTCGGGGATCCGGATCGCCCGGCGGCGCACGATGCGCATGGCCTCGATCGCGGGGTGCGCCCACCGCACGACGTCGGCGGCGTCGACCCACAGCGACGGCGTGCGCAGCGCGTGCAGGACACGGTCCAGCTCGGGGTCCAGCGGCTCGGCCGTGGGCTCGACCCGCGCCCGCGCCAGCGGCCCGGTGGGCGGCGTGGGGGGCGCGACGGGGAACAGCCGCGCTCGGGCGGACGTCACGTCCGTCCGGGTGGCGCGGGGCTCTGTCATCACGCCCTCAGGATATGGGCGCGCCGGAATGCCGTCCCCTGCCGAGCGCGCAGCCAGCCGGGAGTTCACGCAACCGCCGGCGACTGTTCACCCCTGGATCACCGCCACGCCATCGCGGCACGGTCCCGTGTCCATGCCGCCCCGTAGACTGGGGCGGCAGATCGGGAGGACCACATGCGCGCAGCGTTCCACGAGCAGCTCGACGAGATCAGCGACCTGCTCGCTGAGATGGCCATCGCCGCAGGTGCGGCGATGAACCAGGCGACCCAGGCGCTGCTCAACGCCGACCTGCACGCCGCCGAGACCGTCATCTCCGGCGACGACCACCTCGACGAGCTCACCGGGGAGGTGGAGCGGCGCTGCTACGAGGCCGCCGCCCTGCAGCAGCCGGTCGCCACCGACCTGCGCATCGTGATCGGCTCGCTGCGCATCTCGTCGTCGCTGGAGCGGATGGGCGACCTGGCCGTGCACGTGGCCAAGCAGGCCCGGATGCGGTACCCGAACTCGAGCATCCCGAACGAGCTCCGGGCCACGTTCGCGCAGATGGGCGCCCTGGCTGAGGCGATCGTGGCCAAGACGGCGACGGTCATCAGCACGAAGGACGTCAGCCTCGGGTCGGACATCGCCCGGTACGACGAGGAGATGGACCGGCTGCATCGCGAGCTGTTCACGATGGTCCTCTCGCCGGCGTGGAGCCACGGGGTCGAGGCCGCGATCGACGCGACCCTGCTGTCGCGCTACTACGAGCGCTATGCCGACCACGCCGTGACCATCGCCCGCCGGGTGGTGCACGTGGTGACCGGGGAGCCGTACGCCGACACCGCGCTCGAGGACCTCCCGGCCACCTCCCCCAGCTGAGGGACGCCCGACGAGTTGCCGACCCGGGGCTTGGCGGCGATGGTGGGCACCATGTCCGCTGCTGTCCCGCTGCGCAGGGCGCCCCGTCGGGTGGCCATGATCAGTGTGCACACGTCGCCGCTCGACCAGCCGGGGACCGGCGACGCCGGCGGGATGAACGTGTACATCGCCGAGGTCGCCCGCCTGCTGGCGCAGCGCGGCACCGAGGTCGAGATCTTCACCCGTGCCACCTCGGGCGACCAGTCCCCGAGGGTGCCGATGGCTCCCGGCGTGCTCGTGCACAACGTCGTCGCCGGCCCGTTCGAGGGCCTGCCCAAGGAGGACCTGCCCGGCCAGCTGTGCGCCATGACCGCAGGGGTGCTGCGCGCCGAGGCCGCCCGGCGGGAGGGCTGGTACGACCTGGTGCACTCCCACTACTGGCTCTCGGGGCAGGTGGGCTGGCTGGCCAAGGAGCGCTGGGGGGTGCCCCTGGTCCACACCATGCACACGATGGGCCGGGTGAAGAACCGGCTGCTGGCCCCCGGCGACCGTGCCGAGCCGAGCCTGCGCATCATCGGCGAGCAGCAGGTGGTTGACGCGGCGGACCGCCTGGTGGCCAACACCAGCGCGGAGCGGGACGACCTGGTGGCCCTCTACGACGCCGATCCCGCCCTGGTCGACGTGGTGCTGCCCGGGGTCGACCTCGACGCGTTCCGGCCGCCGGTCGACCGTGCCGCGGACCGGGCGGCGCTGGGCATCGGCCCTGACGAGTTGGTGGTGCTGTTCGCCGGCCGGCTGCAGCCGCTCAAGGCGCCCGACGTGGCCATCCGGGCGGTCGGCGAGCTCGTGCGCCGCGACCCGGCGCTCGGCGGCCGGGTCCGGCTGCTGCTGTGCGGCGGGCCCTCGGGGGCTGCGGTGGGCTACTGCGAGCAGCTGCCCGGGCTGGCCCGCGCCCTCGGCGTGCGCGCCGACTTCCTGCCCCCCGCAACACGCAGCCGACTGCGCGCCCTGTACGGCGCCGCCGACCTGGTGGTGGTCCCGTCCCATTCCGAATCCTTCGGGCTGGTGGCGGTCGAGGCCCAGGCCTGCGGGACCCCGGTGGTGGCCGCCGATGTCGGCGGCCTGCCGATGGCGGTGGCTGACGGCGTGTCCGGGGTGCTGGTCGACGGGCACGCCCCGCCGGACTGGGCCGCCGCGCTGTCCGGGCTGCTGGGCGATCCCGCCCGGCGGGCACGGCTGGCCGCGGGGGCCCGCCCCCACGCGGCGACGCTGTCCTGGTCGGCCACCGTCGACTCCCTGCTCGACAGCTACTCCGCGGCCCTGGGCCACCCGCGCGACCGCCTGCGCCGGGTCGGCTGATGGCCGCGCGCGCGTTGTCCGAGCAGGTCGCGGACCTGCTGGCCCGCGCGGGCCTCGACGTCGAGCGGACCGGTCCCGACCGCTTCGTCGTGGTACTGCCCGGGACCGCGAAGCTGCGCACGGTGGTCAGCCTGAGCATCGGCGCGCAGGCGCTGACCCTCAACGCCTTCGTGTGCCGCCGGCCGGACGAGAACGAGGCCGGCGTGCACCGCTGGCTGCTCCAGCGCAACGCCCGGATGTTCGCGATGGCCTTCGCCGTGGACTCGCTCGGCGACATCTACCTCGTCGGCCGGATCCCGGTGACCGACCTCGGCGAGGCGGATCTCGACCGACTGCTGGGCGCGGTGCTGCAGTACAGCGACGAGGCGTTCCCCGTGCTGCTGCGCCTCGGTTTCGCCTCGGCGATCCGCCGGGAGCACGCGTGGCGAGTCTCCCGGGGGGAGTCGCTGGCCAATCTCGCGGCGTTCGCCGACCTCACCGAGCAGCCGGACCCCGGCCCGGCCGGGCCGCGCCCCAGCCAGCGCCCCGGCCCGGTCCCCGAGCCCGGGAGCTGACCGCCACCCGGCGAGCCTCCCCTGCGCACCGTGGGCCAAGATGGCGCCATGACCTACACCTTGATCCTGCTCCGCCATGGCGAGAGCGAGTGGAACGCGCTGAACCTGTTCACCGGCTGGGTTGACGTCAACCTGACCGCCAAGGGCGAGGAGGAGGCCGCCAACGGCGGTCGGATGCTGCTGGACAAGGGCATCCTCCCGGACGTGGCCCACACCTCCCTGCAGAAGCGGGCCATCCGCACCACCCAGATCGCGCTGGAGAACTGCGAGCGGCACTGGGTCCCGGTGCGCCGCAGCTGGCGGCTCAACGAGCGCCACTACGGCGCCCTGCAGGGCAAGGACAAGAAGGAGACCCTGCAGAAGTACGGTGAGGAGAAGTTCACCGAGTGGCGCCGCTCGTACGACGTGCCGCCGCCGCCGATCGACCCGGAGGACCCGTACGCGCAGACCCACGACCCGCGCTACGCCGATCTGGCCCCCGAGATCCGCCCTGCGGCCGAGTGCCTCAAGGACGTCGTCACCCGGATGCTGCCCTACTGGTACGACGGAATCGTCCCGGACCTGCGCCTGGGCAAGACTGTCCTGGTGGGGGCCCACGGCAACTCGCTGCGCGGTCTGGTCAAGCACCTCGAGGGGATGAGCGACGAGGCTGTCATCAAGCTGAACATCCCCACGGGCATCCCGCTGGTGTACCGCCTGGGCGAGGACCTGCGCCCCTTGGTCCCCGGTGGCGAGTACGTCGATCCGGAGGCAGCTGCTGCCGCGGCGGCCGCCGTGGCCAACCAGGGCAAGTAGCCAGCCCACGTCCAACTGCCAACGAGGGGCCCGGTCAACCGACCGGGCCCCTCGTTTTCGCATCAGGACCCGGCGCAGCGGCCGGCGCCACCGCCGCCCAGGCCAGGGTGAGCTCGCCGCGCCGCCACCGGGCGGGGCCGTCGAGGGGGCGCCAACCGGCCTCGATCAGCCCGCGCACCGTGGCGACCCACCGCTGCCGCGGACCGAACACTCCGACAGGCGCAGCGCGCTCCCACGCGCTGTCCAGCGCGGTGAGCAGGTCGTGGACCGGCTCGCCCGCGACGTTGCGGTGGATCAGCGCCTTCGGCAGCCGCTCGGCCACGCGGCTGGGACGCTCCAGCCGCCCGAGGTCCACCGACAGGGTCAGCGACTCGGGCACGACGCCACCGATCGGATCGGGCGGCCCGATGGCGACCCACGACGCCAGCCGGCCGCGCTCGTCACAGGTCCCCTCGACCAGCAGCCCTCCCGGGGCGAGTCGGGCAGCCATCGTGGCCCACGCCGGGGGCACCTCGTCCTCGGCATACTGCCGGAGCACGTTGCAGGCGCGCACGAGCACGGGCCGACCGGCCACGGGGATCTCGAACCCCCCGTGGGCGAACGTCACCCCCGCGGGCAGCCCGTCGGCGAGCGCGGTGGCGGCCTCGACCCGTGCGGCGTCGATCTCGACCCCGACGACCCGGATCCCCGGTCGGACCCGGCGGGCCAGCCGGGCGGCGAGCTCGAGGGTGGTCACCGCCGAGGCCCCGAACCCCAGGTCGACGACGAGCGGGTCGGGGTCGACGGCGAGCCTGGCTCCCAGGCGGTGGACGATCCACTGGTCGAACCGACGCAGCCGGTCGGGGTTGGTGGTCCCCCGGGTGATCGCCCCGAGCGGGACCGATCGTCGCGAGGCCATCCCGGTGCGAGTCACCGACCGCCGGTGATCTCCGCGATCCGTGGCCGGATGTCGAGCAGGTAGACAGCGGAGATCACGATGGAGGCGATGCCCAGCAGCCCGATCGGGCTGAACCCGATGAGCGGCACTGCGGCGGCTCCTCCGGTCAGGGCCATCCAGATCGGCTTGGTCTGCCGGCCGATGGCCGGGAAGGCGTCCGGTCGACGGCGCAGGCAGTCGACGAACGCCCAGACCCCGATGACCAGCGACGCGATACGGATGAGCCAGAGGATCCACTCGGTGAGGCCGAAGAACATGGCACCAGCGTAGGCCAGCGGCGTGCCGCGAGCGGACCGCGAACCCGATCCGCTTGCTGCCTGCTTGCAATTGCAAGCAGGCAGGCACATACTGGATGCGTGGCCCGGATCGACGCAGCGAAGCTCGGGGAGTACATCCGCGAACAGCGGCATGCCGCCCAGATCTCGCTGCGCCAGTTGGCCCAGGCCGCTGATGTGTCCAACCCCTACCTCAGCCAGGTGGAGCGCGGACTGCGCCGGCCCAGTGCGGAGATCCTGTCCAGGATCGCCGCGGGCCTGCGGATCTCGGCGGAGACGCTGTACGTGCGGGCAGGAATCCTCGAGGAACGCCTCGGCGACCAGGCGGTCGTCGCGGCGATCAGCGCGGACCCAACCCTGACCGAGCGGCAGCGCCGAGCCCTGCTGGAGATCTACGCGGCCTTCCAGTCCGAGAACTCGACGCGGAGCCCCGCGGACGAGGACGACACCGGAGAGCGAGAGCTGTCATGAGCGAGATCGAGAACACCACCCCCGAGCCCACGACCGACGCCGTCGTGGAGCCCACCACCCCCGAGTCCCCTGAGACCGTCGTCGAGCCGGTCGCCGAGGTCGTAGAGCCGGTCGTCGAGCCGGTCGCCGAGGTCGTCGAGCCGGTCGCCGAGCCCGCGGCTGAGCCGGTCGCCCAGGAGACCCCGAAGCCGACCCGCGCCCGCCGGACCAAGGCGGCCGCCGGGACCGCGAAGGCCGCCCCCAAGGCCCCCGCCGCCCCCAAGGCCACAACCGCGCGCACCACCACGCGGCGGGCCACCGGGACCCGCACCCGCACCGCTGCGGCCAAGGCAGCGCCGGCCGCGCCGGTCGTCGAGTCCGTGACCACCCCGGCAACGCCGGAGCCCCGGTTCCGCCGTGTCTCGGCCGCCGAGGTCCGCGAGATCGTCGCCGGGCTGGACCTGAAGGCCCTCAAGGAGACGGTCACCAAGGTCGACCTGCCCACCGTCGCCGAGGTCCGCGAGCGGATCGGCAAGGTCGAGCTGCCCACCGTCGCCGAGCTGCGCGGGCGCATCCACGTCGACGTCCCGGCCACGCCCGATTGGCGCGCCGAGGCCGACAAGCTCAAGGACACCGCCAGCGCCGCCCTGGCTCAGGTCCCGGGCCGGGCCACCGACCTGGTGGCCGAGGCCCAGGTCCAGGCCCGTCAGGCCGTGCGCAAGGCGCTGGCCGTCATCAAGTGACCGGGCGCCGCTCAGCGCGGCGCTCACCGTCGGACCCCCGGGTATCCCGGGGGTCCGACGCGTGTCAGGGCAGGTGCATCGGGCGGCGTCGCTCAGATGGTGGCGCGCACGCGACCCACCGGACGTCCAGCGCCCAGGACCGCGGGCGGCGCGCACGCCGTCACGACCTGCGGATCGACCTCGAGGTGGGTCATGAGCGCGCAGGCCACCGCCTGCCGGGCCCGCGCGGAGCCGTCGGCCACCTTGAGCGCCGCGGCGCGGCCGTCAGGCAGGGCCAGGACGTGCACCCCCTCGGCCCCGTCCTTGGCGATGGCGCCGGGAACCCCACGCATGAACGCGGTGACGTCCCGGCCGGTGCCCCCGACGAGCTCGGGATGGGCCGCCATCGCGCCGGCAACCCGGGCCGGCGCGGTGCCGGCCCCGGCCTGGACCATCCGCGACATCGCGCGCGCCAGGCCGACCAGCGACACCGCGACCACGGGGGCGCCGCACCCGTCCACCCCGGTGTGGGCCACCCGCTCCCCCGTGAGCGCCTCGACTCCGGCCACTGCGGCCCGTTGCACCGGGTGCGCCGGATCGAGGTACCCGACCGTCGGGCTGCCGAGGACCTGCGCGGTCCGCAGCATCGCCGCGTGCTTGCCCGAGCAGTTCTGCGCCAGCGCGGTCGGACCCCGACCGGCGGCCAGCCATGCCACCATCGTGTCGCGGTCGTAGGGCAGGTCCGGGGTGTTCGCCAGATCGGCCTCGCCCAAGCCGCCGCCGAGCAGCACGGCCAGGACCGTGTCGAGATGGAACGACTCCCCGCTGTGGGAGGCCGCCGCGATGGCCAGGCCCCGGGCGTCCAGGTCCAGTCCGGCGGCCACCATGCCTGTGGCCTGGAGGGGCTTGTTGGACGAGCGCGGCAGGATCGGGTCCTCGGGGCGCCCCCAGGCCCGCACGACAGCACCGTCAGGATCGACCAGGACGGCATGCCCGGCGTGCACGGACTCGACCCACCCGCTGCGCACCACGTGGGCGAGCTCGACCGACCCGCGCATCAGCGCACCCGCTCGGCCGGGGCCAGCCCGAGCATCACCCGGGCCTGCTCGGGGCTCGCCGCCGGCCGGAACGCCTCCGCCGCCAGGCGGGCGGCCCGGGCGACGAGGGGAGCGTTCCCGGTGACGGGCTGACCGGGTCCGTACCCGAGGGTGTCCTCCATCCCGACCCGGAGGTGCCCGCCCAGCGACAGGGCGGCCATCATGACGGGCACCGTGCTGCGACCGATCCCGGTGGCCGACCAGGTCGCACCAGGCGGCAGCATCGCCAGCCCCGCCACCAGGGCCTGGGCGGTGCCGGGCATGCCTCCGGGAACGCCCAGCACGAAGTCGGCGTGCACGTGGCCACCGGTCGGCGGCCCGTACGTGTCCAGCAGGCGGTTCATCGCGACGACGTGCCCGAGGTCGAACAGCTCGAACTCCGGCAGGATCGCGCGCTCCTGGGCCTGCTGGTACAGCGCGGCGACGAACGGCCATGGGTTGGCGAACACGGCATCGCCGAAGTTGACGGTGCCGGTGGTCAGCGAGCAGGAGTCCGGCGCCGCGTCGAGCACGGCCATCCTGGCCTCGAACGAGTCCGTCACCGAGCCACCGGTCGACAGCTGCACGATGAGGTCGGTGGACTCGCGCACGACCGCCACAGCCTCACGGATGCGGGCCAGGTCCAGGGTCGGGCGGCCCCGGGCATCGCGCACGTGCAGGTGCACCATGGCGGCCCCGGCCTCCCGGCAGGCGACCACGGTCTGCGCCAGCTGCTCCAGGGTCACGGGCAGAGCCGGGTTGTCCTCCGGGGTGCTCTCGGCGCCGGTGGGGGCCACGGTGATCAGGGTCGCCGGCATGGGGTCATCCTGTCACCCCGCTCAAGATCGCGAGTTCGGGAGCCGATCATGACGCTGAGCCAGCCTGTGCCGTGAGGCCGCGAAGGGAGTGCCGTGGCGATCGAGAACACGTCGGTCCCGGAAGCCAGCACGCCGGCCCTGCTGCTCGAGGCGGCGACCGCCGCGGCGACCGGCGCCCTCGAGCTGGAGCACCCGGGCGGGGAGTCCTCCCGGCTGTGGCTGCGGGAGGGCCAGCTGTACGCGGCCAGCGTCCCGGGCTACCGCCCGGCCCTCGGGATCCGGCTGCTGAGCAGCGGCCTGATCACCCCCGAGCAGCTGGGCATCGCGATCGAGCAGCAGCGCACCACGATGGCCGGCCACCGCATCGGCGAGGTCCTGGTCCACCTGGGGCACGTCCGCCCCGACGACATCGACGCGTTCGTGCTCGACCAGGTCCACGACCAGGTCGCGGACCTGCTGGACCTGCCCGTCCTCTCGGCCGCCTTCCACGAGGGCGAGCGGATCGGCGTGGACACCATCGCGCCGCGCAGCATCGAGGCTGTCCTCCCAGTCGCCGAGGAGCGCCGCCACCGCTGGGCGCGGGTGCTCGCCGACGTGGGCGGGCCGGCCGCGATCCCCTCGCTCGGACCGCAGGGACGCGGTGCCGGCCAGAGCCCCCTCGGGCCCCGGGAGTGGGCCCTGCTGTGCCGGGTCGACGGTCGGCGCGACCTGGCCGAGCTGGCGCGCACCTGCGGGTTCACGCTCCTGGAAGCAGCCCAGCTGGTCAGCGACCTCGCCCGGTCCGGCCTGCTCGTGCTTCCCGCACCGGTCCGCGTCGGGCCGCCGGGCGGCGACGTCATCGCCCTGAGCCCGGCCGACGAGTCGTCCCACGAGGCTCCGGGCCCCTCCGGTCCCACGCCGGCCGCCGTCGCGGAGCCGCCCACGCCGGGGGTGCTGCTCGAGGCCATCCACGAGTTCGTCACCGACACGTCGACCGCGCCGAACCCGTCCGAGCAGCCGGACGGCAACGACTCCGGTGAGCCCGCCGCGGCGTACAGCGACACCAGCATGTTCATGCGCGAGCTGTCGAGCCTGAGTGAGGACCAGCAGCAGGTCACCCCGTCGGTCACCCGCCGGGCCATCGCCCTGGACGGCCCGCGGCGGAGGCGCTGGCGCTGGAGCCTGTGAGTCAGGCCTCCACGATCATGGTCACCGGGCCCTCGTTGACCAGCTCGACGCGCATCATCGCGCCGAACCGCCCCTCGGCCACGGTCGCGCCCCGGTCCCGCAGCCGCTGGGAGAACGCGGCGACGAGCGGCTCCGCGACGTCGCGCGGGGCGGCCTGCTCCCAGGTGGGACGCCGGCCCTTGCGGGTCTGGCCGTACAGGGTGAACTGGCTGACGACCAGCACCGGGAGGTCGAGGTCCGCGGCCGACAGCTCCCGGGGCCGCCCCGGGGGCGCGCACCGACCGGTGACCTCCTCCCCGAGCTCCGCCTCGTCGAACAGGCGCATGTCGTAGACCTTGTCCGCCAGCCCGGCTGCCACCGCGGCGGTGTCGGTGTGGGTCGCTCCCACGAGCACGCACAGGCCGGGGCCCTCGATGGCACCCACCACCTCCCCAGCCACGAGGACCCGGGCTCCGTCGACCCGCTGCACGACGACGCGCACGGCGGATCAGAGCCCCGGGGCGAATCGACGCGGATGGGCCAGGAACGCGCGTATCGCCTCCCGGCCGGAGTCGCGGATCTCCGGGCCATGGGTGAACGCAGCGGTCGTGTACTCCAGGTCGGCCAGGGTGGCCGCGCTGCGCTCGGTGGTCGTCGCGCTGGTGCAGAAGGCGAGCACGGGCCAGGTCCTCCGGGATCTCATGTTCCAGATGGCATCCCCGGTGATCAGGGTGCCGGTGGGTTCGTGCAGCAGGGAGCAGTGGCCGGGCGTGTGCCCGGGCGTGTGGTGGACCCGCAGGCCGCTGCCGACCAGCAGGTCGCCGTCGCGCATCGTGCGCTCGACCGGGGCCGGGGACACCGACAGGTCCCGGGTGATCAGCCGGCCCAGGGCGAACGAGGGATCCCGGGGGGCGCTCCTGCCGGCGGTGACCAGCGGGGCGTCCTCGGCGTGGGCGATGATCCCGTGACCGGTCCACCGGGCCAGGTCGGCCGCCCCACCGACGTGGTCGGAGTGGGCGTGGGTCAGCACCAGGGCGGTCACGTCGCGCACCCCCGCGCCGATCTCGGCCAGGCCCGCCAGGATCCGTGGGGGCGCCCCGGACAGGCCCATGTCGACCAGCGTGATCGAGCCGTCGTCGCCCTGTACGACGAACGAGTTCACCAGGTCCCACCGCACGGTCGGGATCCGCCAGATCCCCGGGCCCAGGGCGATCGCGGCAGGCATGAGGGGAGTCTAGGAGCGTCGCGGCGGTCAGGCCGCGACGACGACCTGCTGCGAGGCGAGCACCTCACCGTCGGCCGCCCGGATGACGAGGTCCGCCGTGGGCTCGGTGGCCCGGCGCAGCACGACGGTGGCCACGGGGCCGAGCTCGTGGTGCCGCGCCGGGGTGGCGACCCAGCCGACGACCCGGCCGTCGACGACGACCTCGTCGCCGTGGGCGGGCAGGACCCCGGCCGTGCCGTCGAGATGGGCCAGTGCCAGCCGCCGCGGTGGCCGACCGAGGTTGTGCACCCGAGCCACGGCCTCCTGCCCGCGGTAGCAGCCCTTGGCCAGGTGGACGCCGGCGCCGATCCAGCCGACCTCGTGGGGCAGCGTGCGGTGGTCGGTCTCCCACCCCAGGCGCGGGACGGCCGCGGCCACCCGCAGGGCCTCCAACGCCCAGGTCCCTGCCGGTGCCCCCGAGTCGACGATCCGGCCGGGGACCAGCTCGCGTGGCAGCAGCACCTCGCGACCGACCAGCAGCGCCGGCCGGTGCGGGACGTAGCGGGCGGCGTCGCCGCCCCGATCGCTGCCCGACGGGGTCGGCGTCCCGCCGCTGAAGTCCCCGGGGACCAGCCACGTGGGGCGCGCGGGGTCCGGCACGGCGATGGGCTCCCACACCACGGCCAGGTCGGGTCGCGCCGACACCTCCACGCGCAGCAGGAACTGCATGGATCGCAGGTGTGCGACCAGGGCGTCGCCACGTCCTTCGTCGACCACGATCCACGTCGTCGAGCCGTCGTCCACCACGTGCAACTCGTGCTCGACGTGGCCGTGGGGGCTCAGGACGAGGGCGAGCCGGGAGCCCCCGGCCGGGAGGTCGCGCAACCGGGCCGTGGTGAGGTCGTCGAGCCAGCCGAGCCGGTCGGGCCCGGCCACGGCCACCACCTCGCGGTGGCCCAGGTCGACGCAGCCGTGGCCGGCCTCGAGTGCAGCCTGCTCTGCGTGGGGGTTGCCGTAGTGCCAGGCGACCCCGGGATCGGACCATCCCGGGGGGGCGGGCATGCCGCTGGTGGAGGTGGTCACACCCGGTGCAACACCTCGGGCGCCGGCGACGTTCCCCCGCAGGTCGCGCATCGGCCGTGCAGCACGAGGTGGCTGAGGTCGACGGCGAAGGCGGCGCGGGCCAGGACCTCCGCGGCCACTGGATCGACCAGGGTCCTCGGCAGCTGGTCGACCGCTCCGCACTGCTGGCACACCAGGTGGATGTGGGGCTCGTCGTCGACCGTGTGGTAGGTCGGCCCGCCGTGGCTGAGGTGGGCGTGGGTGACCAGCCCGACCTCGTCGAGGGTCTCCAGCGTCCGGTACACGGTGGACAGGTTGATGTCGCAGGAGCCGGCGTCGAGGTGGGCGGCGAGCTCGTCGACCGTCGCGTGGCGCAGCTCGTGCAGGGCCTGCAGGACGGCCCTGCGCTGCGCGGTGCAGCGCAACCCGGCGGCGCGCAGCCGCGTGTCCCAGTCCGGCGCTGCTGCCCCCACCTAGCCGGCGCCCCCGACCGGGACCGGCTCCATCGCGATCGCGAGGTGGTTGGTCAGGGGGTGGCCCATGGCGGCCATGTCGTAGGTGGCCAGCAGCCTGCCCTCCACCAGGCCGTACAGCCGGTGCCCGCTGCTGACCTCCTTGGCCGACTCGGTGCGCACCACGGCGTCGGTGGCCAGTTCCATGCGTGCCCCCGTGATCCGGGCATCGACGATCGCGGTGACCTCCACCCGCCCGAGCCACACCTCGACGAACCCGGTCGGATGCGCCAGCAGCATCTCGACCCCGTTGTCGGGGCGGGGGCGCCAGTAGCCCGACTCGGTGGCGGCCCGACGGATCCGGTTGTTCTGCTCGTCGACGATCCACGACACCGACCGGTACTCCAGGAACGGTCGGCCATCGGTCGCGAACTCGACGACCTGCTCGTAGCGGAACGGCGACGACGTCGGGTAGCCACCCTCGCCGATGCCACCCCAGCGGCCCAGGAGCCACGACAGGTGGGCCAGCTCAGCGGGCAGGTCGGCCATGATCAGGCCTGGCCCTTGTAGAGCTTCCAGACGGTCAGCCCGGCGAACCACGTGATGAGCAGGCTGACCAGGACCAGCAGGATGGAGAAGAAGATCTCGACGGCGTCCACGACGTCATGGTAGTCCGGGGCGCCCGGGCCGGGCTGCTGACCCGGCTAGGGTGCGGACATGCGCACGTTGGTGATCAAGTGCACGACGACCGACCCCGAGCCCTGCTCGCAGGCCTTCACCGTGGCGGCCACCGCGCTCGCCTCGGGAGCGCGCGTGTCGGTGTGGCTGACCGGGGACGCGAGCCTGCTAGCCACTCCCGGACGCGCCGAGGCAGCGACCCTGGCGTTCGCGACGCCCCTGCACGAGCTGCGCGACGCCGTGCTGGCGATGGGGACCCTGACGGTGTGCACCCAGTGCGCCCGGCGCCGTGACCTGACCCAGGAGGACCTGCTGCCCGGGGTGCGCATCGCGGGGGCCGCCACCTTCGTCGACGAGATCCTGGCCGAGGGCGCCCAGGCGCTGGTCTACGGTGCCGGGGCCTGACCCGGTTCTTCGCCTCAGCCGCTGGCCCCTGCCGGCGGTCGTCGGCCTGGTCGGGCTGGGCACGCTGCTGCTCGGGGCGGCCGTCCCGGCGTGGTCCGTGGACGAGGCCGCGACGCTGGTGATCCTGCGGCGGTCCGGCCAGCAGTTCTGGCAAGCCGCCCTCCTGGACAACCACGGCGCGATCGCCCCCTACTACCTGCTGATGAAGCCGTGGTCCGCGGTGTCCACCGACCCCGTGTGGCTGCGGCTGCCGACCATCGTGGCCACCGCCGCCACAGCCGCCCTGCTGGTGTGGTTCCTGCAGCAGGTGGCCGGTCGGGGGGTCGCACTTCTCGCGGGCACCACGTTGCTCGTGCTGCCGGCGACCACGTGGTACGCCGCGAACATCCGGCCCTACGCACTGGCGATGCTCGCCGTGACCGCTGGGGCGGTCTCCTGGTGGCGGTGGTGCGCGCGGGGCCGGGGCCGCACAGGGGCCCTGGCGTGGCTGGCGTTCACCGCAGCGGGGCTGCTGCACGCCTTCGCGGTCCTGGTCCTGGGAGCCCTCCTGATCACGGCCCTGCTCGCGCCGGTGACCCGGCGTCGCGACGACGTGCGCCGGACCGCGCTGCTGGGAACCGCCGTTGCCGTGGCACTCGCCCCGTTCCTGTGGGCCCTGCGCCGCGCCGGCGGAGCGCAGTTCATCGGGCCGCCGCCGGTGACCCTGCGCGCAGTGATCACGGTCTGGGAGCGGATGACGATGGCGTGGGTCGGCCCGGACCGGGTTGCGGTGGTCGGGGCGGTTGTGGCGGTCGCCGCGCTGGTGGGCCTCACCCTGACCTGGGTCCGGTCCGCGGGTCGCCCGCGATCCCTCGCGGTGCTGGCCACAGGGTGGATGGTGCTGCCCCCGATGACGATGATCGCGGTGCAGGCGGCCACCGGGCGGCCGGGGCTGATCGCCCGGTACTGGCTGATCAGCGTGCCGGCCGTCGCCATCGGGATCGCCCTGCTGCTGGCAGCCGCCCGGTGGCGCGGCGTCGCCGTGCTCGGCGTCGGGCTCCTGGTCGCGGCCACCTGGCAGTCCCACGTCGCCATGCGCACCCCCGACGGTCACGGCGCCGGCAGGTTCCTCGCCCTGTCCGATGTGCTGGACCTCCCCGGCCTGGCCACGGCACCGCTGCTCACCGACGGGTACGGCCAGCGCGCACTGGCCGCGAACGCCCCGCACCTGACCGGCCCGCGCACCCCCCTGAACGGCGATCCCGCACCCACCGGGCTGCTCAGCCCGGTCCCGTACGGCCCGGGCACCCCGCAGTTGCGCGCGCTGGTGTCGCAGCACGACCTCGTGGTGGCGTTCCAGCACCGCCCGTTCAGCTCCCGACGGATCGCCACACCCGCCGAGTTCACGGCATCAGCCGCTGCGCTGGAGGCGTTCTCCCACATGGTCGTCGCGTGCTCGTTCCACGGCGAGGCGCTGGGGGTGTTCGCCCAGGCGGGGGTGGGCCCGACCCGCGGCGGGGCCGAGGCGATTGCCGACCGGATCGCGGGCCTGGCACCGGACCGGATCCGCTGCCTGGTCCCGTGAGGTGGGTCAGGCGCGGCGCAGGCGCTGCGCGCGCAGGTACAGCTCGCAGCCGATGCAGAAGTCGAACGCGGCGTTGAGGAACGCCGCGGCCAGGGCCAGGCCGACGGCGGCCAGCGCGAGGCCCTGCGCCCCGACAGCGAAGCCCACCAGCCCGACCAGGCTGAATGCCAGTCCGCAGGCCTGGGCGAACCGCGGCGCCGCCGGGTCCTCCAGGTGGGTCGGCGGTGCCAGGCGCGGGCGGACCAGCGTGCGGAACAGCACGCCGTAGGGCTGCCGGCCCGGGCCGCGCACCACACCGAGCAGGAACACGAGTGCTTGGGCGGCCAGCAGCACGGGCGAGGCCAGCACGAGGGCCAGGGCGAGCACGATGCTCGTGAGCGCGGCCGCGAAGCGTGGGCCGCGCGGGTCGAGGCCGGCGGGGGCCGCAGTGGGACGTGAATCGAGCGTCGAGGACATGGAACGGGGCTCCTGGGGTCGATCGGGGATGGGCCGGGCGAGTGCCGTCAGCACATTCGACACAGGCAGGAACCGAGGCGGCCGTGGTCGACGACCCGGCGCCTGGTCAGGAGAACCCGCTGCATGAGCCTAGGGTAGCCTGCCCTGCCCCATGGTCGGCAACCGCGGACCCGGTCATCCGGGACGGAGGTCCCCGCCCGGCCGCTACGCGAGCTGGCCGAGGGCGGCGATGACATCCGCGCGACGCGGGGCCCCGGTGGCCCGGGTCCGGATGACGCCCACGGAGTCCAGCACGAGCACCGTGGGGGTACGTGTCACGTCCAGGCGGCGGACCAGCTCCAGGTGGGACTCGGCGTCGATCTCCACGTGCGCGACTCCGGGGACCATGCCGGCCACGTCGGCCAGGACCACCCGCGTGGCCCGACAGGGCGTGCAGAACGCCGACGAGAACTGCACCAGGGTGGCCCGCTGCCCGAGCACCGCCCCACCCAGGTCGTCAGGTCCCAGGCGGTCGGCGACCGGGACCACCGAGTGGTCGGCCACCTCGACGGGCCGCCCGTCGACGACCAGCGGCTCGGAGTCGTCCTGCCCCGGCACCGGCGCCACGGCCCGCATCCGGCCGTCGGTCCGGCGACGCCAGAGCCCGAAGGCCGAGGCCAGCACGAGGACCAGGATCAGGATGCGCATGCCGTCCATGGCCCGATGAACACCGTCCTCCCCGTCGCCGATTCCCGCCGGTGGCATCCCGCTGGCACGAAGACCCGCACAGGTCCACTGTGCCGCCCCGGCCAAGTCTGCCGTATCCTCAACGTCACGAACGTCCGCCGAGCACGCCCGCTGCCAGGGGGTCCGATGAGCCGACTGCTGCTGATGACGGCCTCGCTGGGCCCGTCCGGGGATGTCCTGCCGGCCCTCGGACTGCTTGCCCACCACGTCCGCGTGCTCCCGGCGGAGGCCAGCGCCCTGCTCGACGCGCCGAAGTCCGACGCCCTGCTGGTCGACGGCCGCCGCGACCTGGCCCACATCCGCGCCCTGACCCGGTTGGTCCGCCAGACCGGCGTCGACTGCCCCGTGATCCTGATCACCACCGAGGGCGGCCTGGCCGCGATCAACGCGGAGTGGGGCATCGACGACGTCCTGCTCGACGCGGCCGGCCCGGCGGAGGTGGAGGCCCGGCTGCGGCTGGCGATCGGACGCAGCCTGGTCGCCGAGGAGGTCGAGTCCGACGGCGAGATCCGGCTCGGGGACCTGGCGATCGACGAGACGGCCTACAGCGCCCGGCTGCGCGGGCGCAGCCTCGACCTGACGTTCAAGGAGTTCGAGCTGCTGCGCTTCCTGGCCAGCCACGCTGGGCGGGTGTTCACCCGGGCCCAGCTGCTGCAGGAGGTCTGGGGGTACGACTACTTCGGAGGGACCCGGACCGTGGACGTCCACGTCCGGCGGCTGCGGGCCAAGCTCGGCGCGGAGCACGAGTCGATGATCGGCACCGTGCGCAACGTGGGCTACCGGTTCGTTCCGCCGCGGGAGGAGGAGGTCCTGGACATCGCCACGGCCGCCACCCTGCGGGAGTCCCTGGGCTGAGATGTCCGAGCCCGGTCCCGTCCTGGCCGGGCAGCGCCCCATGATCCACCTGGTGGGGCACCTGGCACCCGCTGACGTCCAGGACGTGCTCCGGCTCGGCGAGCGCGCTGCCGTCGCCGACGGCGTCCACCCCCTGAGTGAGCACGTGCTGCTGCACCTGCGGCACGGCGGCGACTCCCGGTCCGTGCACCTGCTGGCGCGGGAGCCGGGGTCAGCGGCGCTGCTCGGGTACGCCCACCTCGACACGACCGACCAGGTCGCAGGCCCGGCCGCGGAGGTGGCAGTGGCCCCTGAGGCCCGCCGCCGGGGGGTCGGTGCCGCGCTGCTCGACGCGATCATCGACCTGGAGGCCCCCCGCGCGGGCCGCCTGCGGCTGTGGGCGCACGGGCAGGACACGGCGGCCGCACGGCTCGCGGCAGCTCGCGGATTCCGCCGGGAGCGGCGGCTGTGGCGCATGCACCGGGACCTGGCCGACCCGCTGGAGCCTGTGGCGCTGCCGCCCGGCGCCGAGCTTCGCGGGTTCCGGGCGGGCGACGAGGACGCGTGGCTGGCGCTGAACGCGGCCGCGTTCGCCGACCTGCCCGACCAGGGTGGCTGGACCCGGGCTGACCTCGACCGACGCATGGCCGAACCCTGGTTCGACCCAGCCGGATTCCTGCTGGCTCACGACGGGGACGGCCATCTCGAGGGCTTCCACTGGACCAAGGTGCACGGTGCCCCCGGGCACGGCCACCCCCCGGTCGGCGAGGTCTACGTCGTCGGGGTCCATCCCCGGCGGCGAGGGGCGGGCCTGGGTCGGGCGCTGACGCTGGCCGGCCTGCACCACCTGCGTGCTGCGGGCTTGGGCGAGGCGATGCTCTACGTCGACGCTGGGAACCACGCCGCCACTAGGCTGTATGCCAGCCTGGGGTTCACGGTGCGCGACAGCGACAGCCTGTTCCGCCGCCCGTCGCCGGCCGGGCCCGCCGCTGGACCGCCGGGAGGAGGGGCATGACCGACACCGTCGCGATGGGGGCAGCCGGCGGCGCTGCGGCGGCTGCCCCGGTCGCCGATGCCCTGCCCGCCGACCGCTTCGCCGACCGGGAGCTGTCGTGGCTGGCGTTCAACGAGCGGGTCCTGGAACTGGCCGAGGACGAGGACCTCCCCCTGCTGGAGCGCGTCAAGTTCCTCGCGATCTTCGCGTCCAACCTCGACGAGTTCTTCATGGTCCGGGTCGCCGGGCTCAAGCGGCGCATCGACGCCGGCATCGCGGTCCGGGCCGCCAGTGGCCTGATGCCCCGCGACCTGCTGGAGCGGATCTGGTCGGGCACCCGGCTGCTCATGGACCGGCAGTCGGCCTGCTTCGGCGAGTCGGTGCTGCCGGGCCTGCAGGCCGAGGGCATCGAGATCCTGCGCTACGACCAGACCTCGGAGGCGGAGCGCGCCAATCTCCAGCGGCTGTTCGCCGACCGGGTGTTCCCGATCCTGACGCCCCTGGCCGTGGACCCAGCCCACCCGTTCCCGTACATCTCCGGACTGAGCCTGAACCTCGCAGTCGTGGTGCGCAACCCTGCCACCGGGACCGAGCTGTTCGCGCGCGTCAAGGTCCCCCAGAGCCTGCCGCGATTCCTGGCCGTGGGGGCGCAGCGGTTCGTCCCGCTCGAGGACGTCATCGCGGCGAACCTGTCGGACCTGTTCCCGGGCATGGAGATCCTCCAGCAGCACTCGTTCCGGGTGACCCGCAACGAGGATGTGGAGGTGGAGGAGGACGACGCCGAGAACCTGCTCAAGGCTCTCGAGCGCGAGCTGATGCGCCGCCGGTTCGGTCCCCCGGTCCGCCTCGAGGTCGAGCGCTCCATCGACCCCTACGTCCTGGACCTGCTCGTGCGCGAGCTGGGCATCTCCGACGAGGAGGTCTTCGCCCTGCCCGGGCCCCTGGACCTGACCGGGCTGTGGGCGCTGGTCGCCCTGGACCGCGATGACCTGAAGGAGACGGCGTTCCTGCCGCGCACCAGCGCCGCGCTGGCCGAGGTCGAGAGCGCTGCGCCGCCGGACGTGCTCGACGCGATGCGCGACCACGACGTGCTCCTGCACCACCCCTACGACAGCTTCTCGACCAGCGTGCAACGGTTCCTCGAGCAGGCGGCGGCCGACCCCAAGGTGCTGGCCATCAAGCAGACGCTGTACCGGACCAGCGGCGACTCGCCGATCGTCGACGCGCTCATCGACGCCGCGCAGGCCGGCAAGCAGGTGCTGGCCCTGGTCGAGATCAAGGCCAGGTTCGACGAGCAGGCCAACATCACCTGGGCGCGCAAGCTCGAGCGCCAGGGCGTGCACGTGGTCTACGGCCTCGTGGGCCTGAAGACCCACTGCAAGCTGAGCATGGTGGTCCGCGACGACGGCGACCGGCTGCGCCGCTACATGCACATCGGCACCGGCAACTACCACCCCAAGACCGCGCGGCTCTACGAGGACATGGGCCTGCTCACCACCGACCCCGTCGTCGGCGAGGACGTCTCGCACGTGTTCAACGTGCTGTCGGGCTACTCGATGAACACCACCTACCAGCGGCTGCTGGTCGCGCCCCACTCGATCCGCACGGGCCTGATCGAGCGGATCGAGCGGGAGGTGGCGCACCACCGCGCGGGTCGCCCGGCTGGGGTGCGGTTCAAGTGCAACTCGATCGTCGACGAGGCGATCATCGACGCGCTCTACCGGGCCTCGCAGGAGGGCGTGCCGGTCGACGTCTGGGTCCGGGGGATCTGCGCGATCCGGCCCGGGGTGCCCGGGATGAGCGACAACGTCCGGGTCCGCTCGATCCTTGGCCGCTTCCTGGAGCACTCCCGCGCCTACGAGTTCGTCAACGGCGGGCAGCTGGAGACCTGGATCGGGTCGGCCGACCTCATGCACCGCAACCTCGACCGCAGGGTCGAGGTCCTGGTCAGCCTCAGCCCGGAGCACGCAGCCGAGGTGTCGGCGCTGTTCGACCTCGGGTTCGCTGACTCCACGCGGGCCTGGATCGCGCTGCCGGACGGGACCTGGGCCCGGCACCACGAGGACGCCCAGGGCGTCCCCGCGATCGACATGCAGGAGCACCTCATCGGCGTGCGCGCGGCGCGGCCCCGACGGAAGAGAGGCCAGGCAACGTGACGGACACCCCGCAGACCCACCGGGAGGTGGAGCGCAAGCTGCGCGTCCACGCCCTGTTCCGGATGCCCGAGCTCGTGGGCACGGTGCCCGGCCTGGCCGGCACGACGGTGGACACCGGGATCACCCGGGTGGAGCGGCGACCGACCGTCCAGATGCGTGCGGTGTACCACGACACGCACGACCTGCGGCTGATCCGTTGGGGTGTCACCCTGCGCCGCCGTGAGGGCGGCTCGGACGCCGGGTGGCACCTCAAGCTGCCGGTGGAGGGGGCCGGCGAGGGCGTGCGCGACGAGGTCCGGCTGCCCCTGGACGCCGGTGAGGTCGGGTACGTGCCGCACGCGATCGCCGACGTGGTCACCGCACTGGCCCGGCGGGAGCCCCTGGTGCCGGTCGCGACCCTGCAGACCGCCCGGACGGCGCACCTGCTCTACGACGCCGACGACACCGCCGTCGCCGAGCTGGTCGACGACGTCGTGTCCATCATGGACGGCGACGTCGTGGCCGGACGGTTCCGTGAGCTCGAGGTCGAGGCGCTCGGGGAGGACGCGTCCGTGCTCGACCCGATCGTCGAGCTGCTCCTTGCCCACGGGGCCCTGCCAGGATCGTCCAGCAAGGCGGGCAGCGCGCTGGGCCCGGCGGCGAAGGGCGCTCCGGACGTCCCCGAGGCCGCGACGGTCACGCCCGCAGATCCGGCCGGCGACGCGGTGCACGCCCACCTGCTCACCCACGTGCGTCGGTTCCTGCTCCAGGACGTGCGGGTCCGCCGGGACCTGCCCGACTCCGTGCACCAGATGCGGGTGGCCGCCCGCCGGCTGCGCAGCGGACTGCGGGTGTTCGGTCCCCTGGTCGACCCCGAGTGGTCACGGCATCTGCGCGACGAGCTGGGCTGGGCCGCCTCCGAGCTGGGCCTGAGCCGGGACTCCGAGGTCCTGCTGGCCCGCCTGGACGCCCATGCCGACGAGCTCCCGGCCGACGACGCCGCCCTCATCCACGGCCACGTCGACCCGGTGATGCAGGCCAAGGTCGACCAGGGCCGCGCGGAGGCCCTCCAGGCGATGCGCTCCGAGCGCCACCTGGCCCTGCTCGACGCGTTGGTCGAGGCTGCCAACCACCCCAGGCTCACCGAGGCCGCCGCCACCCGGTCGCGCGACGCGCTGCCGCCGCTGTTCGACAAGGCCTGGCGCAAGCTCGAGAAGGAGGTCCGGGCGCTGACCCTGGACGGTCCCTCCGATGAGTGGCACGAGACCCGCATCACCGCCAAGCGCGCTCGATACGCCGCAGAGGTGCTCGCACCCGTGTTCGGCTCGCCGGCCAAGAACCTGGCCAGCTCCCTGGGCAACGTGACCGAGCAGCTGGGTGAGCACCAGGACGCCTCGATCGCGCAGGAGACCGTGCGGGCGCTCTCCGCACAGTTCGATGGTCCGACCGGTTTCGCACTCGGGCTGCTGCACGCCTACGAGGTGGAGTGCGAGCTCATCGCCCGCGTTCGCATGCAGGAGCAGT
>JBDHZV010000026.1:0-29477 GCA_039812125.1 Candidatus Nanopelagicales bacterium
CCCCGGCGCCGATGTCGCGCCCACCGAGGGATCCGGCTCACCGCCGACCCCGGACGCGGCCGCGACCGCCGCAGCGGTGGGCGCGCCCCGGGTCAGCCCGCCCTCGGTCCCGGCGACCACACCGCCGGCCGGGCTGTCGGCTCCGCCCACCGGGGGCGGCACCCCGGCCGTGGTCTCGTTCCGGCTGCGCGCGGTCCACCAGGAGGAGCGCAAGCGGATCAAGGTGGTCTACGACCGCTCCGAGGCCACCCAGCGCAGCTACGCCCCGCAGGGCTTCTTCGGGGTGCTCGTCGCGGACCTGGACCGCACCCGGCACTTCGTCGAGGTCGACCTCGACGACGCGTTCTTCCGGGTGTTCCAGGTCGTGGTCGACCCGCCGGAGGACTTCGCGGCCATCGGGCTGCGCTCCGCCCAGGTGTCGCTGGACTACGGCGACCCGGGCGACCCGGCCACCCTCAAGCACAAGGACCTGGTCTTCGAGGGCGCCGCGCCGCCGGCGCAGACCTTCGAGGTGTTCGTGAACCAGGACCTCGACCTGGACTACCGGGCCGGGGTGCAGTACCACTTCTCCCCGGGATCGGGGTGGAAGGGTGCGGCGTTCAGCTACGAGCTGCCCACCGTCACCACCGCCGACCGCACGCTGGTGCTCACCCCGCACGAGCACATCGGGTTCCTCGACGTCTCGGTGCAGGGCACCCGCATCGACTGGGAGGTCGTCGACTCCATCGACGTCCACCTGCGTCACGAGGGCGGCGGGCAGGTGATCGAGGACCAGCTGCTGCTGACCCAGGCGACCCCCGGGCCGCTGAGCTGGCGGGTGCGCACCGCCTCGCCGGCCGACCGGGACTACACGTGGCGGCTGGTCCACCACCTCAAGGACGGCTCCACCCGCCAGACCGAGTCGGACGGCCCGACCCGGGCCGCGATCCTCCCCGTCGACGACCCGTTCCCCGGGTCGCTGGAGATCACGTTCGTCCCGCTGCTGGACCCGCGCCGGACCAAGGTGGCCTTCGTCGACGTCGAGTACCGCGACGACGCCCACCAGTACACCCGGGAGCGGCGCCTGACGGTCCGGCCGTCCGATGTCGACCCCGTCACCGTCCAGTTCGCGGTCCTCGACCTGGCCCGGAAGGCCTTCTCGTACCGCGTGACGCTCGTCAGCACGACCAATGCCATGACCAAGCTCCCCCCGATCGAGACGACCGACGACCTGGTCGCCGTCTCCGAGCCCCTCGACGCCTAGGAGGCCCTCCCATGACGAAGCGCGCTGTCGTCGTCGGCATCAACGACTACTCCGTCCAGGGGTTCGGCAACCTGAACGGATGCGTCCGGGACGCCGACGCCGCCTACCACCTGCTCATCGACGCGTTCCTGTTCGACCCGGCGCAGGTCTACCTGTACAAGGACCAGGCCGCCTCGTCGAGCACGATCCTGCGGGCGCTGAACTACATCCTGCGCATCTCCGAGCCCGGCGACGTCGCCTGCCTGTACTACGCCGGCCACGGCGGCCTGCACCCCAGCGGGACTGCGGGGACGTTCTACCAGACGATCATCCCGGCCTCGGGGCGCTTCATCACCGACTGGGACCTCTGGCACGCCGCCGACCAGTTGCAGCCCTCGGCGGTGAACTTCACGGTGATCCTGGACAGCTGCCACTCCGGTGGGATGGTCGACCCGACCGAGCCCACCGGCAACGTGCGCACCATCGCCAACGCGCAGGCCTTCATCGCCACCCTGACCGACACCATGAAGACGGTGGTGCCCTTCGGGGTGACCCTGCCCGACCTGTCGACGCTGTCGAACAACGTCCACCAGGTCCAGGCCGCGCCCCGCGCGACGGTCTGCTACACCGAGGAGGCCAACCGGGAGTTCGTCACCGCCGCCAAGGCGACCCTGCTGGCCGCCTCGAGGTGGGACGAGTACGCCGGGGAGACGCCCAGCCACGGGTTCCTGACCCAGGCGCTGCTCGACACGGTCAACGCCAGCAACTTCCAGATCACCCACCGCGAGCTGCACGGCGAGCTGACCCCCAAGGTCCACGAGGCGGCCGGGCACGAGCAGCATCCCGTGTTGCGCGGGCAGGCCAACCGGATGGACGGCGTGTTCCTCACCGGGTTCTCGGACTCCCGGTAGCGGGGGAGGGCCAGGGCCCGGCTGCTAGGGACGCCCAGCGGACCCGGGGCACAAGGGATACGGAGACCCGAAGTCCTTGTCGATCCCCAGCTTCTGGGATGCCCGCAGCAGCATCCACCGGTGGGACGAAGGAGCGAACACGCAGAGGGACGCGTTCGGCTCGACCTGGTCGGAGGGGACGGTGACGACCGCGCG
The DNA here is from genome assembly GCA_039812125.1 of Candidatus Nanopelagicales bacterium. GTDB lineage: Bacteria > Actinomycetota > Actinomycetes > S36-B12 > CAIYMF01 > Prado023. The sequence goes on from JBDHZV010000026.1 coordinate 2,329, forward strand.
CGGGTCGTCCAGGAGCAGGCTCGTCTGGCTGTCGTCACTGCTCAGGATGTAGCCAGCGACCTCGCCGTGGACCCTGCTGCTCGCAAGTTCGACGGAGAACCCGTCGTGCAGCTGGATCGCACGGACCGGCAGCCAGACGGTGGGTGCGAGCGCGACGGAGCCGATCATGGCGAATGCCATCAGCAGGGACGCTCCCCTCAGGACGCCGCGAGCCCCGCGGATGGCTGCCGCCCGCCCGACCGACTGCAGCTGGAGCAGCCCGACGACGGCCAGGACCGGGAGCAGGAAGATCAGCAGGACGCTCCACGGCAGGGTGAAGAAGGCAACCGCCAGGCTGGCCAGGACGAGGACGAATCGCGGGTTGGCCGGGGAGGTCGCCTGGCGCGCGGACGTCCGGTCCACGGCGACCACCCCATCGCGCCGTACGGCCGGCTTGGGAATGTCGCCCGCCCACCACCAGATCGAGGCGGCAACCAGGGAGGCGAGGAAGCCGGGCAGGAGCGTGAGCACGACGCCCTTGAGCAGCTGGATCACGTCGGCCTGGCTGACAACGGCCACGGTGGTGGCTGTCTCCATGTTCGCGACCCGGAAGACCTTGATCGTCACGGCGAGGAACACGACGGTCGACACGACCGGCAGACTCGTGACGACGACTCCGCCGAGGGTGGCGAGGAACGTCCTTTCGTGGTCACCGCTGGTGGCCATGCGCACCTCCTCCGATCTCACGTGTTCGCCCGGCCCCCGAGAGGGGGCGAGCCAGCAGGAACGACCACATCGCAAGCAGCGCCGGGTACAGCAGCAGTCCGGGCCTGGCAGCGGGACCTGCGAGCAGAACACCTGCCGCGGCAATGCTGGCAGCAGCCCGTGCGATGCTGCTGGTCGAGCCGCCCAGTACTGCGGTGAGCAGGATGGCCACTGCCGTCAGGATCGCCATCCCCGCGAGGGCGAGCATGACGGCCGAGTGGGCTTCGGGCACCACGTCCGCCCACTCGGGGGACCTGCGCAGCGCAACTCGGCTCAGCCCGCCGAGGGGGAACAGGATCGTGTCGGCGAACAGTCCTGGGCCGTCCCAGACGGCCATGGCCGCGAGCCCCGCGGGCAGGACGGCCAGCCGCAGGCCGATGGCGCGCCCCGATTGCGTTCTCCGTTCCGACAGCGCCCAGCGGGCTCCCAGCGCGATCCACAGCGGCCACGCCGTCGCCTTGAGCAACCCAGCGAGGCTGGCGACCAGAGCGCTGCCGCCCAGGCGGCCGGCCCGGTGAAGGCCCAGGGACGCCAACATGAGGGACAGCACGACGAGGTCGTGCCCCCCGGCGACTGCGCCCATCGCACCGGTCGGCAGGGCGACTGTCAGCTGGACGACCCGGATGGTGACCTCAGGCGTCGGTGCCCAGATGACCAGGGCCGCCCCCGCAACAGCCAGGGCCACGGCGAGGAACCACACCCGCGCGTCGGTGACCGCGGGGGCCGGGCTCAGGGCGCGCGGCAGCCCGAACGCCGCCATGAGCGGCAGGTATGGGAAGCGGCGCGGCTCGGCGTCCGCCGGTGTGCTGGTGTGATCGTACGGACTTGCTCCCTCCAGCAGGCTCGCGCCGGCTCGTTCGGTCGTCAGGACCTCGTCGTGGGTGAAAGCCGGACCCACCAGGTCACGCAGTGCGACCGCGACGGCGAGCGGGAGCAGCACAGCCCCCCCGACGACGACCCCGAGGATCACAGCTCGGGCGCGCGACAGGGCGCGGGGCTCGATCGACCGCCGCCGCCACGCCAGCACGGCGCATCCCGCAGCGCCGGCGCCGTAGGCCACAGTCGCCAACCCCGCCCACAGCCGGTGGGTGACGACGGAGGACCCCGTGACCACGAGCACAGTGAAGCCCAGGGACCCCCCGTAGAGCAGGGCATCGGTGACGAGGGGTCGCCGGCCGGCAGACGGTTCGGACGCGAGGGTGGTCGGGGCGCGACGCACCAGGCTGCCGGGCACCGTCGGGAAGAGGGGAGCGCGCACGGCGTCAGCCGCCGAGGGGCCGGGGGTGCGCGCGCGCCTGGGTCGGGGGCGCTCGTGTGGACTGCGGCGGTGCTCGACCTCGTCGTCGGCCATGGTCACCCGCCTCCCGGCCCGCAGCGGCCTGCCCGGGAGGCTAGGTGTCCCCTGCAGTCGCGGTCAATCGAGGGCCCCGGACCGGGAGGTCCGGCGCGCCCCGGTGCCGCGCGTGGCCCGCACGTCCTCGGGCAGCAGGCTCGACGACGGGTCGAGCCGGGCCAGGATCGCCTCGGCAATGGTCGACAGCTGCTCCACCTGCTCCGGTGTCAGGGCGTCGATCACGTACTGGCGCACCGCTTCCACGTGCCCGGGGGCCGTGGCGACCACAGTGCTCCAGCCCGCGTCGGTCAGTCGCGCGTTGGTCGCCCGGCCGTCGTGCGGGCACGGGAACCGCTCGACCAGCCCCCGGGACTCCAGGCGGGAGACCACGTGGGAGAGCCGGGGGAGCGTGGCGTTCGTGCGCTGGGCCAGCGTCGACATCCGCAGCGTTCGCTCCGGTGCCTCGGACAGCATCGACACGACCCAGTACTCGTAGTGGGTCAGGTCGGCGTCGCGGCGCAGCTGGGCGTCCAGGGCCCCCGGCAGCAGCTCCACCACGGCGGCCAGCCGGACCCACGTCGCCCGCTGCGACTCGTCGAGCCATCGTGCCTGCACGGGACCTCCATGTGGTTGACGGGACAACTATATCGGGTAGACTCTTAGTTGTTCCAGCAAGCAAGTTACTCTCCCTTCACCGTGGAGGTCCAACATGGCACTCATTACCGTCATCGGGACCGGCAGCATGGGCCAGGCCATCGCCGGACTCGCGGCCAAGGGCGGCCACGCCGTCCAGTCGCTGGGCCGTGCCGACGTCGACCAGCCCGTGTCTGGCGACATCGTGGTGCTGGCCGTGCCGGCCAGTGCCCTTCCCGAGGTCCTCGCCAAGCGCGCCGAGAGCCTGGTCGGGCGGACCGTGGTTGACATCACGAACCCTGTGGACATGACCACGTTCGACTCGCTGGCGGTCCCGGCTGACTCCTCGCAGGCGGCCCTGCTGGCCCAGGCCCTTCCGCACTCCCGGGTGCTCAAGGCGTTCAACACCACCTTCGCGTCGACCCTGGTCTCGGCCATGGTCGGACGCCAGCCGACGACCGTGCTCATCGCCGGCGACGACGCCCGGGCCAAGGAGCAGCTCGCCGAGGTCGTGAGGTCGGCCGGCCTGATGGCGGTGGATGCCGGCTCCCTGCGCCGGGCCCGCGAACTGGAGTCGATCGGGTTCCTGCAGATCACCCTGGCGGTCGCCGGGCGGATCGGCTGGACCGGCGGGTTCGCGCTGGTCGGCTGAGCCCGCTCCTCGCGCGGGTCGTCGGCGCCTGCTTGCCCGCGCAGTGCTCCTCCTCTACTGTCACGTGTCAGTTGGGAGGAGTTCCATGGAGCGCAGCCGAAGGTCCACCAGCGCGGACGTGGCGCGCCGGGCGGGGGTGTCCCGGGCGACCGTCAGCTACGTGCTCAACGGCCGGGCGGACCAGGCCATCCCCGAGTCGACTCGCCAGCGCGTGCTGGCCGCTGCCCGTGACCTCTCCTACACGCCGAACGCCGCCGCGCGGGCGCTGCGCGCCGGGGAGTCCCGGCTCGTGCTGCTGGTCAACGAGGGGATCCCGCTGGGCCCGGCCATGTCGAGGGTCGTGGACGCGCTCACCGCCGAGGTCGCCCGGGCGGGTCGCTCGCTGGTCCTGTGGCAGAGCACCGGACCCGGCGGGCTCGGGCCCGCGCTGACCCACCTCGACCCGTGCCTGACCATCACGCTGGGCTCGCTCGACGACGCCGCGCGGGCGCTGCTGGCCGACGCGCGGATACCGGCGGTGGACGCCGGGCTGGGCGGGGACCTCGACCCCGCGGACGGCGAGATCCCGGGCTGGCTGCAGGTGGACCACCTGGCCGGACGGGGTCACCGACACATCGGTGTGCTCAGCACCGGCGATCGGGTGCTGCGACGGTTCGCCGAGCCCCGGGTCGCCGGCGCGCGCCGCGCGGCACGGGAGTCGGGCCTGCCCGAGCCGTCAGTGGCCCAGGTCCCCACGGGGGAGGCCCTGTCGGTCGGGGCGGTCGAGACGGTCCTGGCCCGGTGGCGCGACGACCCCGATCCGGTCACCGCCGTGGCCTGCTACAACGACTACGTCGCGGCGGCGACCGTGGCGGCCGCGACGAGGATGGGCCTGGCCGTCCCCGGCGACCTCGCGGTCGTCGGAGTCGACAACGAGCAGTTCTCCCGGTACACCAGCCCGCCGCTGACCACCGTCAGCCTGGACACGCCCGCCTTCGCGCGCGAGGTGTGGGCCCGCGCCCAGCACGTCCTGGACGGGCTGCCGGGCGAGCATCCCCATGACGCACCCCGCTTCAGCCTCGTGCTGCGCGGGAGTTCGTGACTCGGTCAATGCCCCGTCAAGGCTCCTTGCATCACGCGCCACCCGGTGCGACGGTCGGGGCATGGCCGTCACGACCCACCCGACGCACGCCCGTGACCGTGTCAGGGCCCTTGAGCGCACCGTCGACTGGCGCCGCCGCCCCGGCGCCGCCGTGCTCGTGGTGGTCGTGATCGCCGTGACCCTGGTGGTCAGCGCCGCTGCGCGGCCCGTCGACCTGGCCGAGGTCCTGTTGGTCCTGCTCGTCGAGGTCATCGGGTTGGCGCTGCTCGCCGGCCGGGCGGTCGCGACGAGTGCGGCGGTGGGCGTGGTCCTGCTGGCCAACTGGCTGCTGGTCCCGCCGTACGGCACGTTGCACGTCCACGACGCGGTCGACTGGGTGGTGCTGGGGGTGTTCCTGCTCGTCGCACTGGTCGCCGGGTGGCTGGTCGAGTCGGCGATCCGGGCCCGGCGGCTCGCCGGCAGCGCCCAGCGGCGCGAGCGGCTCCTTCGGGAGGCCGTGGGCCCCGGGGGAGCCCCCGCCGCCCTCGACGCGTTCCGGGAGGCCCTCGACCTCGACGAGGCGGCACTCACGACGGGGGCTGCGGCACGGCCGCTGTGCTCAACCCTGGGCCACCGCGTCCCCGAGTACCCCCCGAGCCTGCGCGTCAACGTCGGCACCGGCTACGAGGTGCTCGGTTGGGGGCCGTGCCGGCCGGTCGCACCTGATGTCCGGGCCGCGTTCGCCTGGGCGGTGGTCCGGGCCTGGCAGTCCGACCAGTGGTCCCCGGTGCCGCCGGCGGCGCGATCGGGCGTGCCCGGGTGCGACGATCGGGGGCGGCCCTGACCGGGCTGTCGATCCGACCGACCCGCCGGGCAGGCCCGGCCGTCGTGGAGGGCCAGATGCCGAGAACCCCGTCCCAGTCGTGGCCGGACCGCGTCCGCGCCGCCCACGAGCATCTCCTGGCCCGTGGGCACGTGGACCCGGTGGTCGCGGTGTCCACATCGCACGGCCGGTTCGGCGCTGGTGCGCTCGACCAGCGATGGGAGGTCGGTTCGGTCACGAAGCTGTTCACCGCCCTGCTGCTTGCCCAGCTGGTCGGTGAGGGTGTCGTCGGACTGGACACGCGAGTGCCTGACCTGCTGCCGCCCGGGACGCCCCTGGCCGAGGGGGTCGCCCACATCACCCTCGAGAACCTGGCATGCCATCGCTCGGGACTGCCGCGGCTGCCGCCCGGGGTCCTGGCGCACAGCCTGTCGCGCGACGCGATGCGCGACCCGTACGCCGCCCTGGATGGCGCGCGCCTCGTCGACAGCCTGGCGGCGACGCGGGTGCGCGGCACGCCGGGACGGACCCCGGTGCGGTACTCCAACTACGGGGTCGGGCTGCTCGGCTACCTGTGCGGCCTGGCCACCGGTGCGGGCTACGAGCAGTCCCAGATCGGGCGGGTGCTCGAGCCGTTGGGGATGGGTGGGGCGACATTCGCGGACGACTGCCTGCATCAGGGGCGCTACCGCGGCAAGCCGGTGGGTCCGTGGCACCTGAGCTCCCTGGCGGGGGCCGGGGGGTTGCGGTGCTCCGCGGGTGACCTGCTGGGCTTCCTGGAAGCCGTGCGCGACTGCTCGGGTCCGCTGGCCCCGGCCATCGCCGAGACCCTGCGCCCCCGGAGCGAAAGGGGTCGGATCCGCGTCGGGCTCGGCTGGTTCCTGGTCGGGCAGGGGGACCTGCTGATGCACGACGGTGGCACACGGGGCGCGCGCAGCGAGGTCCGCGTGGAACGGCCGACCGGGGTCTGCGTCGTGGTGCTCGGCGACGGCCGGGGTGGCACCGCCCGGGCAGCGGGGATGCTGCTGAACCCTCGGTGAGGTCACCGCTCACGCGGTCGGGGGCCTCGTGAAGCACCGGCAGGAGGTCGCCGGCATCCTCAGGTAGTCCTGGTTGGCCAGGTGCAGCTCGGTCCCGGGCACGGGGCTTGGAGGCCCCCGCGCCGTCCGCTACGCTGTCCCGAGTTAGGTAAGGCTCACCTACATAGGAGTCCGCGTGCTGGGGAACTACCTCATCGGCCTGCGCGAGGGCCTCGAGGCGTCGCTGGTCGTCAGCATCCTGATCGCCTACCTGGTCAAGACCCAGCGGCGCCACCTGCTGCCCCGGATCTGGATCGGCGTCGGCTCGGCCGTCCTGCTGTCCCTCGGTGTCGGGGCGGCGCTCACCTTCGGCACCCGGACGCTGACGTTCCAGGCCCAGGAGGCGATCGGGGGCGCGCTGTCGATCGTGGCCGTCGGGCTGGTGACCTGGATGGTGTTCTGGATGGCCGCCAACGCCCGGCACCTGCGCGGTGAGCTGCACGCGAAGGTCGACGACGCCGTCGACCGTGGCGGCTGGGCGCTGGCCGCGGTCGCGTTCCTGGCCGTCGGGCGCGAGGGGCTCGAGACCGCCCTGTTCGTGTGGTCGTCGGTCCGGGCCGCGGGCGGCGGGGCCGACCCGTTGCTCGGCGCGGTGCTCGGGCTGGGCACGGCCGTGCTGCTGGGGTGGCTGGTCTACCGGGGCGCGCTGCGCCTGAACCTGGCCACGTTCTTCCGATGGACCGGGGCGGCGCTGATCATCGTCGCGGGCGGCGTGCTCGCCTACGGCATCCACGACCTCCAGGAGGCGGGCATCCTCCCCGGGCTGGACAACCTCGCCTTCGACGTCAGCGCCCAGATCCCCCCGGGCAGCTGGTACGGGACCCTGCTCAAGGGCGTGTTCAACGTGTCCCCGGCCAGCACCAAGCTGGAGGCCCTCGCCTGGGTGGGCTACGTGGTGCCCGTGATGTGGCTGTTCCTGCGCAGGTCCCGTCCGGTTCCGGCCTCCCCATCGACCACCCCAGCCCAGGCCCCCGTCGCCGGCTGACCCGTCCTGTCGACCCGAACCAGCCGCTCGTGCGGCTGTCCGCCCCACAAGGAGCTGCCGCATGTCCCCTGCCCGCCATGGCCTGCTCGCCGGTGCCGCCGGTGCCGTCCTGGTCCTGTCCGGCTGCACCACCAACGCCACGACCGACGCCGCGAACGCCGTGACGGTCCGCAGCACCGGCGACGCCTGCGAGGTGTCGACGACCGAGGCGCCGGCGGGCACCGTGGTGTTCTCGGTGACCAATGCCGGCAGCGAGGTGACCGAGTTCTACCTGCTGGGCCAGGACGGCCTGCGGATCGTCGGCGAGGTCGAGAACATCGGCCCCGGGCTCACCCGCGACCTGGTTGTCCAGGCCGTGCCGGGCGCGTACGTCACCGCGTGCAAGCCGGGCATGGTCGGTGACGGGATCCGCGCGTCGTTCACCGTCACGGACTCCGGCGTCGACGTCACGCCCACCGGGGCGCTGGCCGACCAGCTCAGCGCCGCGACCTCGTCGTACGCCGCCTACGTCCGGGACCAGGCCGAGCAGCTGGTCGCCGACACCGCGGCATTCGCGGCCGCCTACGTCGCCGGGGACGACGAGCGCGCCCGTGACCTGTACGCCGCCACGCGGGTGCACTGGGAGCGCATCGAGCCGGTCGCGGAGTCCTTCGGCGACCTCGATCCGAAGCTCGACCTCCGGGAGGCCGACCTCGAGCAGGGCCAGGAGTGGACCGGCTGGCACCGCATCGAGAAGGACCTGTGGCCGCCGTCGTCGTACACCGCCCTGAGCGCGACGCAGCGCTCCGAGCTGGCCGACCAGCTCGTGGCCGACACCGAGGAGCTGGAGGAACGTGTCGGGGGTCTGGCGTTCACCGCGGCCCAGCTGGGCAACGGCGCCAAGGAGCTGCTCGACGAGGTGGCCACGGGCAAGGTGACCGGCGAGGAGGAGTTCTGGTCGCACACCGACCTGTGGGACTTCCAGGCCAACGTCGACGGGGCCCGCGTGGCCTTCGACAGCCTGCGCCCGGTGGTGCAGGTCAAGGACCCGCAGCTGGCCACGACCCTCGACGAGCGGTTCGCCGCGCTGCAGGTCCTCCTGGACCAGTACCGGCAGGGCGACGGGTTCGTGCCCTACACGGACCTGGCCCCCGACCAGGTCAAGGAGCTCGCAGCGGCGGTCGACGCGCTCGGCGAGCCGCTGTCGTCGCTGACGTCGACCGTGGTGCTGTGACCACGGCGCAGGACCCGACGGCCCCGGGGGCGGCGGGGCCCCCGGGAACGGCGGGGGCCCCTCGGGCGGCGGGCAGTGGCCACGGCGTGTCCCGGCGGGGCTTCCTCGGCTGGCTCGGGGCGGCCGCAGCGGGCGGCGTGGTGGCCGGCGCGGCCGCGGCGACGGCTGCGGCGACGGCTGCGAGCCGCGCCGGGGCGGCCGGGGCGACGGGGGTGGACCTGACGGGGGCCCACCCCTTCCACGGCGACCACCAGGCGGGCATCCTCACGCCGGCCCAGGACCGGCTGCACTTCGCCGCCTTCGACCTGACCACGTCCGACCGTGGCGAGCTCGTCCGGCTGCTGGGTGCCTGGACGGCGGCCGCCGCCCGGATGACCCAGGGGCAGCCCGCAGGCACGTTCGGCCCGGTCGGCGGTCCCTACGACGCCCCACCGGACGACACCGGCGAGGCGCTGGACCTGCCGGCCTCCGGCCTGACCCTGACGTTCGGCTTCGGGCCCAGCCTGTTCACCACGGCCGCCGGAACGGACCGGTTCGGCCTGGCCGACCGGCGCCCGGCCGCCCTGGTCGACCTGCCGCACTTCCCCGGCGACGACCTCGACCCGGCGCGCAGCGGGGGGGACCTGTGCGTGCAGGCCTGTGCCAACGACCCCCAGGTCGCGGTGCACGCCATCCGCAACCTGGCCCGGATCGCGTTCGGGACCGCAGTGGTGCGCTGGTCGCAGCTCGGATTCGGCCGCACGTCGTCGACCAGCACGGCGCAGCAGACCCCGCGCAACCTGTTCGGCTTCAAGGATGGCACCGCCAACGTGAAGGCCGAGGACGACGACGCTGCCGGGCAGGTCTGGGCCCAGCCCGGCGACGGGCCGGACTGGATGACCGGCGGCAGCTACCTGGTGGCCCGGCGGATCCGCATGACCATCGAGACCTGGGACCGCACGTCGCTGCGCGAGCAGGAGGCCGTGGTGGGCCGGACCAAGGCCGAGGGCGCCCCCCTGTCCGGTGGATCCGAGTTCGCCGAGCCCGACTTCGCGGCCACCGGACGCGACGACGCACCGCTGGTCCCCGCCTCCGCGCATGTGCGGCTGGCCCATCCCAGCGGGTTCTCCGGGGTGCGGATGCTGCGCCGCGGGTACAACTTCACCGACGGCTCGGACGCCCTCGGCCGCCTCGACGCGGGGTTGTTCTTCCTGGCCTACCAGCGCGACATCCGCACCGCGTTCCTGCCGGTCCAGTCCGCGCTGGCCCGCAACGACGCGCTCACCGAGTACACGCGGCACGTCGGCTCGGCCGTGTTCGCGGTGCCCCCCGGAGTGCCCGAAGAGGGCCTGCACGTGGGGCAGGCCCTCTTCGGCTGAGGCGTGTCGCGGGTCAGGTCGCCTTGCGCCGGAACACCGAGCGCAGCCGCTCCTTGTTGATGGCCGCGATCGCGGTCAGCGGGATGCCGGCGGGGCACACGACCGCGCACTCGCCGTACGTGGAGCAGGGACCGAAGTCGTGCTCCATCTGGTCGATCATCGCCACCGCCCGGGTGCCGCGCTCCTGCTTGCCCTGCGGCAGCAGGCTCAGGTGGGTGAGCTTGGCGCCGGTGAACAGGTAGGCAGCACCGTTCGGGCAGGCTGCCACGCAGGCACCGCAGCCGATGCAGGCGGCGAAGTCCAACGACAGCTCGGCGGTCTCGAACGTGATCGGGGCGCTGTCCGCGTCCGGCGCGGTGCCGGCGTCCACGGCGACGTGCCCGCCGGACTGGATCACCCGATCCAGCGCCGAGCGGTCCACGATCAGGTCCCGGATCACCGGGAAGGCGTCGGAGCGGAACGGCTCCAGCACCACCGTCTCCCCGTCGGTGAACGAGCGGACGTGCTGCTCGCACGACGGGGTGTTGTCCTCGGGCCCGTGCGGCTTGCCGTCGACAGTCATCCCGCAGCAGCCGCAGATGCCCTCGCGGCAGTCCGACTCGAACGCCACGGGCTCGCGGCCCTCGGCGACGAGCTGGTCGTTGAGCCGGTCCACGAGCTCGAGCAGGGTCATCTCGGGCGTCGCGTCGGTGACCTGGTAGGTCTCGAAGCGGCCGGTCGCCGTCCGGGATGCCTGCCGCCACACCTGGAGGTTGAGCTTCACTTGTAGTTCCTTGTCTGCAGCGGAACGGCCTCGAACCGCAGCGGCTCGTCGTGGCGCACGAACGTGCCGCCGGGGGTGGTCGGGGACTCCCATGCCGACACGAAGCACCAGTCCTCGTCGTCGCGCATGGCCTCGCCGTCAGGGGTCTGGTGGTCGGCGCGGAAGTGCGCCCCGCAGGACTCGTCGCGGTCCAGCCCGTCCAGGCAGAGCAGCTCGGCCATCTCCAGGTAGTCCGCGATCCGTCCGGCTCGCTCCAGCTCCTGGTTGAGCTGGTCACCGGTGCCCATGACGCGCACGTCAGCCCAGAACTCCTCGCGCAGCGCCCGGATCTCGGCGATGCCCCTGGCCAGTCCCTCGGGGGTCCTGGTCACCCCGGCGTAGGTGTACAGCAGCTCGCCGAGGCGCTTGTGGAAGCGGTCGGGGCCCTGGGTGCCGTTGGTCGACAGCAGCCGGTCGATCCGGCCGTTGACGTCCTGCAGCGCCTGGGTGACCGCCTCGTGCTCCGGGTCGAGCACGGGGCTGCCGAGCAGGCCGGCCAGGTAGTTCGGCACCGCGTAGGGCAGCGTGAACCACCCGTCCACGCAGGCCGACAGCAGCGAGTTCGCGCCCAGCCGGTTGGCCCCGTGGTAGCCCCACCCGACCTCGCCACCGACGAACAGGCCGGGCACCGAGGTCATCATGTCGTAGTCGCTCCACAGCCCGCCCATGGCGAAGTGCGCGCCGGGGGCGATCCGCATCGGGGTCTGGAACGGGTCGTCGCCGGTGGCCTGCTGGTACATGTGGAACAGGTTCGAGTACCGGGTGTAGACCGTCTCGCGCCCGAGCCGGGCGATCGCGTCGGAGAAGTCCAGGTACACGGAGTTGCGCAGCGGGCCCACGCCGAAGCCGGCGTCGATGCGCTCCCGGGCGGCGCGGGAGGCCACGTCGCGCGGGGTCAGGTTGCCGAAGGCGGGGTAGCGCCGCTCCAGGTAGTAGTCCCGCTCGTCCTCGGGGATGTCCGCCGGGCGCCGGTCGTCGCCGGCCTGCTTGGGCACCCAGATCCGGCCGTCGTTGCGCAGCGACTCCGACATGAGGATCGTCTTGGACTGCCACTCGCTGGACAGGGGCAGGGCGGTCGGGTGGAACTGGATGAAGCACAGGTTCGCGTACAGCGCGCCCCGGCGGTGGGCCCGCCAGGCCGCGGTCGCGTTGCTGTTCTTGGCCAGGGTGCTCTTGTGGTAGATGTTGCCGTACCCACCGGTGGCCAGCACGACGGCGTGCGCGGTCACGGCGCGGATCTCGCCGGTGACCAGGTCGCGGACCACGATGCCCTGGGCGCGGCCGTCGGCCACGATCAGGTCGAGCATCTCCTGGCGGGTGTGCAGGTTCACCGTGCCGCGCGCGACCTGGCGCAGCAGGGCGTTGGCCCCCGCCACCTGCAGCTGCTGGCCGGTCTGGCCGCGCGTGTAGTACGTCCGGGAGACCTGCACGCCGCCGAACGAGCGGGTGGCCAGCTGGCCGCCGTACTCGCGGGCGAACGGGGCGCCGATGGCGTTCATGTGGTCGATGACCCGGACCGACTCCTCGCCGAGGCGGTACGCGTCAGCCTCGCGGCCCCGGAAGTCGCCACCCTTGACGGTGTCCTTGACGAACCGGTCCACCGAGTCGTTGTCGACCTTGCGGGCCCGGGCGGAGTTGATGCCCCCCTGCGCCGCGACCGAGTGGGCGCGCCGGGGCGCGTCGTGGTAGGTGAAGCACTCGACGTTGAACCCGAGCTCGCCCAGGGCTGCGGCCGCGCCGGATCCGGCCAGGCCGGTCCCGACGACGATCACCGTGAACTTGCGCCGGTTGTTCGGGTTGACGAGGTTGTAGTGCAGCCGCCGGTCGGCCCACGCCTGCGCGGGGGGAGCCTCGGGGACGTTGCCGTCCAGCGGGGTCCCGATGGTGCGCAGCGCGTCGAGGTCGGGTGCGCCGGCGGTGTCCGGCGCGGTGCGTGCCGAGGTCGGGGTCACGGTCGTGTCGGTCATGCGACCCACCCCGCCTGGACGGCGATCGGGATGAGCATGTTGCCCACCGCGATCACGATGGCGATGATCCCCGCGAGCACCAGGCCCACCTGGCGGGTGCGGTTGCCGGTCGCGCCGAAGTCGTTCACGACGCTCCAGACCCCGTGGCTCAGGTGCACTGCGATCAGCAGCATGGTCAGCGCGTAGAACAGCGCGACGGCCGGCCGCTGGAAGCTGGCCACCAGGTTGCCGTAGGCGTCGCCGGCGGTGAACTCGCTGGTCGCCGCCGCGGACCTGCCGATCGTCAGGTCGAGCAGGTGGAAGATGACGAAGCAGAGGATGATCGCGCCGGTCATCAGCATCGAGCGCACCGACCACCGCTTGGCCGGCATCGCGCGGCGCCGGTGCGGGCCCCGGGCCCTGCGGGCGCGCAGGTGCAGGCTGGTGGCCGAGTAGATGTGGGCCACGAACGCCGTGAGCATCACCACCCGGAACACCCACAGGAAGCTCTCGCCGGGCATCAGCGGGTTGAACAGGTGCCGCAGCCACTCCGCGTAGTGGTTGAACTCCTCGGCGCCCAGGAAGACCTTGAGGTTGCCCGCCAGGTGGAACAGCAGGAAGCCGACGAGCATGACGCCCGTCACGGCCATGACGACCTTGAGGACCCAGCTGGGAGGGCTGGGCGGTGGGGTGGTGGCCGGTGGGGCGGCAGCCGGGACCGGACTGCGCGAGATCAGGTTCGACATCGAGTTCCTCCGCGGCCGGGCTGGACCGAGGCCGCACCTCCGATGACCCGCAGGAAGCCCTGGGGGCCGGCGCCGCGCCGGCGCTGCCCATCGTGGCGGCAGCGGGACTGCCGATCAGGCGGGCGAATGTCCCGGATCGGTGGACTGAGGTCCCGAACCTGCCCGCTCGCGGCTGGAGACCAGCAGCATCGCCGCGAGTCCGGTCGTGATCGGCACCGAGGCGACGATGCCCAGCCCGCCCACCATCGAGCGGACCACCTCGGCGGCGATCACCTCGTTGGACAGCGACTGCACCGCGGGGGCGGTCGACATCGTGATGAGCAGGAACAGCGGCAGGGCCGCGCCCACGTAGGCCAGCACCAGCGTGTTCACCACCGCCGCCACGTGGTCCTTGCCGACCCGCATCCCGGACCGCCAGAGGGCCCGCAGCGAGATGGCCCGGTGGGCGCCGAACACCTCCCAGACGGTCGCCGACTGCGTGACGGTGACGTCGTCCAGGACGCCGAGCGCGCCGATCACGAGCCCGGCCAGGAGCAGCCCGCGCAGGTCCAGGGTGCCGCCGGAGACACCGCTGAGGTACGCGGCGTCCTCGCTGGCCACCCCGGTGAAGTTCAGCGCCCGCGTGGCCAGGTCACCGAGCAGGGTGGTGATCACCAGGGCCACCAGGGTCCCGATCAGCGCGACGCCGGTGCGCGCCGAGAAGCCGTGCGCCAGCCCCATCGACACGACGGCGATCGCGCCGGCGCCCACGGCTGCCACCGCCACCGGCGGGTTGCCCGCCAGCAGGGAGGGCAGCACGAACACGGCCAGGATCAGGATCGAGGCGGCCAGGCCCACCAGGGCCAGCACCCCCTTCCAGCGAGCCAGCAGCACCACGGCTGTCGCGAACAGGGCCGACAGCCCCAGCAGCGGGGCGGTCCGGTCGACGTCCGCGAGGGCGTACGCCTGCTCCGGATCGTCCAGGGGGGCCAGGAGCACCGAGGTGCCCGCAGCGAGGTCCGGGGTGTTCGGCCCGAGCGTCACGCTGGCCTCGACCTCGTCGCCGGTGTCCGGGCCCTCGTCCTCGCGCAGGGTTGCGATCGCGCAGGCCTGGCCGGACAGGTCCGGCTGGTCGGGATCGGCGGTGGGGTCGGCGGGCTCCTCGCACGCCGACAGCGCCACGACGGTGCCGCGGACGAGGTCGGGGACCTCGAGGGGCTGCGCCGGGGACCCGTCCGGCCAGTACCGCACCGCCCCGATCGCGATGAGCACCAGGAACGGGGCAAGCGCCCAGGCGATGATCGCGCCGAGGCGTCGGGGCGTCCGGAAGCCGGGGTCGGTGGGGTCGCCGTGGCTGTGGCTCGCGGTCACGGGCCCCTGCCTACCGCATTTCGGGCGGTGGCAACAGCCCCCGCGCGGTCGGGACCGCTTCGGTCCGGATCCCCGGCGTGTCGGGTTCATGTGGCGGCCGACGATGCCGATAACTGCCCCAAGTGATGGACACCCACTTCGTTTCCCGGGCCACGACGCTTCCCGGAATGGCCCCCGGGTGAGGGCAACGGCGAGGGTTCCACGCACGTGTCGGCCGGCTGACGGCGGCCGGAATGTCGGAGTTCGGGGATCGGGACGGGACTGGGGGCGGCCCGCTGAGTAGTCGGAGGAACGCGGCCATATGTCTCAGGAGATCGTCGACCGGGTCCTGGCCTCGCCGGCCCTCCCGTCCATGCCCGGAGTCGCCCTGCGCGTCGTGGAGCTGACCCAGCAGGAGGACGTGTCGGTCAACGAGATCGTCGGCGTCATCCGCAACGACCCTGCGCTGACGGCCAAGCTGCTGCAGACCGCGAACTCACCGCTGTTCGGGCTGTCCCGGAAGGTGGGGTCGCTGGAGCAGGCGACCGTGATCCTGGGGCTGCGCTCGGTCAAGGTGATGGCGCTGAGCTTCTCCCTGGTCACGGCGATGCAGAAGTCGCAGGTCAGCGACTTCGACTACAAGCGGTACTGGCGGCGCTCCATGACCACCGCGGTGGCGGCCAAGCTGTTCGCCCAGGAGCACAAGGTCGTCCGGCAGGACGAGTGCTTCGTGGGCGGTCTGCTCACCGACATCGGGCTGCTGGCCGCGCGCCAGTGCGTACCCGAGCTGTACGGCCCGGTGCTGGCGCAGTTCGCCGCGGCCCCCCGGCCCATCCAGGAGATCGAGGCCGAGATGCTCGGGGTGACCCACCCGCACATCAGCGCCGCGATGCTGCGCAAGTGGTCCCTGCCCGACATGCTCTGCGACGCGATGGCCGCCCACCACGGGGAGGGCCTGCGGGCGCTGCCCGAGCGGACCCGGATGATCGCCGAGGTGCTCCACGCGGCGTCCCTGGTCGGCGAGCTGTTCTGCGGTGACGTCGACGGCGGCAAGCTCGAGGACATCAAGGCCCGATGCCTGTCGCTGATCCCGATGCCCCCTGAGAACCTGGAGAAGATCCTCGACGAGCTGCAGTCCAACGTGTCACAGATGGCCTCGCTGTTCCAGGTCGAGATCGGGGAGGGCATCTCCTACGAGGACCTGCGGACCCAGGCCACCCTGCTGCTGGCGACCATCTCCATCTCGGCCGAGATGGAGCGGGCGCAGGCGACCAGCCGTGCCGATGCCGTGCAGCTGAAGCTGGAGGAGGTCAACCAGCGCGCCTCGACCGACGGGCTGACCCAGGTCGCCAACCGCCTGGCCTTCGACGAGCACCTGGCCAGCGTGCGCGCCCGGGCCATCGAGGCGGGGGAGAGCCTGGGCCTGATCATGATCGACATCGACCACTTCAAGCGGCTCAACGACACCTACGGCCACCAGGCCGGGGACGAGGCGCTGCGCCAGGTGGGGCGCTGCCTGATGCGCCGGTGCGCCGATCCGGCATTCCCGGCCCGGTACGGCGGGGAGGAGTTCGCCGTGGTGGTCACCGGGCCCTCCGAGCGGGCGCTGCGGGAGCTCGCCGAGGAGGTCCGCCGCGAGATCGGGCGCATCTACTTCGTGTTCGGTCGGGACCCGGTCACGTTCACGGCCAGCCTGGGTGCGGTCCACGTCGACCTGGGTGCCGATCGGTCGACTCCCGCTGAGATCATCGAACGGGCCGACATGTGCCTGTACGAGGCCAAGCGCAGCGGCAGGAACCGCGTGGTGATCGCCGCCTGAGGATCCCGGCCGGAGGGCCGGTGGGGGTGTGCCGTGACAGAGCTGGACAGGCTGCGACGAGGCGAGGACTTCGACGGGTGGGATCCGGAGGTCGTGGCGCTGCGCGACCGCGTGGCGGCGACGCTGCGCGAGGCCCAGTCCGCGCCGCTGGCCCAGCGCACCGCGGTGCTCGCCGGCATCCTGGGCGCGCTCGGGGAGGGCGGCGTCATCCAGGCGCCGTTCACCTGCGAGTTCGGCCTGACGATCCGGATCGGCCGGCGGTGCTTCCTGAACTCGGGCGTGACCGTCCTCGACGGCGGGGGCGTGACCATCGGCGATCACGTCCTGATCGGTCCCAACACCCAGCTGTACACCGTGGGCCACCCGCTGGACCACCTGCGCCGGCGGGAGTGGGAGGCCAGTGTGGCGCCCATCGTGATCGAGGACGACGTGTGGCTCGGGGGCTGCGTCATCGTGCAGCCGGGCGTGCGCATCGGGGCCCGCGCGGTGGTCGGGTCGGGCAGCGTGGTCACGACGGACCTGCCGCCGGACAGCCTGGCGATGGGCACGCCGGCCCGGGTGGTCCGCTCGCTGGCCCCGTCGGGCTGAGCGCGCCGGCCGCGGGTTCGTCCCGGCCCCGGCCCGGCCGGGCGATAGGTTGCCGCTGTGCCGGGTCAGCTGCAGCGAGGAGGGCCGCGCCATGGGTGACGGGTCGGTCCCGCTGGCCGCGGCGGGGGTAGTCATCCTGGTCGTCGGTGTCGTCCTCGGGGCCGTGAGCCGCCTGGTCCTGGGTCGTCGCAGCACCATGACGTTCTCCGGCTCCGTGCTGGCCGGCATCGTGGGGGCCTCCCTGGGCGGCGGCGTGGCCAGCCTGGTCACCGGCGGCGACGGATCCCCCCGGCTGTGGCCGGTCCTCGCCGTGTCGATCCTGTTCACCGTCGCGGTGCTGGTGGTGGCCGAGCGGTTCGTGCGTCGCCCGCCCGCCCACGTGGCCGACCTGATCGCAGCCGGCGAGTCCGCGCACGTGGAGTTCAAGTCCACGGCGCGGTTCAACCTGCGCTTGCGCCAGCGCGACGACCGGATCGAGGCCGTGGTCGCCAAGACCGTCGCGGGGTTGCTGAACGCCGAGGGCGGGACGCTGCTGGTCGGCGTCGACGACTCCGGGACCGTGCTGGGCCTGGCCGACGACCTGGCGCTGATGAGGTCGCCGGACCTGGACAGCTTCGAGCTGTGGCTGCACGACTACCTGACGCGCGTGCTGGGCGCCCCGGCGGTGGCACTGGTGCGGGTGAGCTTCCCCGCCGTGGCGGGAACGCCGATCTGCCGCGTCGACGTGGCTGCCTCGCCCCGGCCGGTGTTCGTGCGCGCCCCGAAGGGCGAGGAGGTCCAGTTCCACGTGCGGCTGGGCAACTCCACCCGCCAGCTCTCGGTCGCGGAGGCCATCGAGTACGCCGCGCAGCACTTCCGTCGACGCGTCGGCGGGCGCCGCGGCCCCAGGTAGCGCCCGCCGGCCGGCACGCGATGCCCGGCCGGGCTGTCAGGTCAGCGCCAGCACCCGGGTGGTGGCGCGCAGGATCAGGCGGGTCGGCAGCGTGGTGACGGTCGGCGCAGCCCCGGTCGCCATCCGGGTCACGAGGTCGCGGGCGGCTGCCCTGCCCTGGGCCGACACGGGCTGGCCGATGGTGGTCAGGTCGATCAGCTCGGCGAGCTCGTGGTCGTCGAAGCCGATGATGCTCACGTCGCCCGGGCACGTCAGCCCGGCGTGGCGCAGGGTGTCCAGGGCGCCCATGGCCATCTCGTCGGACTGGGCGAACACGGCGGTCGGCGGGGTCGGATGGGCCAGCAGCTGCGCCATCCCGAGCACCCCGCCGGGGAACGTGAACCGCCCGTCCACCTGGTAGCCGGTCGGGATCTCCTGCCCTGCCGCGATGAGGGCGGCGCGGTAGCCGCGGGCGCGGGTCCGCGACACCGTGAACCGGGCCCAGTCGTCGGAGGTGCCGCCGCCGATCATCCCGATGCGCGTGTGGCCCAGGTTCAGCAGGTGGTTGACCGCGGCCAGGGCGCCGGCCTCGTCGTCGATGCCCACGCTGGAGAGCCCCGGGGCCCGAACGCCCACGGCGCCGACCGGCACGCCCAGGCCGAGCAGGGCGTCGGTCTCGGAGGCGGTGAGCGGCAGGGTGAGCACCAGCACGGCGTCGACGCGGCGGCGCACGGGCAGGTCCGTGAAGAAGGCCTCGCGCGCGGCGGCGTTGGGCAGGCCGTACAGCAGGACGTCGTAGCCGGCCTCGCGCAGCACCTCCTCGACCGCGGCGAGCACCTGCCCGAAGAACCAGCGATCGAGGAACGGGGCGACCACCGCCACCGAGCGGGTCTGGCCCGAGGCCAGGCGCGACGCCGACGGGGACACGACGTAGCCGAGCTCGGCGGCCGCGGCGAGCACGCGCTCACGCAGGTCGGGCGAGACGTGCGGCGCGCCCGTGAGGGCCCGGGACACGGTCGCGGTGGACACCCCGGCGCGGCGCGCGACGTCGCCGATCCGCGGGGTGGTCCGGCGTGGCTGTCCCGTCATCGACACCTCCGTGAGAAGTTTAACGCTACACCACGGAGGGGTCGGTGGGTGACGGGGCCCTGCGCGCGGGCGGGCGTGGCGGCAGTCACGCCGAGCCGCCGATGACGAGCTCGGTGGCCACGAACTGGCCGGGGTCGCCGGTCGGGCCGGAGGCCAGCTCGCGCAGCAGCCGGGCGATGATCGCCTCGGCGACGGCGCCGACCGGGATGCGCACGGTCGTCAGCGGAGGGTCCAGGACCCAGTCGAGCAGGCCCCCGTCGAACCCGGTGACGGCCAGGTCCCGTCCCACGTGCAGGCCGAGGGCGCGGGCCCGGGTGCCGACCAGCACGGCGAGCGTGTCGCTGCTGCACACCAGGGCCGATGGGCGGGTGGGGGAGGCCAGGACGTCGTCGAGCCCGGCGGCCACCTCGGTGAGGTCGCCCACCAGGACCGAGCGGTCGGCCAGGGTGATCCCGTGCTCGGCGAGCCGGTCGCGGGTGCCCTCGCGGCGCTCGACGTTCCAGTGCCGGGTCCCCTCGCCGCCGACGAAGCCGAACCGCCGGTGGCCCTTGGCCACCAGGTAGTCGACCACCGTGGCGATCGCGGCCCGGTTGTCGACGTCGACCCAGGTCTGCGGCTCCCCGGGGAGCGTCCGGCCCATCACCGCGAACGGCAGGCCCAGGCGGGACAGGACCGCGGTGCGCGGGTCGCCCGGGGTGACGTTGGCGAACACGTACCCGTCGGCGTCGCCGGTGCGCACCCACGCCTCGAACTGGGCCACGTCGTCGGGCTCGCATGTGAACACCACGACGCGGTGCCCGCTCGGGTGGGCGGTGTCGACGATGGCCCGCAGCAGCCAGAGGGTGAACGGGTTGCGGGCGTCGAGGTTGCTGCCCTCGAGGCAGAACGCGATGAGCCTGGCCCGCCGGGTGCGCAGCTGGCGGGCTGCGCGGTTGGGCAGGTAGCCGGTCTGCTCGACCGCGCGCATCACGGTGGCCCGGGTCTGCTCGGTGTAGCCCCCGCGGCCGTTCACCACGTTCGACACCGTCTGCGGCGAGACGCCGGCCAGCCGGGCCACGTCGGTGATGCGGGCCGAGCCCGCCGGCCCCCGTCCCCCGGGTCTCACTGCCACCCCGACCACCGGGCTTGGCTCGCAGCCGGGCAGGTCATGGGGACCAGTGTAGGGAGGCCGGCAGGCCTCCGGCGGCCCGGGCGCGCGGTGCCCCCCTCGTCGATGAGGTTTGACGTTACAGTATTGGGGGAGGATGAAGGGGCAGGGTCGTGGGTGCGGACGGAAGGCGCCTGGTTCGGTCGTCGACCTGACGATCGCGTGGTCAGCGGTATAGCGTTCCAGCGACCCCCGAGTGGACAACCACGGTGAGGAGGCAGTCGATGGCGGATGTCGTGGCGGGTGGGGTGGCGCACCTGCGCCGGGGTGGCACGAGCGTGCTGCTGCGGCTGGATCCGGACCGGCTGCCGTGCGTGCTGCACTGGGGGCCGGACCTCGGGGACCTGGCCCCGGACCACCTGACCGGCGCGGTCGTCGGGCTCGGGATGCCCCTGGTCGACAGTGTCATCACGTCGCAGGAGACCGTCGCCCTGCTTCCCCAGCACTCCTCGGGCTGGCTGGGCCGGCCCGGGCTGCAGGGCAGCCGGGAGGGCCGGGCGTGGTCCGTCGCCCTCGACCGGGTCGAGCACGTCGCGTCGCAGGCCGGCACCGCGGGCTGGCCCGACGGCCCCGAGGGTGCCGTGCGCCTGCGCAGCGTGGGAGTCGACGGCCCGGGGGCCCTGGAGGTCATCACCGAGCTCGAGCTGCTGGCCAGCGGGCTGGTGCGCGTGCGCGCGTCGGTGCGCAACCTCGGCGACGCCCCGTACGAGGTGCGTGCCCTGGAGCCGGCCCTGCCGGTGCCCTCGGTCGCGACCGAGCTGCTCGACATGACCGGGCGGCACACCCACGAGCGCACCCCGCAGCGGCGGTCCTTCGACCCCGGCCAGTGGGTGCGTGAGGCGTGGGGCGGGCGACCGGGCCACGACTCGGCCACGGTGCTGTGCGCCGGGCAGCCGGGGTTCGGGTTCCGTACCGGACGGGTCTGGGGCGTGCACCTGGGCCACAGCGGCAACCAGGTGCTCTCCGCGGAGCACTCCACCACCGGGTGGCGGCTGCTGCGCGGCGGTGAGCTGCTGCTGGCCGGTGAGGTCCGGCTCGAGCCCGGCGCGCAGTACGGCTCCCCGTGGCTGTACGGCTCGTGGGGGGAGGGGCTCGACGCGTTCTCCGCGCGGTTCCACCAGTTCCTGCGGTCCCGGTCCCAGCACCCGCGGTCCCCGCGGCCGGTGCTGCTCAACACCTGGGAGGCCGTCTACTTCGACCACGACGTGGACACCCTCGTGGCGCTGGCCGAGCGGGCCGCCGAGCTCGGGATCGAGCGCTACGTCCTGGACGACGGCTGGTTCCGGCACCGCCGCGACGACCGGGCCGGCCTGGGCGACTGGTACGTCGACGAAGGCGTCTGGCCCGACGGACTGCACCCGCTGGTCGACCGCGTCCGCGCGCTGGGCATGCAGTTCGGCCTGTGGTTCGAGCCCGAGATGGTCAACCTCGACTCCGACCTGGCCCGGGAGCACCCGCAGTGGCTGTTCCAGACCGACCACGGGCCCGGGATCCCGTCGCGCTACCAGCACATCCTGGACCTGGGCCACCCCGAGGCTTACGCGCACGTCCTCGGTCGGGTGTCGGCGCTGGTCGCCGAGTACGGCATCGACTACATCAAGTGGGACCACAACCGGGCGCTGGTGGACGCCGGGCACTGCCCGTCGGGGACGCCGGGCGTGCACGAGCAGACCGAGGCGGTCTACCGGATGATGGCCGAGCTGCGCCGGCGCCATCCCGGGCTGGAGATCGAGTCCTGCTGCGGCGGGGGCGGGCGGCTCGACCTGGGCATCCTCGAGCACACCGACCGGGTGTGGGTGTCGGACTGCATCGACGCCCACGAGCGCCAGCGGATGGTCCGCTGGACCGGGCTGACCCTGCCCCCGGAGCTCATGGGCACCCACGTCGGCTCGGGGGCCGACCACACCACGAAGCGCTCCCACGGACTGGCGTTCCGGGCCGGCACGGCGATCTGGGGCCACATGGGTGTGGAGTGGGACCTGACTCGCGCCAGCGCCCAGGACCTCGCGCAGCTCGGCACCTGGATCGCCTTCCACAAGGAGGTCCGCGACCTGCTGCACACGGGGACGGTCGTGCACGCCGACCTGACCAACCCCGCGCTGGTCCTCGAGGGGGTGGTGGCCGCCGACGGCGGCGACGCGCTGTACCGACTCGCCGCCATCGACCACACGCTCACCTGGCCGGCCGGCCGGGTCACGCTGCCCGGGCTGGACCCGGACCGCGCCTACCACGTGAGCGCGCAGGGGCCCGGCGGGGTCCCGGGCCCGGTGGCGCCGGCGTGGGTGGCCGACGGGGTCACCCTGACCGGGCGGGTCCTGGCGGAGGTGGGCATCCAGGCCCCGCTGCTGGACACCGACCACCTGGTGCTGCTGCGGGCGACGCAGGTGCGGGGATGAGGACCGGGATCGGGCGGGCCGGCCGGCAGCCGGGTCCCCGCGGGCGCAGGATCGAGGAGGTTCGGTGATGGGTGCCCCAGTGGTGGCATGGGACGACGCGCAGGGCGCGGGGCGCGCGCGGGAGCTGTTCGCGGGCGCGTTCGGCGGGCAGCCCGACGGGGTGTGGGCCGCGCCGGGCCGGGTGAACCTGATCGGCGAGCACGTGGACTACAACGGCGGGCTGTGCCTGCCGATGGCGCTGCCGCACCGCACCTTCGCGGCGGTGCGCCGCCGCGACGACGACGTCGTGCGGGTGGTCTCCGGGCTGGCCCCGCAGGACGTGTGGACCGGGACGGTGGCCGGGATCGCGCCGGGCGCGGTGGGCTCCTGGGTGGCCTACGCCGCCGGCCCGGTGTGGTCGCTGGGCCAGGATGGGTTCGCCCTCGGCGGCTTCGACGTCGCGATCGACTCGTGCGTGCCGCTCGGGGCCGGCCTGTCGTCGTCCGCGGCGATCGAGTGCGCGGTGGCCATCGCCCTGGACGAGGTCTTCGGACTGGGCCAGGCCGACCTGGGCGACCCCGGTCGGGCCCGCCTGGCGGCGGCGTGCGTGCGCGCGGAGAACGAGGTCGCCGGCGCCCCGACCGGCGGGATGGACCAGGCCGCCTCGCTGCGGACGAGCGCGGGGCACGCGCTGCTGCTGGACAACGTCGACGCCAGCGTGGCCCAGGTGCCCTTCGACCTGGCCGAGGCGGGCCTGGAGCTCCTGGTGGTCGACACCCGCGCCGAGCACGCCCTCGTGGACGGGCAGTACGCCGCGCGCCGCGACGCCTGCCACGCCGCAGCGCAGGTGCTCGGAGTCGGGACGCTGCGCGAGGTGCCCCTGGCGGGGCTGGACGTCGCGCTGGCCCGGTTGGACGATCCCGTCCAGCGGATGCGGGTGCGCCACGTCGTGACCGAGATCGCCCGCGTCGAGCAGTTCGTCGTGCTGGTGCGCGACGGTCGCGTGCGCGAGGTCGGCCCGCTGATGGACGCCTCGCACGAGTCGCTGCGGGTCGACTACGAGGTCACCTGCCCCGAGCTCGACGTCACGGTCGCCGCGGCGCGTGCCGCCGGTGCCCTCGGGGCGCGGATGACCGGGGGCGGGTTCGGCGGGTCGGCGATCGCGCTGGTCGAGGCGGCGCGGGTCGGGGCAGTGGCCGCGGCCGTCACCGCGGCGTTCGTCGAGCGGGGGTGGGTCGAGCCGGGCCTGCTCCTCGCGGTCGCCGGCCCGGCGGCGGGGCGCGTCGGCTGACGTCGGGTGGATGGAGCAGGCTATGGGGGCAATCGAGGGAGAGGGCGACAGATGTCGTGGTTGGTGACCGGCGGGGCCGGCTACATCGGGGCGCACGTGGTGCGGGCGTTCCAGGCGGCGGGGATCGCCCCGGTGGTGCTGGACGACCTGTCCAGCGGGCACCGGGAGTTCGTGCCCGAGGGCGTGCCCTTCGTGCCCGGCTCGATCCTGGACACCGGCCTGGTCCGGGCCACGCTGGCCGAGCACGCCGTCACCGGCGTGATGCACATCGCCGGGTTCAAGTACGCGGGGGTGTCGGTCCAGCGGCCGCTGCACTGCTACGACCAGAACGTGACCGGGACGGTCTGCCTGCTGCGCGCGATGCAGGACGTGGGCGTGCCCTCGATCGTGTTCTCCTCGTCGGCGGCCACGTTCGGCACCCCGGACGTCGACCTGGTCACCGAGCAGACCCCCACGCGGCCGGAGTCGCCCTACGGGGAGTCCAAGCTGATCGGGGAGTGGCTGCTGGCCGACCAGGCTCGGGCGACGGGCCTGCGCCACACCAGCCTGCGCTACTTCAACGTCGTCGGGTCCGGGTCGGACGACCTGTACGACACCAGCCCGCACAACCTGTTCCCCCTGGTGTTCGACGCCCTGCTCGCCGGGCGCACCCCCACGATCTTCGGTGCCGACTACCCGACCCCGGACGGCACCTGCGTGCGCGACTACATCCACGTGGCCGACCTGGCCGAGGCCCACGTCGTGGCCGCGCGGATCCTCGACGAGGGCGGGTCGCTGCGGCCGGTCTACAACCTGGGCAGCGGCGACGGGGTCTCCGTGGCCCAGATCATGACCGCGATGGCCCGCGTCACCGGCATCGACTTCACCCCGGCGGTCGCCGCCCGGCGGCCCGGGGACCCGGCGCGCATCGTGGCCTCGGGCGCGCTGGCCGCTGCCGACCTGGACTGGGCGATGCGTCACACCCTCGACGAGATGGTGGCCACCGCCTGGTCAGCGCGCAGGCGCGCACCCGCCCCGAGCTGACCTCCACTTCGCCCGCCGGGTCGGCGGATCGCCTGTGGCGTGGGCGATGCGCGCGTGCGGCGCCCCGGGATTGCCCCTAGGTTGTGCCCGGAGCCGGCCGCACGTGCCGGCCGGCCGACAGGAGGGGCCATGCCCGAACAGTCCTCGACCGACTCCGGAACGGACCACGCGGGCGTCGTCGACCGCCACAGCCGCTCGGGCATCCGGCTGCGGCGCTGGCTGGTCCCCGCCCTGCTGGTCCTCGGGTGGCTCGTGCTGGCAGGCGTGGCCGGTCCGTACGCCGGGCAGCTGTCGGCGGTCCAGGAGAACGACTCCGCGACGTTCCTGCCGGCCGAGGCGGAGTCCACGCGGGTCCAGGCCCTGCAGCAGGAGTTCTCGACCTCGGACGCCGTGCCGGCCGTCATCGTCTACGAGTTCCCCGAGGCGGTCGGGCCGGCCGCCGCGGCCGCGGTCGCGCGCGACGTCGAGCAGCTCCAGGCCATCCCCGGGGTCCAGGACGTGGTCGGCCCCGTGCCCTCCCAGGACGGCCGGGCGCTCACGGTGCTCGCGGGAGTCGTCGTCCAGGACGACACCGAGCCCGCCGCCGAGGTGGAGGCGGTCCGGGAGGCCCTGGCCGACAGCCCGGCGCGGGCGCTGGGGGCCGAGGTCTACGTCACCGGCCCCGCCGGGTTCCTCGCCGACTTCTCCGAGGCGTTCGGCGAGATCGACGGGTTGCTGCTCCTGGTCGCACTCGGGGTGGTCCTCGTCATCCTGCTCATCGTCTACCGCAGCCCGATCCTGCCGTTCATCGTGCTGCTGACCGCGCTGTTCGCCCTGAGCGCGGCATCGATGGTGATCTACCTGCTGGCCGACGCGGGCACGCTCACGCTGAACGGCCAGGCGCAGGGCATCCTGTTCATCCTGGTCATCGGCGCGGCCACCGACTACTCGCTGCTGGTCGTGGCGCGCTTCCGGGAGGAGCTGCGGCGCACCGAGTTCCAGGTCGACGCGATGGGCCGCACCCTGCGCGGCACCTGGGAGGCGATCGTGGCCTCCGCGGGGACCGTCGCCCTGGGGGTCATGACCCTGCTGCTGTCCGAGCTGAACGTGAACCGCGGCCTGGGCCCGGTGGCGGCGATCGGTGTCGGCTTCGCCATGGTGGCGGCCCTGACGTTCCTGCCCGCCGTCCTGGTCATGCTGGGGCGTCGGGCCTACTGGCCGGCCAAGCCGAAGGTCGACATGGTCGATCCGGAGTCGCAGGTGACGGGGTTCTGGGCTCGGGTCGCGGCGTACGTGGACCGGCGGACGCGCCTGGTCCTGGGGGTGTCGCTGATCGTGCTGATCGGCCTGGCGGCGTTCCTCCCGGCCTTCCGGGCCAGCGGGGTGCCCACCTCGCAGCTGTTCATGGTCGAGGTCGAGTCCACCCAGGGCCAGGACGCCCTGGCCCGGCACTTCCCGGCCGGGTCCGGCAGCGAGACGATCGTGATCGGCCCGGAGGCGCAGCTGGCTGCCATGCTCTCCGTGGTGTCGGCCAACGAGGGGGTGGCCTCCGTGGTGCCGGTCACCGCTGGGGCACCGGGCCCGGACGCCCAACCGGTCGTGGTCGACGGGCTCGTCCAGCTGCAGGCGACCCTCACCGACGTCGCCGACTCCCCGGAGGCTGAGCAGACGGTCGAGGAGCTGCGCTCCGCCCTCGACCCCGTCAGCCCGGAGGCCCTCGTCGGCGGGACCACGGCCACCGCGCTGGACACGAACAACGCCACGCAGCGTGACCTCCGGGTGATCATCCCGGCGGTGCTGCTCGTGACGTTCGTGGTGCTCGTGCTGCTGCTGCGGGCGCTGGTCGCGCCGCTGCTGCTCATCGCCACCGTGGTGCTGTCGTTCGCTGCCACGCTCGGGCTGTCGGCCATCGTGTTCTACCGGATCATGGACCTGCCCGGTGCCGACGCGTCGGTCCCGCTGTACGCGTTCGTGTTCCTGGCCGCCCTCGGCGTGGACTACAACATCTTCCTGATGACACGCGCCCGGGAGGAGACCGTCGCCTTCGGCAACCGCGCGGGCATCCTGCGGGCGCTGGCCGTGACCGGTGGCGTGATCACCAGCGCGGGGCTCGTGCTGGCGGCCACGTTCAGCGCACTGGCCATCCTGCCGCTGCTCTTCCTGTTCCAGATCGCCTTCATCGTGGCCGTGGGCGTGCTGCTGGACACCATCGTGGTGCGCTCCCTGGTCGTGCCGGCGGCGGTCATCCTCATCGGCCCGAGGAC
>JBDHZV010000027.1:0-28527 GCA_039812125.1 Candidatus Nanopelagicales bacterium
CGTCCCCGCCGTGTTGCGGGTGCGCGCCCAGTGCGGGACTCGCGACACACCTGGTTGATCGCCGGGATCGCACCCCGCCGTCAATAGCCTGGCGCGCGTGGAGCTTCTGCCCCCCGGGATCTATGACCTGCTCCGTACGTCGTCGTTGGATCACCGCGAGCCGCTCAAGCCGTCGCAGCGCGCGGGCGGCTCGCCGGTCGAGGCGCGGCTCGCCAAGCTCCTGGATCCGAGTCCCGGCAAGCAGAAGGACGTTGACGCGCTGGCCAGGCTGGTCGCATCCGAGCTTGCGCGGATCCTCACGTCACACGACGACGAGGTCACTCGCGCTCGGCTGACCAACCGGCTCCTGGAGGTCGCGGGCAGTGACGAGCGCGTGCCGGTGCCGATCGAGTTCCTGGTCGCGGTGGCCGACGGGACGGCAGAGCCCCTCCCCCACCCGAAGACCCCGCTGGGGGAGGTCGCCCTTCTGACGGCCGCTCGCAAGGAGCGGAGCCTGTTCGCCGAACTGGCCTCGGAGATTCCGAGCGCCGACCGGATCGACGTCATCATGGCGTTCGTCCGGTGGGCGGGAGTGCGCATGCTGGCCGAGCCCCTGCGGGCTGCCGCCGCGCGCGGGGTGCCGATCCGGGTTCTCACCACGACCTACACGGGCTCCACCCAGCGCTCGGCCCTGGATTGGCTCGTCCGTGAGGCGAATGCGCAGGTGGCCATCTCCTACGAGACTCAGGCAACGCGACTGCACGCGAAGGCCTGGCTCTTCGGCCGGGACTCGGGATTCGACACCGCCTATGTGGGCTCCTCGAACCTCACCACCTGGGCACTCCTCGACGGCCTGGAATGGAACGTCCGGCTGGTCACGCCCGTCACGCCGCACCTCATCGAGCGGTTCAGGAGGACGTTCGACGGCTACCTGGCTTCCGACGCCTTCGAGCCGTACGACCCGGACCGCGACGGCGAGCGCCTGGATCGGGCCTTGCGCCTGGCCGGCGCTGCTGACACACCCGAACTCCCCCTGGAACTGAGCGGCCTGGAGGTGACGCCGCGTCCCCACCAGAAGGCGATCCTCGAGGCCCTCCAGGCCGAACGCGAGGTGCACGGCCGGCACCGGAACCTGGTGGTGGCCGCCACGGGCACCGGCAAGACGGTCGTCGCAGCGCTGGACTATCGAGCCCTTGCCGAACAGTGGGGGCGTCGACCGTCGCTGCTCTTCGTCGCGCACCGACGGGAGATCCTGGACCAGTCCCTGCGCACGTACCGAGAAGTCCTCGTGGACGGGACCTTCGGGGAATCCTTCGTCGGCGGCGCGCGCCCCCGGGACTGGCAGCACGTATTCGCCAGCGTCCAATCCCTGAGCAGTGGGGGGATGGACCGCCTCGGCCTGAGTCGATTCGAAGTCGTCGTCATCGACGAGTTCCACCACGCGGAGGCGGCCACCTACCGAGCGCTGCTCGAGAGGATCCAGCCACGAGAGCTGCTCGGCCTCACCGCCACTCCGGAGCGCACCGATGGGGTCGACGTCCGGGACTTCTTCGACGGCCGCGCCGCCTACGAGATGCGGCTCTGGGACGCGATGGACGAGAGCCTGCTCGTGCCGTTCCACTACTTCGGGATCCACGACAACGTGGATCTGCGCAGCGTCGAATGGCGTCGTGGCGGGTATGTCCTGGCGAATCTGAGCGAGCTGTACACCGGCCATGACGCCCGGGTGCGCCTCGTGATCGAGGAGTTGCGCAGGAAGGTCGGGAACCTGTCCCAGATGCGCGCACTGGGATTCTGCGTGTCGATCGAGCACGCGCACTTCATGGCAGACAGGTTCACTGCCGCCGGGATCGACGCGGTCGCGCTGTCCGGCTCCACGCCTGACGAGCAGCGGGCCGGGGCCATCCGGGCGCTTCGTGACGGCAGGACACGAGCGATCTTCGCGGTGGACCTGTTCAACGAAGGCCTGGACATCCCGGAGATCGACACCCTGCTGCTCCTGCGCCCGACAGAGAGCGCGACCCTGTTCCTGCAGCAACTGGGCCGCGGCCTGCGCCGTACCCACGGCAAGTCCGTCCTGACCGTCCTGGACTTCATCGGCCAGCAACGACGCGAGTTCCGCTTCGACGCGAAGATGATGGCACTCACCGGCGCAACCAGGCGCGAGGTCGCCGAGCGACTCGATCAGGAGCATCCCTGGCTGCCAGGCGGCAGCGCGATCCACCTCGATCGCGTCGCCAAGGACATCGTGCTCGCCTCGGTGCGCGACCAGCTGGACTCACGGCTGCCGCGACTGGTCGCCGATGCCCGCAGCGTCGGCACGACCGAGCTCGCCACCTTCCTGGCCGAGACCGGCCACGATCTGCCGGCGGTCTACCGGAATCGCTCGTGGACCGAGATCCGGCGGGCTGCACGACTCAGCCTGCCACCCGCGGGACCGCACGAGGGACAGATCGCGAGACGAGTGCGGTCGCTGGTCCACGTCGACGACGCCGAGCGCGCGAACGCGTACCGGGCGCTCCTGGCTCCCGACGCCCCCGCATACGACACGTTGAGCGATGCAGGACGGCGCATCGCCCGGATGCTGTGCCTGTCCATCTGGCCGGATCGGGACGGGAGAACATATCCGGAGCTCCTGGATCGGCTCCGCGGCGAGCCTGCAGTCGTCGACGAGATCGGGCAGGTCCTGCGGCTCGGCGTGGACACGTCCCGGCTGGCTGCTGGAGGGCTGGGCGAGGGGTTGTCCGCAGTTCCGTTGAGCTCTCACGCGACCTACACGCGGCCCGAGATCCTGGCGGCCTTCGGGCTTGCCGACGAGGAGCGCTCCGCACGCGGGCGGCAGGCCGGGGTCGAATGGGCTCGGGCACACGACGCGGTGCTGCTGCTGGTGAACCTCCGCAAGGACGAGGCGGACTTCAGCCCGACGACGATGTACCGCGACTACGCGCTCGGGGAACGCCGATTCCATTGGGAGTCCCAGAACGACACCGCCCTGGATTCCCGCGCAGGTCGGGACCTGCGCGATCCCGCTACTCGCGTCGTCCTGTTCGTCCGGGAATCGCCGAGCAACGACTTCGGGAAGGGTGCTCCCTTCCTCTGCCTCGGCAGGGCGCGCCTGGTCCCGGGCTCGGTCCGGGGCGAGCGACCCATCGCGATGGTGTGGGAGCTGGAGCGGCCGATGCCCGCCGATACCTACGAGATGGCCGCCGCGGCTGCCGTGTGAGGCACTGCGGGGAGCTCGCGATCCGCAACGTGCGCCAGTGCGCTGCCGGACGCGGTTCACATCTTCGCCGAGCACGGGCTCCTCGCACGCGTCAGCTGATTCCCCCGACCGGGACTGCCGTGCTACCCTTCACGCGCTGTACAGCCTTTCTTTCGCCAGTTCTCCGGACGCCCGCGGATCAATCGCTGGGCGTCCTGCTCTTCTCGGGCAGCGGCCGACGCAGCAACCAGGGTCGACGCAGCGTCGACCCGCAGTCATATAGGGAGACACCAGAACAATGGCACAAGGCACAGTCAAGTGGTTCAACGGCGAGAAGGGCTTCGGCTTCATCGCGCAGGACGGCGGCGGCCCGGACGTGTTCGTCCACTTCTCGGCGATCGTCGCCAGCGGCTACCGCACCCTGGAGGAGAACCAGCGCGTCGAGTTCGACATCACGCAGGGCCAGAAGGGCCCGCAGGCCGACAACGTGCGCGCCATCTGACGCACTGCACCAACCACGAGGCCTCCACCCGATGCGGTGGGGGCCTCGTGGCATGTCCGACCCCACCGCCGCACCGGCGCGCGGACCCCTTTGTAGACTGCCCAGCGGTTGCCTCCGCCCGGTCACCCGGACGGCCGAGAATCCCCATCACGCCGAGAGAACAGGATCGTCATCGTGCGCGTCACCAGGATCGCCGCAGCGCTGACCGCGGCCGCCGCCCTCGCCCTGACCGGCTGCAGCAGTTCCGACTCCGGGGCGAGTGCCAGCAGCAGCCCCACGGGTGGCTCGCCCACCGACCCGTACACGATCGGGGTCACCCAGATCGTGAGCCATCCCGCGCTGGACGCGGCCGTGGCGGGGTTCAAGCAGGGGCTCACCGAGGCCGGCTACACGAACGTGACCTACGACGTGCAGAACGCCCAGGGTGACATGGCGACCGCCTCGAGCATCGCCCAGAAGTTCGCCAGCGACAAGCCAGACCTGGTGCTCGGTGTGGCCACGCCCACCTCCCAGGCCGTCGTCAAGGCGCTCACCGACACGCCGATCGTGTTCACCGCCGTCACCGATCCCGTCGGTGCCGGCCTGGTCTCCAACGCCGAGGCACCCGACGCGAACGTGACCGGCGTGTCCGACATGCTGCCGATGGGTCCCACCCTTGAGCTGATCAAGCAGGTCGTCCCGGATGTGAAGACGCTCGGCGTCATCTACAACGCCGGCGAGGCCAACTCCGCGTTCCTGGTGGCGGAGCAGAAGAAGGCCGCTGAGGCCGCCAACCTGACGGTGGTCGAGGCCACGGCGAGCACCTCGTCGGAGGTCAAGGCAGCGGCCGATTCCCTCGTGGGCCGGGTTGACGCGATCTCCGTGCTGACCGACAACACCGTCGTCTCCGCCCTGGAGAGCGTGGTCAAGGTCGCGCAGGACAACGACATCCCGCTGTTCGCCGGGGACACCGACAGCGTCAAGCGCGGCGCGATCGCCGCCTACGCCTTCGACTACGCCGACCTGGGCGTGCAGGCGGGCCACATGGCAGCCGACATCCTCGCCGGGAAGGCCGTCAAGGACATCCCCGTCCAGTACGCCGAGAACCTGCAGCTGTCGATCAACGAGAAGGCGGCGCAGGACAGCGGGGTCACCCTCCCGGCCGACGTCGTGGCGAAGGCCCAGAACAAGTTCTGATCCCCCGACCGCCGATCTGATCGGAGGGCCGTGAACGCCATCCTCACCAGCGGACTGCAGCAGGGGCTGCTGTACTGCTTCATGGTCCTGGGCGTGTACATCGCGTTCCGGGTGCTGGACTTCCCGGACCTGACCGTCGACGGCAGCCTCCCCCTGGGGGCTGCCGTCACGGCCGCGCTCGTGGTGGGGGGCACCTCGCCGTGGCTGGCAACGGCAGCGGGGGTGGCCGCCGGGGTGTGCGCCGGCATGACCACCGGGTTCCTGCACATCGTGCTGCGCGGCGGGTCCGGGGGGTCCCCGACCAACTACGGCCCGAAGCTGCTGGCCGGAATCCTCACGATGACGGCGCTGTACACGATCAACCTGCGGGTCATGGGGCGCAGCAACACCCCGCTGCTGGGCGTGGACGGGCTGTTCGAGAAGCTCGGAGACCTGCTCGGCATCGCCCTGTCGGCGTGGGCGCTGATCTGCGCGCTGGCCCTGCTCGCGATCGTCGTCAAGCTGGTCCTGGACTGGTTCCTGCACACCGAGATCGGGCTGTGCCTGCGTGCCACGGGCGACAACGAGCAGATGATCCGCGCGATGGGCACGAACACCGACACCATGCGGATCATCGGGCTGGGCCTGGCCAACGGCCTGGTGGCGCTCACCGGTTCCCTGGTCGCACAGCAGCAGGGCTTCGCCGACGTCGGCATGGGCATCGGCACCATCGTGGCCGGTCTGGCCGGCGTCATCATGGGGGAGGTCATCTTCGGCGAGCGCAGCGTCAGCTGGGTGCTGTTCGCCGTCATCGGCGGCTCCATCGTCTACCGGCTGCTCATCGCGGTGAGCCTGCGCCTGGGCATCGCCCCCACCGACCTCAAGCTGCTCACGGCGGTCCTCGTGGTGCTGGCACTGTCGGTCCCGACGATCCGGTCCCGGGTGGTGCGAGCATGAGCCATCCCGAGTCGCTGACCCTGCAGGGGGTCCGCAAGGTCTTCTTCCCGGGCACGGCCAACGAGGTCGTCGCCCTGAACAGCATCGACCTGCAGATCCCGGCCGGTCAGTTCGTCACCGTCATCGGGTCGAACGGAGCCGGCAAGTCGACACTGCTCAACGCCGTCGCCGGCACGTTCCCGCTGACCAGCGGGTCGGTGCGCATCGGCTCGCAGGACGTCACCAAGCAGGGCGAGCACGTCCGCTCCCGGCTGATCGGCCGGGTGTTCCAGGACCCCCGCGCCGGCACGGCACCGGGCATGTCCATCGAGGAGAACCTGGCCCTGGCCCTCATGCGCTCGCACCGCAGTCGCCTGCGTCGCGGAGTCACGAAGGCCCGCCGGGGGCAGATGCGCGACATGCTGACCGGGCTGGGCATGGGCCTGGAGGACCGCCTGAAGGCGCAGGTGAACAAGCTCTCCGGGGGGCAGCGCCAGGCCATGTCGCTGCTCATGGCCACGGTCGACGAGCCCAGCGTGCTGCTGCTCGACGAGCACACCGCGGCCCTCGACCCGAAGGTGGCCGGCACGATCATGGAGGTGACCGGCCGCATCGTCGAGGAGCGGGGGCTGACCACCCTGATGATCACGCACAACATGGAGATCGCGCTGCGCTACGGCGACCGGCTGATCATGATGCACGCGGGTCGGGTCGTGCTCGACCTCGACGGGCCCCAGAAGTCCCAGCTCAAGGTCCCCGACCTGGTCGAGAAGTTCCACCAGGTTGCCGGCCAGGCGCTCACGTCGGACCGCATGCTGCTGGAGTAGGCGCTCAGCGGCGCGATCCCCCGAAGCCGTGATCCCGGCTCGGCCGCGACAGCATGGCCCGCCGGGCGATCCCGCGGATGCTCAGCAGGTCCGCCCCGGCCATGGCGAGGTCCGCAGCCCAGTGCAGGTCGATGCCCAGCGTGGTCAGCGAGTCGATGTCCTGGGCGCTCAGCCCCGCGGCCTCGCATCGCACGGCAGGGTCCACCTCGGCCTGCCACGAGGTGCTGCCCGTCATGGTGTCCGTCCAATCGAGAGCCGGGTCCGTCGGGCACGCCCGGGGCCGGGGACGCCGGAACCCAGGCCCCGCTGCGGCCATGCACGCTTGCGGAACAGGGATCGGCGCGCTGCGTGGTCAAGTTGAGCCGCGCCCGTCGTCGGTCAGCCCGGGGGCTGGGGACTGCGCGGGGGACACGGTCCGGGGGGGCACCGGCGCGCGGGCATCACCCCGGCGCGCCCCGACCCCACTCCCGCGCTGCCCAGGGCACCGGGCCCGCCGCGGCGAGGGCCAGCTCACCGAGGAACACCTGCGCCCCCCGAGGCGGCGGACCGAGGCGCACCCACTGCTCGACAACGTTCGCCGCAGCGATCCACGCCAGCGACAGGATCTGCTCGGGGGACGCGTGCAACGACTGCCAGTCCTCGGCAGCCAGCAGCGGACTGCCTCCCGCCAGGGCGTCGGGCAGGAACGTGAGATCCATCCGGGAGTACAGCCACACGAGCTCCTCGGCGTCCGGACCGATGACCTCGCGCAGGGACGACCTGTCGCGGATCGGGACGGGGACCGACTCCGGGGAGAACGTGCCGTACACCGAGTGCATGAGCCCAGCGACGGCGACGTGCTCGACGGCCCCCCACCGTCCCAGCGTGTGGAAGGTCCCGACCAGGTGGTCACGCAGCGACCCACCCGGGTACGTCGCGCGGCCGACCCCGCACGCGTCGAGCACCGCCAGGGCGGACGACGGAGGCTCCGTCACCGGCCCCGGCACGTCCGGCTCCAGCCTCCGGCCCGGAAACCCCGCTGCAGCCCAGCACGCCGGCGCCACAGCGGGGCAGCCCATCCCGGAGTGGGCCGGTCGGCCACGAGCATCGTCGTCCTCCCCCGCAGGTCCCGGCGACGGGACCTGCTCCCACGAGCCTTGGCCGCAGCGCCGATGCCGGGCAAGTCCCCCTTCGACGGACGGGACCGGGTGACGCAGTTCCTTCGGCCCACGGCGAACGCCCCCCGGGACCGCAACCGCCGCCGTTGACAGTGCCACCGCTGCGGGCGAGGCTCAGGTGGTCGCAGCCGAAGGAGGACGCCCACGTGGCCCAGCGCACCCGTTCCGGGTCCCTTGTCGCGGCGGCCAGCCTGGCCGTCGCCGCGCTGGTGCTGGGTGGCTGCACCACGGACGCCCCGGCCGCCCCCGAGTCCGCGGCCGCCCCCGCGACGACCCCGCCCACCACCGCGCCGCCCGTCGCCAGCCCCACCGGAGGCGCAGCTTCCGGATCGTCAGGATCGACGCCGCTGGATCCCCTGCGGCCCAGCGCGTCCACCCCCGCGCAGCGCGCGGTCGACAAGGCCGTGGCGGATGCCCTGCTGGATCGCTTCGAGGACCCGGCCCTCGCCTCGTTGGCCTCAGCCCTGGTCATCGTCGACGGCCGCACGGTCCTCGAGCACGAGACGGGTGCCCCCGGCGCCTACCACCACACCTGGTCGGTCACGAAGAGCGTGGTGGCCACCCTGATCGGCCTGGCGATCGAGGATGGCTCGCTCACCGGCCTCGACCAGACCCTCGGCGAGCTGCTGCCCGACCACCGCGCCCAGATGAGCCCGGAGGTCCGGCGGGTGACCCTGGAGCAGCTGCTCACGATGACCGCCGGGTTCTCCGACACGGGACTGCTCAGTGACGACGCGCCGGACACCGTGGCCTCCCTGCTCGCCGCCCACGACGGCGAGGTCGGGCAGTTCGCGTACTCCAACGCCGGGGCGCACCTGGTGGCGGCCGTGCTGGCCGAGGCCACCGGCAGGACCGTGCTGGACTACGCCCAGGAGCGGCTGTTCGACCCGCTGGGCATCCCCAGCGACGCCGCCCTGCAGCTGGACCTGCTGATGCCGGCCAGCTGGGGGCTGTTCTCCGCCTCCGGCTTCGCATGGGGAACCGACCACCAGGGGATCAACAGCGGGGCGTTCGGCCTGCGGCTGCGCGCCCAGGACATGGCCAGGTTCGGGCTGATGGTCCTCGACGGCGGCCGGTGGGAGGGCCGCCAGGTCGTGCCTGCCGGCTGGGTGAGGGCGATGACGACGACGCACGTGCGCACCGGGAGCGATCGCACCCCCGGGTACGGCTACGAATGGTGGATCGGGGACGCCGACGGGCAGCGGACCATCGCTGCCCTCGGCCTGGGCGGCCAGGTCATCGCCATCGTGCCCAGCCGCGACATCGTCGCCGTGTTCCAGACCGAGACCATGCCCACCGACTCCGCGGACATCGGAGACGCGCTGCTGGCCGCGATCCAGACGGTCATCGTGCCGGCCTACGCACCCTGACCGCCCGACCGGGGCACCACCGCGCCGCGCCCCGGCCTCACCGGGCCCGGGCGGCCTCCTCCTGGTACCGCTCCGTGATCTCCCGCGACAACCGGCCACGGGTGCCGACCGGCATCCCGTGCTCGCGGGCCCAGTCCCGGATCTCCCGACCGCTGCCGGACCGGGGTCGCGGCAGGTCGTGGCGGATGCTGCCCGCGCGGCGGCCAGCGGCGATCCAGGGGGCGAGCGTGTCACGCAGGGCGCGCGCATTGGCCTCGGACAGGTCGATCTCGTACGCCACACCGTCGAGGGCGAACTGGACCTTCTCAGCCGCCTCGGTTCCATCGATGTCGTCGATCAGCAGAACCTGAATGGACCGGGACATGAGTTCCTCCCACTTTCGGTTTCTCCCCTCCATTCGAGAGTAGCCCGTATGGGTGAATCCGGTCGGGATGGTGACGCAATTGCGACATGGGCCGGGATTCGTGTCGTCGCCGGATCCCGGCCCACGCCGTCAGCCGATCGGTGTCCCCGGTGCGGCGGCGATCGGCTCCCCCACGACCGACACCTGCGCGCTGGCCGATCCCACGTTGCCGAGGGAGTCGGTGACGGTGAGGGTCACCACGTAGGTGCCCGGCGCTGTGTAGACGTGGCTGGCCAGCGCAGCGGAGGTGGGGGCCGACCCGTCACCGAAGTCCCAGGAGTACCCGGCGATCACGCCCTCCCGGGCGGTCGAGGCTGTCCCGTCCACGTTCACCTGCAGCCCCTGGGCCGCTGCGGACAGCAGGGCTGTCGGCGCCGCGTCGGCGGGCACTGCCTCAGCCGGCGCCAGGTCGGCGGGCACCGGTTCGCTCGGCGCTGCCGGGGCCTCGGCCGGCGCGGGTCCGGTGGAACCGGCGGAGGTCGGCTCCTGCGTGGCCGCCGTCCTCGGCACGCCGGCGGCGGCCACGGCCACCCCGGCCTGCGTGCCCCGCTGGAAGCGATCGGCCACCTGCGCGGCGCTGAGCACGGACCCGGTGACGGACACCTCGTCGATGCGACCGTTGAGGTAGTAGCTCGAGGGCTTGCTGCCCCAGCCAGCCAGGTTGTCCCCGCCGATCCGCCACACGCCCGAGTACTTCTGCCCCGAGGTGACGTCCGTGCGCGCGGCGACCTGGGCACCGTCGACGTAGAGGCGCATCCCCGACGATCCGAGGGTGGCCACGACCTGGTGCCATGCGCCGTCGTTGTAGGTGCTCGGGGTGACCATCGTCACCGGCGCCGACGGGTTGACGCCGAACACCAGGTGCCCTGCGTTGTCCAGGTAGACGTGGCGGTCGTACGACGAGGAGTTGTCGATCGCCTTGTCGCCGTACCCGACGATCTTGCCGCCGGTCGTGGTGGTGGTCCGGAACCACGCCTCGACGCTGAAGGTGTTGGGTGCCGGACGGCTGATCTGGGAGGCCGCGAAGCCGGTCGTCGTCCCGTCGAAGCTGGCGGCGGTGTCCCCACCCACCGCGCCGGCCACCCCGAAGGTCACTCCCGCTGCCGGGACCAGGTTGTCGGCACTGGCTGAGTCCATCGCCGTCGTGGCGCCGACCGCGTCACCGAGCCGGTAGTACGCGCTGGGGCTGCCGTCGAGCACGGCGGCCCGGTAGGAGGTCTCGGTGCTCGAGGCGACCGTGATGGTCGTGGCCGCGCGGGACACCGAGTTGCCGTCCGGGTCGAAGGCGTAGACCCGGTAGTTGTGCGAGGTGCCTGCCGCGGCGCCGGTGTCGACGAAGGACATCGGCTGGCGCTTGTCGAACCGCGAGCTGAGGGTCGTGGTGTGGATGGGGGTGTCGGTGAGTGCCTTGAAGTCCCGGTACACCTTGTAGGTCAGCGACGCGTTGTCACGGTCGTACGTTGCCAGCCACCCGATTCGCACGGCACCGGACCGGTACGAGGTCACCGACGGCGTCAGCCCGGTGTTGCCGTTGGGGACGTTCTTCTTCGGCGCAAGTCCGGGGCGGGCGAATCGGACCAGGCCCTGCTGTGCCACGCCGTTCACCTTCGGGAACTCGCCGCCGTAGACGATGTAGTCGTTGTTGCCGGTGACCGACCACGTTGCCTGGCCCTGGCCGGTGAACGTGCCCACGTTCCAGTTCGGGAAGAAGTGCAGCAGCCGGGGGGACGGCCGTCCCTCCCAGTTGGTGTAGCCGAGGTACTCCTTGCCCAGGGTCCCGGCAACCGCCTTGGTGAACGCCGGGGAGTGGTAGTACGTCCACGGGTTGGTCTGCATGAACCCGTCCACCACGTTGCCGCAGTAGTGCGAGTGGCCGGCCGCGTAGACCACGCCGGACCGCGGGAACACCGAGTACGTGTCGCCGTGGCAGTCCTCCATCCAGATGATCGACCCGGACTCGTTGTCGGCCATGAAGCTGCCCTCGAGGTTGCCGGCGAGCTTGCTGAACACGTACCCGGAGCCGTACACGCCGTCAGCGTCGGCGGTCAGCGAGGTGATGGCAGCCGAGGTCCCGGCATCGCGGATGGTGTTCGGCGCAGCCCACGTCACCGACGTCCCGGAGGTCGGCCCGACCGCGACCAGGCCCTTGATGTTCGTGCGCCCACCGGCCGTGGTGAACCGCCCGCCCATGATCAGCTTGGTCTTGGCGTAGTTCAGGGTCATCGCCAGCACGGGCGCATCCGGTGACGGGTTCCAGGTCGTGACCGCGCCGCTGGACGCGCTGACCGAGGCGGCGTACCGGCGCGCCTTCGACGACATCGTGGTGAAGTCGCCGCCGAGGTACACCGTCGAGGCAGTGGCGTGCACCGCGCGGACGGTGGTCGAGGCGACCGGGGCGAACGAGGACACGGGCGCTCCGGTGCTGGGGCTCAGCGCGGCCACCCGGGAGCGTGTCGAGGTGTTCACCTTCGTGAAGGACCCGCCGATGTAGATCCGCGAGCCGTCCGGGGAGGCCGTCACTGCCAGCACCTGGCCGTTGACGGTCGGCTTGAACGTGGTGTCGAGGACACCGGTGCGGATGTCGTAGGCGAGCATGTTGGACCGGGCCACCTCACTGGTCCCCACGGCCGCACCCGCCGGGCGGGCCTTCGTGAAGCTGCCGCCCACGTAGACCTTGTTCCCCACGACGACCTGGGACCAGACGACCCCGTTGACCTGCACCGTCGGCAGCACGTCGGCCGTGACCGTCGCCGGGGTCCCCGACGGCGGGGCGGTGTCCGCCTGCGCTGCCGGGAGCCCGGCGACCGACCCGGCCGTCAGCACCAGCGCCGCCGTCGCCCACCTCGCGGCCCGCCGGCCG
The DNA here is from genome assembly GCA_039812125.1 of Candidatus Nanopelagicales bacterium. Taxonomy (GTDB): domain Bacteria; phylum Actinomycetota; class Actinomycetes; order S36-B12; family CAIYMF01; genus Prado023. Next base: position 12,392 of record JBDHZV010000027.1, read on the forward strand.
ATCCCCCGCAATCCGCTACCGCTGGAAGTCCCCACCCTGTGCACCCCTCGAGACCGTCGTGACGACCGATGTGATGCTGGTCGTCACAGCCCCCCGTGCGACCAGCAGTGGGGTCCAGAGTGAGGGCAGCGGCGCCCACCGGCAATCCCCGGCGGGGCGCTCGTGACGGAATGCACCCGCAGATCCCCCGAGCGGGCTAACCCCCGCTCGACCGAACGGGTGAGGCGCCGAGGGGGGTGGCGGCGTGGGCGATCAGTCGCCCAGGCCGGTGCCCACCTTGCGTGCCGCGGCGATCCAGTCGTGGTCGGCGGGCACGAACTTCACCTTGCCGGCCACGTCGGCCAGGGGGACCGCCTCCGTGCCGTCGCCACGGGCGGCCACCATGAACCCGTACTGGCCGTCGGCCACCAGGTCCGCCGCTGCCGCGCCGAGCCGGGTCGCCAGCAGCCGGTCGGCCGCGCAGGGCGCACCGCCACGCTGGACGTACCCGAGGATCGTGACCCGGGTCTCCAGCCCGGTGGCCGCCTCCAGGTCACGGGCGAGCTTGAACGTGTGCTCCCGCTGGATGTCCTCGACGTGGGCCAGGTGCGCCCGGGCCGCACGCACGGCCTCCGGGGTCTTGGCCGCCTTGACCAGCAGCTTCGCCGCCTCGTAGTCGGCCATGTCGTCGGCGTCGCGGGCCCCCTCGGCGACCGCCACGACGCTGAACGAGCTGCCCCGGGCCGTCCGCGCCTTGATGGTCTCGGCGACCTTGGCCACCGAGTAGGGGACCTCCGGGATCAGGATGACGTCGGCACCACCGGCCAGCCCGGCGGCCAGGGTCAGCCAGCCGGCCCGGTGTCCCATGATCTCGGTGAGGATGATCCGGTGGTGGCTGTGCGCCGTGCTGTGGACCCGGTCGATGGCCTCGGTGGCGATCTCGATCGCCGTGGCGAACCCGAAGCTGGTGTCGGTGCCGTAGATGTCGTTGTCGATCGTCTTGGGCATGGTCAGCACGTTGATCCCGGCCTGGTGCAGCCGCATGGCGTTCTTGGCCGTGCCACCGCCGCCGATCAGGATCAGGCCGTCCAGCCCGAGGCGCTCGTAGTTCTCCACCACCGTGGGGACCATGTCCCGGGTCTCACCGTCCACCTGCATCTTGTGGACCTTGTCGCGGCTGGTCCCCAGCACCGTGCCACCGATGGTGAGGATCCCCGAGAGCGCCGAGCTGTCCAGCGGGACGTGGCGGTCCTTGACCAGGCCGGTGATGCCGTCGCGGAACCCGACGAGCTCCATGCCGTAGTGGCCGATGGCGGTCTTGCCGACGCCGCGGATCGCCGCATTGAGGCCCGGGCTGTCCCCTCCGGCCGTCAGGATCCCGATCCGCTTGCCGTTCGACATGACGCCTCCATCCGTGGGGATGGGCGTCATTGTGGTCCGCCGGCCCGCACCGCACAAGCGGGACAAAAGCCGCACCCGGTGGCACGTGCGGCGAAGCGCTGCACCGTCGGGCCAGCGTCCGAGCCCCCGCCGGACCACAATGAAGGGGTGCGCAGGGTCGTCATCGCAGGCGCCGGGGGCCGCGACTTCCACGTGTTCGCCCAGGTGTTCCGCGACGACCCGGACAGCACGGTGGTCGCCTTCACGGCCACCCAGATCCCCGGGATCGACGCCCGGGTCCTGCCGCCGGCACTGGCCGGGCCGCACTACCCCGAGGGCATCCCGATCGTCCCCGAGGCACGGCTCGACCAGCTGGTCCGGGACGAGGCGGTCGACGAGGTGGTGCTGGCCTACTCCGACCTGCCCCACGAGACCGTGATGCACCTGGCCTCCCGCGTCCTGGCGGCGGGGGCGGACTTCCGGCTGGCGGGTCCCGCCAGCACGATGCTGCGCAGCACCCGCCCGGTGGTGGCCGTGTGCGCGGTCCGCACCGGGTGCGGCAAGAGCCAGACCACTCGAGCGGTCGGGCAGATCCTGCTCGACGCCGGGCTTCGGGTGGCACTCATCCGCCACCCGATGCCCTACGGCGACCTGGAGGCCATGCGGGTCCAGCGGTTCGCCTCGCTGGCCGACATCGACGCCAGCAGCCCGACCGTCGAGGAGCGCGAGGAGTACGAGGCACCCGTCGCGATGGGCTTCGTCATGTTCGCCGGGGTGGACTACGCCGCCGTGCTGCACGCCGCCGAGCAGGAGTCCGACGTCATCGTCTGGGACGGCGGCAACAACGACTTCCCGTTCGTCCGGCCCGACATCATGATCACCGTCGTCGACCCCCTGCGCCCCGGCCACGAATCCCGGTACCACCCCGGCGAGGCTGTGCTGCGGATGGCCGACATCGTGGTGGTGAACAAGCTCGACTCCGCCGACCCGACGGGCGTCGACGAGGTGCTCGCCTCGGTGGCGGCCATGGCGCCCGGGGCGGTCGTGGTCCGCGCGGAGTCCCCGGTGACCCTCGAGGGCAGCCCGTCGCTGGCCGGGCTGCGGGTCCTCGTGGTGGAGGACGGCCCGACGCTGACCCACGGCGGCATGCCCTTCGGAGCGGGGACCGTCGCCGCCCGCGCCGCGGGCGCCACGGACCTGGTCGACCCCCGCCCGTTCGCCGTGGGGACCATCGCCGCCACGTACGCCGCCTACCCGGGCACCGGGCCGGTCCTGCCGGCGATGGGCTACAGCGCCCAGCAGCTGGCGGACCTGGCCGACACCATCCGCGCGATGCCGGTGGACGTGGTCGTGTCCGGCACGCCGATGGACCTGGGCCGGCTGATCGACGTCGGCCACCCGCTGCTGCGGGCGTCCTACGCGCTGCGCGAGGTGGGACGGCCCACCCTCGCCCAGGCCCTCTCCCCGCAGGTCGCACGCTGGGCACGGCACGCCTGATGCCGCCCGCACCCAGCGCTGACCCGGTGCGGCCGCGCGGGGTTTGGTGGGGGGTCTAGCCAGGACGGCCCGGCGGTGCGACGATCCGATGGGGCGACTGCCCCGCGACGGCCCGGCGGAACCCGCGCGCTGGCCGAGGAGGGGGTATGACCGCGGCTCGCGCCTCCCAGGCACGCTCCGCGCTGCCCGCCCCACGCGAGTCCGGCACCACGTCCCCCGCCGACCCGGGCCTCCCGTCGCAGCCGCTGTCGGGGATCACCGAGGAGCAGCGGCACCGCATCCTCGTGGACAACTGTGTCGACGCCCTGTTCCACACCGTTGCCGGGGTGCTGGAGTACATCTCCCCGGCGATCCGGACGATGACGGGCTGGGCGCCGGAGGAGCTGGCCGGCCGGCCCACCACCCACCTGTGGCACCCCGACGACCTGGCCGCAGCGGTCGCGCTGCGCGACCGCGTGTACGCCGGCAGCACCGGTGAGGCCGTGCTGCGGCTGCGCCGCCGCGACGACTCGTTCATGTGGGTCGAGGTGCGGATGCGTCCCCTGCGCCAGCCGGACGGCCGGGTGGGGGGCGTCGGGTCGATCCGCGACGTGGACGACCGGATCGCCGTCCAGCAGGCCCTGGCCGAGGCGGAGGCCCACTACCGCACCCTCGCCGAGCTGACGACCGACGTGGTCCTGCGCTGGGGGCCCGACATGGTCACCTCCTGGGTGTCCCCCTCGGTCCGCGAGGTGCTCGGGTGGGCGCCGGAGGACCTGGTGGGCCGGACACCGGACGACCTGGTCCACCCGGACGACCGGGCGACGGCGCGCCGGCTGCGCGAGCAGGTGCGGGCCGGGGACCCGATCCCGGAGCGCGCCGAGCTCCGGTTCGCCACTGGCGCGGGGCAGTGGCGATGGGGGTCGGCGACGGCGCGGACCATCCGGGACGGCACGCGCCTGGTCGGCGGCGTCACGTGGATCCGCGACATCCATCGCGAGCACGAGGCCCGGGCGTCGCTGGCACGCAGCGAGGAGCGGTCCCGCCAGGCGCTGCACTCCGCTCCGGTGTGCACCGCCGTCGTCGGGTTCGACCGTCGGTTCCTGCAGGTCAACCCAGCGCTGTGCCGGCTGCTCGGGCGTCCCGCCGCATGGCTGCTCGAGCACCAGGTGCCCGACGTGCTGGACGCGGACAGCAACGGAGCTGACCTGGAGCAGCGGCTGGCAGCGCTGGGCGGGGGCTCCGCACAGGCGGCCGGGGAGGTGGTCCTGATGGCCGCGGACGGCCGACGCATCGTCGCCGAGCACTCCGTCGCCGTGCTGCGCGACGACCACGGCAACCCGGTCTCCTTCGTCAGCCAGTTCGTCGACGTCACCGAGGACCGACAGGACCGGGCCGAGCTGGAGTTCCTGGCCACGCACGACCCACTCACCGGCCTGGCCAACCGGCGGGCCCTGCTCGCCCAGCTGCGCGCCACCCTCGACGCCGCCCCGGCCGCCCCGCCGCCCCGGCTGGCCGTGCTGTTCTGCGACCTCGACGGGCTCAAGGACATCAACGACCGGCACGGCCACGCAGTCGGGGACGTGGTGCTGGTGCAGGTCGCCCACCGGATCAGCCGTGCCGTCGGACCGCGCGGCAGCGTCGCGCGCCTGGCCGGCGACGAGTTCGTGGTGCTCGTCCCCGGCTGCCAGGACCCCCCGGAGGCCGCCGCCCTGGCCCGACAGGTGCACCGGGATGTGGCCAGGCCGGTGCGCACCGCGGGTGGCGTGCTGGTGCCCACGGTCAGCATCGGGATCGCGCTGGCGTGCCCGGGCGAGGCGCCGGAGACGCTGCTGGCCCGTGCCGACGCGGACCTGTACTCCGCGAAGGGGACCCAGGCGAGCCCCGGGGAGGTGCCGTGACGCTGCCGGACCAGCCACCCGAGCTGCCCGAGCACGACCCCCTCGAGTCGACCGTGGCCGACCTGCGCCGCGAGATCGCCGTGCTACGGGTGTCGGCCCGGGTGCGGGCCGTCCTCGAGCAGGCCCGCGGCATGCTCGTGCAGCGCCACCGGATCAGCCCCGACGAGGCGCTGGTGCGGATGCGCCGGATCGCCCGGGAGCACCACCTCCCCCTGGTCGACGTCGCAGCGTCGATCGTCGGGGTCGCTCCCATGGCGGCTGCGGCGGGCAGCCTGCCCGAGGACGACGACCAGGCGGCCCCGTCCGAGGTGGCCACCCGTGAGTGGCTGTCCGCGCAGTCCCAGCCCGGGGGCCCGGGCACCCCCGGGGCGCTGGACCCCTCCGCAGCCTCGACCCGGGACGGCGACCACGTAGCCCAGGTGCTGGCCGAGCTGCTGGCCCGCCACGACGTCGCGGCAGTGGCGATCTACCGACCGGTGCTGGACGGGTCGCTGCTCCTCGTCGGCCAGTCCGGCCTGCCCGAGGACATGGCGGGCACGTGGGCCACCATCCCCCCGACCACGCAGATCCCCCTGGTGCGGGTCCTGCAGGACGGCGCGCTGATGGCGTGGGGGTCCCGGGCAGCGATGCAGGAGGCGTTCCCCGCCACCGCCTCGGTGGCCACCCCGTTCCGGGCCACGGCCGCCGTGCCGTTCTTCGAGGACGCCGAGGTGTGCGGTGTCGTGGGGCTGATGTGGCGGGTCGACCGGGAGTTCCCGCCCGAGGTTCGCGAGGCCCTCTCAGCCACCGTCGACCGGATCAGCCCCCTGCTCCTGCGGGCCGGCACGGCAGCCCTCGGGCAGGACTGGCTGGAGCGGCTGCTCGCCCTGCACCTGGACCCCTGGGTGGTGCTGGCCGTGGACGAGCCAGACGAGGGTTTCGTCGTCGTCGACGCCGCACCCCAGCTGGCGGACGGCCCGCAGTGGCAGGGCCAGCCGGTCCGCGCGCTGTGGCCCTCCCTGTCCCGGGACGGCACGACGCAGGCCCTGCAGGGCCTGCTGCGGGAGGGCGGCGCATGGACCGCCACGGTGTCCGTGACGTCCGAGGCGCCGTGGGCCACGGTCGGCGCGCGGGTGCGCGCGGTGCGGATGGGCGAACGCGTGGCGCTGGTGTGGCGGCCCCGGGGCGGCTGACCCGTGCGCCCGGGCGGACGCCCGGACCCGGGGCGCGCCAGCGCTGATCGCGGCGTCGTCCCAAGTGGGGACATACGTCCCGATGCGCTCATCCACGCGGGGGCCTAGCCTCGTAGGTGCGCAGCCCCACCCCCGTCGGCCCCTCAACGGCTGGGAGGGGCTGCGCGCTGTTGGGCGAGGGCCTCGGGTCCGCGACCGCCCGCCCCGCTGCCCCGCCCGCGGCGGGCGGCCCGGGCCAGGGAGGAGCTCGGTGGCGTGCCGAAGGCCGCCCGGTAGTAGGCGGCGAACCGGCTGGCGCTGGCGAAGCGCCACTTGGCGGCGATCCCGGTGACCGTGACCCCCTGATCGGGTCGGGCCTCCTGGAGATCCCGGCGGGCCCGCTCCAGTCGCACCCGCCGCAGGTAGGCCGTGGGCGTGGTGTCCAGGTGGGTGCGGAAGGACAGCTGCACCGCCCGCGGCGTCACATGCGCGGCCTCGGCGATCTGCTGGATGCCGATGTCCTCGTCGGCATGCGACTCGATGAAGTCGCGGCACCTGGCCAAGGTGCCCGTGCCCTCGCTGTGCTCGTCGCTCATCCGAGACCTCCCCTGCCCGTGCCCGTCCCTGAACCCCCACGCGGCACGGGCGGCCTCGCCCTGCCGGCCGGTCCTCACCGCGCCTCGGTGCCGGTTCCCGGCCCCTCGACCTGCACCCCGTAGCCGCCGGACTCGGCGTCGAACTCGTCCACCGGGCCCTCGGCCTCGTGCCAGCCGGGCGCCTCCGGCATCCCCTCGGTGGTGGCCGCGAGCTCCGTGGTGTCCCGAGCGGGACCTGCGCCGGCCGGCCTGCCCTCGTGGTGCTGCCCGCCCCCGTGGTGCTGCCCGCCCCCGTGGTGCTCGTCGACCGGGTCAGCTCCGCTCGCCGCGGGCGCGCTGTGCGCTGCCATGGCGCCCCTCCTTCGCTTCCTGGGTGGCGTCGACTACCCGGCGGCCGGCACTCCACACCTGACCCGGCCCACGAGTTCCCCGCCGGCAGCGGTGGGGCGTCGCCGGCGGTTTCGGCCTCCCCCCAACGGGGTACAGCAGACCTTGATCACCCGTCACCGGGTGCCAACCGACGCAGTGAGCGGGCCCACGGCCCGCCCCACCCGACAGGAGGTCACCTCATGGAGACCGCCCCCACGCCCGCGCATCCGCCCCGAACCACGACCCGCGTGGTCCGCACCGGCACCGCGCTCACGCTGGTCGCCGCCGCCACCGCCGCGGGTCTGCTCACCTCCTCACCGGCCGCCGAGCTGGCCGCCCCGGCCGCCGCGACCGGCGAGGTCCGTGCCACCGGCACCGACCCCCACGACCTCACCGCCCGCAACGGCTCGGCCGAGCGCTCCTCGCGCAGCGCCAGCCGCGCGGCGACGAAGAAGAAGGCCGCGAAGCAGCCGCCCACGGCCGTGGCCACCCGCTACACCACCGTGGCCCTGAAGGTCCGCACCTCTCCCGCGCTGGACTCCGACGTCGTGCGCGTGCTGCCCGCCCGGGCCAAGGTCCGGATCACCCGTACCGACAAGGGCCAGTGGCAGCAGATCGTCTTCGACGGCAAGGCCCGATGGGTCCGCGAGGACTTCCTGGCCAAGAAGCGACCCGCCGCGCAGCCGGAGGAGCCCGCCGGGCTGTCCCGCGCCGCGTGCGCCACCGGGTCCGGCGTCGAGGCACCCCTGGTCGGCAACGCGGTCGACGTCCACCGGGCAGTGTGCGCCCGGTTCCCCCAGATCTCGACCTACGGCGGGTACCGGGCGGGCGGCGGGTACCACTCCCGCGGCCAGGCCCTGGACATCATGGTGTCCGGGTCGCGCGGCCTCGAGGTGGCCCGCTTCCTGCAGGCCCACGCCAAGGAGCTGGGCGTCATGGAGCTGATCTACCAGCAGCGGATCTGGACGGTGCAGCGGGCCAGCGAGGGCTGGCGCCACATGTCCGACCGTGGCTCGGCAACTGCCAACCACTACGACCACGTGCACGTCACGGTCTACCGCTGACCGGCGGCACGCGGCCAGCCGGGCTCAGCGCCGCAGCGTGACCGACGCGGAGGTGGCCGACCGATAGCCGTGCTTGGCCGCGACCACCACGCGGTAGGTCCCCGCGGGCAGGGCCAGCGTCCGGGTCTCCCGCGAACCCTGGGTGCGCACCTGCCGCACCTGCTTCCAGGAGCCGTTCGCGGCGCGGCGCTGCACCTGGACGACCCAGTAGCCGGAGCCCCTGTTGGGGTTGACGTTGACGAACAGCCGCCGCTTGCTGCGCACCGGCTTGACCTGCACGGACGCCGCGGGCGACCGCAGCCCGTACGGCAGCCGGGCGGCGGCCTGGACAGCGGCGTCGACCTGCAGCAGTCCGGCGCCGAACACCTTGTCACGGCCGTCGCGGGCGCGGTCGTCGCGCGCGGTCGCCGTGAGGATGGCCTCGATGCGCGCTGGGGTGAGCCTGGGATTGGCCGCCTTCATCAGGGCGGCGGCCGCCGACACGAACGGTGCGGCCGCCGACGTCCCCTCCCCGGCCAGGTACCCGCCGCCCGGGACCGTCGACACGATCGACTCCCCGGGGGCGACCAGGTCCACGTACGAGCCGGTCTCCGCGAACGCCGACGAGCGCCCCGACGGGTCGATGGCGGACACGCCGATGACCTTGGGCAGGGCTGCCGGGTACACCACGGGGTTGCCGACCTGGTACAGGTTGCCGGCCGCGGCAACGACCGTGACGCCGCGGCTGGTCGCGTAGGTCACGGCGCTGGCGATCACCCTGCTGCGGGAGACCCCGCCCAGGGACAGGTTCACCACACTCGCCCCGGACCGCACCGCCGAGAGGATCCCGGCCGCGATCGTCGCGGCGTCACCGGCCCCGGTCGCGTCGAGGACCCGGACCGGTCGGATCCGCGCCTGGTTGGCGATCCCGGCGACTCCGACCCCGTCCAGCGATGCCGCCACGATGCCCGCGACGTGGGTGCCGTGGCCGTACGGGTCCCCGGTCAGCCGGTCGTTGAGCATGTTCACCTGCGGGAGCACCCGCCCGGCGAGGTCGCGGTGCGAGGCGTCGACGCCGGAGTCGACGACGGCGACGGTGACCCCCGAGCCGCGCGTGAACGCCCACGCCCGCTCGGCACCGACTGCGGCCATCCCCCACTGCGAGGCACCGAGGGGCTCCGCCGCCAGCAGCCCGGCCGAGGCCTGCATACCCGGGATCCGGGTGAGGTCGATGCCGCGGGAGGACTTGCCCCCCGCCGTCGGGGCGACGCCGCCGACCCGGTAGGTGGCGTTGGGCTCGGCGGTGACCCCCTCGGCCGAGAGCCCGCGCACCAGCGCCTCGGCCTCGGCCTGGGTCCGGGCGCGCAGCTTCACGACCTCCGGCCCGCCGGAGGTGGGGACCGCGACCACGACCTCACGCGCGGCGGACCCCAGGTCGGTGTCGGTGTCGGTGACGTCGGTGGCGGGAACGGGCAGCTCGACGCCACCCAGGTCAGGCTCGGCGACGACGGGATCGGCTGCGGCGGCGGGCACCACGCACGCACCCGCGGCCAGCGCGGCGGCAGCCAGCAGCGACCCGATGGTCCTCCCCGCACGGCCCTGCGGCCGGTCCCCGCTGCTGTCCCTGTGCACGGACACTCCCGTCACCTCGCCCGACGAGCAGGTGTCGAGCCGACACATGGTACCTGCCACCCTCGGGCCAAGGGCACCCCCGACCGGGTGAGTGCCCTCGTGGCCCGTTCGCGCACCGTGGCCGCCGTACCGGGCCTCGCGGGGCCGCAACGGCCACCACCTCGGCAACGGCCGGGCGCGTGACCCTCGCCCGCGTGATGATGTCACCGGATGGAGGTGGGGCATGTCACGCTCGGTGACGTCGTACGTGGTCGTCGGCGCCGGCCTGGCCGGGGCGGGCGCAGTTCGGACGCTGCGGGAGGAGGGCTTCGAGGGGCCGGTCACCCTGGTGGGCCAGGAACCGCATCCCCCGTACGAACGGCCCGCCCTGTCGAAGGGCTACCTGCAGGGGACGCAGGATCGCGACTCGGTGTTCGTCCACCCCCGGCAGTGGTACGCCGAGCAGGGGATCGAGCTGCGGACCGGCGCGACGGTGGTCGGGGTCGCCCCCGGGACCCGCGAGGTGGCCCTGGGCGACGGCACGCGGATCAGCTACACGGCGCTGCTGCTGGCCACCGGCGCCACCCCCCGGCACCTGCCCATCCCGGGCACCGACCTGCGCGGCGTGCTGCACCTGCGCACCCTGGACGACGCCGAGCGGCTGCGGGAGGCGATCGGCTCGGCGCGCCGGGTGGCCCTGGTCGGCGGTGGCTGGATCGGGCTGGAGGTGGCCGCCGCGGCCCGCCTGGCCGGCCGAGAGGTGACGGTGCTCGAGCAGGGAGCCCTTCCCCTGGTCGGGGTCCTCGGCCCCCGGATCGCCGAGGTGTTCGCCGGGCTGCACCGCGAGCACGGCGTCGACGTGCGCACCGGCGTGCGGGTCGAGTCGCTCCTCGGCGCGGGCGGCGAGGTCTCCGGGGTCCGCCTGGCCGACGGTGGGATCGTCCCCGCGGACCTGGTCCTGGTCGCCGTCGGGGCGAGCCCGAGCACGGCGCTGGCCCGGTCGATGGGCCTGGCGGTGGACGGCGGGATCCTGGTCGACGCGTCGCTGCGCAGCTCCGACCCGCACGTGTTCGCCGCCGGCGACGTCGCCTCGGCCCAGCATCCGGTGCTGGGCGCCCGGATCCGGGTGGAGCACTGGGCCAACGCCCTGCACCAGGGCCCGGCGGCTGCCCGCTCGATGCTGGGCCAGGCCGTGACCTACGACCGGCTGCCGTACTTCTACACCGACCAGTACGACCTGGGCATGGAGTACACCGGCCACGTGGCTCCCGACACGCCCACCGAGGTGGTGCTGCGCGGGGACCTCGCGGCCCGGGAGTTCATCGCGTTCTGGACCTCCGGGGAGCGGGTCCTGGCTGCGATGGCCGTGAACACGTGGGACACCATGCCGGCGCTGCAGGACCTGATCGCCTCCCGCCGTCCGGTCGGCCACGGGCGGCTGGCCGATCCCGGCGTCACCCTCGACGCCCTGTGATCCGGCGACCCCTTGCCACCCGGGCGGGACCGTGGCAGGGTCCGGTCCGTGCCGGCCGCCCGGGCTGAGGGGGTTGCGGGGCACAACGTCCCCACGACTCGACCCGGAGGTCCACGGTGAACCTGGCAGAGAACCTCGCGCGCACCGCCGCCGCCGACCCCGGCCACGTGGCCGTGCGCCTCGACGCGATCGAGGTCAGCTTCGGGGCCCTGGCGGCCGGGGCCTCCCGGGTTGCCGGGTGGCTCCGGGAGCTCGGGGTGCAGCCGGGTGACCGGGTCGCGCTGAGCATGCCGAACCTGCCGCAGTTCCCGGTCATCTACTACGGCATCCTCTGGGCCGGGGCGGCCGTGGTGCCGATGAACCCGCTGCTGAAGTCCCGCGAGGTCGAGTTCACGCTGCGCGACTCCCAGGCCCAGGCGTTGTTCGTCTGGGACGGGATGGCCGAGGAGGCCACGAAGGGCGCCGCCGCGGCCGGGTGCGCCCTCGTGCTGGTCGGGTCCGGGTTCACCGCCGAGGTGATGACCCACGAGCCGGTCGCGATGGTCGACCGCGACGACTCCGACACCGCCGTCGTGCTGTACACGTCGGGCACGACGGGCACCCCCAAGGGTGCCGAGCTCACCCACGCGAACATGGCGACCAACGCCGACGTGTGCGTGCGGCTGTTCTCGGCCACCGCCCACGACGTGATCTTCGGTGGGCTGCCGCTGTTCCACTCGTTCGGCCAGACCTGCGGCCTCAACGTCGCCGTGGCCTGCGGAGCGACGATCACGCTGCTGCCGCGCTTCGAGCCGGCCAAGGCGCTGGAGGTCCTGCAGCGAGATCGCGCCACGATCATGGAGGGCGTCCCCACGATGTACGTGGCGCTGCTGCAGGCCCCGCACGAGGCGGTCGACGTCTCCGCGCTGCGGGTGTGCGTGTCCGGTGGCGCGTCGCTGCCCGTGGAGGTGCTCCGCGGGTTCGAGGCCGCGTTCGGCTGCATCCTGCTCGAGGGCTACGGGCTGTCGGAGACCAGCCCGGTGGCCTCGTTCAACCACATGGACCGCGAGCGCAAGGCCGGGTCGATCGGCCAGCCCATCGAGGGGGTGCAGTTCCGCCTGGTGGACGCGCAGTGGGCCGACAGCGCGCCCGGGGAGGTCGGCGAGATCGCGATCAGCGGGCACAACGTGATGAAGGGCTACCTGAACCGGCCGGACGAGACGCGGGCCGTCATGCGCGACGGCTGGTTCCGCACCGGGGACCTGGCCCGCGTCGACGCCGACGGCTACTACTTCATCGTGGACCGGGCCAAGGACATGATCATCCGCGGCGGGTTCAACGTGTACCCGCGCGAGGTCGAGGAGGTGCTCTACGAGCACCCGGCGGTGGCGAGCGCGGCCGTGATCGGGATCCCCGACGCCACTCACGGCGAGGAGGTGGCCGCCGCGGTGACCCTCAAGCCGGGGGCGAGCGCGACGGCCGACGAGCTGCGCGACTTCGTCCGGGACCGAGTCGCGGCCTACAAGTACCCCCGGGTCGTGTGGATCACCGAGACCCTGCCGACCGGGCCGACCGGCAAGCTGCTCAAGCGCGAGATCCACCTGCCGAGCACGCTGCGCGGCTGAGCAGCCCGGCTCGGCGCCTAGACTGTCGGACATGGTCCAGGCGCGCCGGGGGGCGGTCGAACCGGCCGAGCCGGAGTCCAGTGCACCGCGTTCCCGTTCGTGGGCCCGGCGTGAGGCCAGCGCGTACCGGCGCCAGCGCCGCGAGTACGTCGCGGCGACGCTGGCCCTCGTGGACCTGCTGCGCGCGCGACTGGCCGACGTGGACCAGATTGACGCCCAGGTGACCGGTCGGGCCAAGGACGTGCGCTCGGTCGAGCAGAAGCTGCTGGCCCGGGAGCGCAGCCAGCCGGGCCGCGACCGCGGCTTCCAGGACCTGCCCGACCTGGTGGGGGCCAGGATCGTGGTGCGGCTGGAGAGCGAGATCGCCATCGTCGCCGACGAGCTGCGCCGGGTGTTCCTCGTCGACAAGGACGTCGACGTGCGCGACGAGCGTGGCCGGGAGGAGACCCCCGGGTACCGGGGTCGGCACTTCGACGTGCGGGCCCGCCCCGATGACGAGCTCCCCCCGCTGCTCGGGACTCAGGGCGCGGAGATCCAGGTCCGCACCCGGGCGGCCGACCTGTGGGCGTCGGTGGAGCATGAGCTGCGCTACAAGGCGCGCGGCGACCTGCCGCCGGCGCGCAGCCGCCAGTTCGTGCTCGCGGCGAGCCTGCTGGAGCTGGCCGAGCGCGAGCTGGACGACCTGCGGGCCTGGGAGCTCGGCCGCCAGGTCGCGGCGGCCACCCCGTCGCTGGCCGTCGACGACGGCCTGGGCGACGCGAGGCTGGCCGGGATCCTGGCGCAGCGCTACCCCGCCGCCTCGCCGAGCACGCCGCGCCGGCTCGGCTGGATGCTCGACCTGCTGCGCGAGATGCACCTGGACACCGCCGAGGCGCTGCGCGCTGCCCTGCCCGCGGCACCGGACCCACGGGTGCTTGCCCTGGCGCAGCGGCACTCCACGGTGGACACGGTGCGCATGCTCGACGACGAGCTCCTGGTGGCCCGGCCGGAGGCCTACCTGCGGGCCAACCGCGTGGTCCCCGACGAGCGCAACCCGCAGCGCATCACGACCCTGCAGCGCCGCCGGCGCAAGCTCGGGGCGCCCTGACCCCCGGCGCCGCCCGGCTCACAGGTCGATCAGCGTGCCCAGGGTCACGACCCGGTCTGTGGGCAGGCTGAAGTAGGCGGTGGGGCTGGCGGCGTTGCGGTGCAGCCAGGCGTACATCCGCTCGGCGTACACCCCCATGTTGCCCTTCCCGGTGGCCTGGAACGTGCGGTCGGACAGGAAGTAGATCGCGTCGTCGGGCAGCACCGGCAGGCTCTCCAGCGGTGGGCCCTCCCAGTAGTCGTCGTCGCCGCGCACGGCGAGGAGGTCCATGAGCAGGGGGACGAACGGGGTCTCCATGAACCCGGAGCGGACCACCACCTGGTCGATGCCGTCGCCGCGCTCGACCATGACGAACCGGTCCGGCTCGACGACGACGGGCACGTTCTCGGTCCAGATCGTGACGACGCGGACACTCTCCGGCAGGGTGTGCAGCAGCTTGATGTGGCTGCTCATGCTCTGCGGCACGTCGATCGGGTTCGACGCCAGGAACACCGCCGTGCCCGGGGTGCGCACGATCGTGCCGTCCCCGATGCCCCGGTGCACCTGGTCCCAGGTGATCAGCTTGGTGCCCACGTGGCTGTTGAGCAGGTTGTGCCCGAAGTGCCAGACGAACATCACCAGCACGACGACCGCCCCGATCCCGATGGGGACATAGCCGCCCTCCAGGAACTTGGGCAGCGTGGCGGCCAGGAACGACAGGTCGATGAGCAGGAACACCGCTGTCAGGGCGCCGGCGCGAATCCGGCTCCAGCCCCACGCATGGGTCGCCACCAGGTAGAAGGCGACCGAGGTGATGGCCATGGTGCCGCTGACGGCGACGCCGTACGCCGAGGCCAGTCGCGCGGAGCTGCCGAACACCACGACCAGGGTCAGGCACGCGGCCATGAGCATGTAGTTCAGCGCCGGCAGGTAGATCTGGCCCTCGGCCTGCCCGGACGTGTGCCGGATGGTCACGCGGGGGAAGTAGCCCAGCTGCACGGCCTGTCGGGTCAGCGAGAACACCCCGGTGATCAGCGCCTGCGAGGCGATGATGGTCGCCGCAGTGGCCAGGGCGAACATCAGCAGGGTCCAGGATCGGTTGGGCGCCAGGGCGTACAGGGGGTTCTCGGCGGCAGCCGGGTCCTGCAGGACCTTCGCGGCCTGACCCAGGTAGGCCAGCACCAGGGCGGGCTTGACCAGCGACAGCCAGGACAGCCGGATCGGCCCTCGCCCGAAGTGGCCCATGTCGGCGTACAGGGCCTCGGCCCCGGTGACGGCCAGGATGACCGATCCCAGCAGCAGGAACCCGTGGATGCCGTTGGAGGTCAGGGTGTGCAGGGCGTAGGTGGGCAGCAGGGCGCGCAGCGCGCCGGGCTCCTTGACCAGCTCGATCAGCCCCAGTCCCCCGATGAGCGTGAACCAGCAGATCATCACCGGGCCGAACAGCATGCCGAGCTTCTGGGTCCCGCGGGACTGCACCAGGAACAGCCCCAGCAGGATCAGGCAGGTGAGCGGCACGACCATCGACTCGAACGCCGGGCTGATGGTGTTCAGGCCCTCGACGGCGCTGAGCACGGAGATGGCCGGGGTGAGCGCGCCGTCGCCGTACAGCAGGCCCGCGCCGACCAGGATCAGCAGCGCGGGCAGCGTCGCCTTGCCCGACGCGCTGCGCCGCAGGAAGTCGGGCAGCAACGCGAGCAGGGCGAGGATCCCGCCCTCGCCGTGGTTGTCCGCGCGCATGATCACCATCAGGTACTTGATGGTGACCACGAGGGTGAGTGCCCAGAAGATCAGCGACGCCACGCCGAGCACCGTGTCCTGGCTGTCCGGGAGCCCCGGGGCGTTCAGGCACTCGCGCATCGCGTACAGCGGTGACGTGCCGATGTCGCCGAACACGACACCGGTGGCCCCGATGACCAGGGCCCAGGTGCGCCCCCGGTGGGCGGTGTGCGCCTCGGGGGGCAGCGCGGCGGCGTAGTTGCGCTGCGCCAGCTGCACGGCGTCCGGGTGCGTCGGCATGACCGGCGTCCGGCCCGGGGTGGGGATGGCAGGGCCGCGGCGCAGCCCCCGCCCGCGCACCGACTCACCGAGTTCCTCCAGCCCCTTCGGGCCGGGCTGCTCCATGCTCACAGCCCGAAGGGTAGACCCGGGGTGTGCCGGTTCGAGGCCGGGCCGGCGACTACCGCGACAGCCGCAGCTGGGCGACGTCGCAGCCGGCCGTGTGCACCCTCAGCCTGGTTGACCGGGCCGCCGGGACCCGCACCGCGCCGACCCCCGAGCCGGCCGACCAGGTGACCTCGCAGATGTCGGCGTCCACCACGATGTCGAGGGTGGCGGGGGCGGAGCCGGACGGGGCGGGTGGGGCCGGGGCGGCCGGAAGGGGCATGTCCATCAGGACGAACCCGTCCTGGCCGCGTACGACGTGGACGCGCTGCTGGGCGAGGTCCGCATGCAGCTGCCAGTGGTCGGCACCCTCCCCGACCTCG
>JBDHZV010000028.1:0-28515 GCA_039812125.1 Candidatus Nanopelagicales bacterium
GCTCCCGGGTGATCGACGCCCTGGTCACCGGGATGACCATCGTGTACCGCCGGGAGGGGCTGCGCTCGTTCGTGCTGTCCCGGCTGGTGTCGCTGACCGTCTACGTGGGGGGACTGGTGGGTCTCATCGTCGCCATCCCCCTCATCGTCGCCGGACCGACCTTCCTGGCCCGGCTGGTCCCCGGCACGTCCGGGACCTTCGCCCAGGTGCTGCTCGTGGCCGCCCAGGTGGCGATCGTGCTGGTGCTCGTGGTGTCGCTGTTCCACTGGTCG
This sequence comes from Candidatus Nanopelagicales bacterium, assembly GCA_039812125.1. Taxonomy (GTDB): domain Bacteria; phylum Actinomycetota; class Actinomycetes; order S36-B12; family CAIYMF01; genus Prado023. The sequence goes on from JBDHZV010000028.1 coordinate 273, forward strand.
GTGCCGCATCGCACGCCGTGGCTCGCGGATGTGCCGGGGGCCGTGCTGTCGATGGCGCTGTGGGTGGTGTTCTCGTGGGCGCTGCGGTGGTACTTCTCCTGGCTGTTCCGGGAGGGGTCGGTGTACGCCGCGATCTCGGCGCCGATCGCGGTCATGTACTGGGTCTACGTGACCTGCCTGGCCCTGCTGCTGGGAGCGGCGTTCAACGGTGCGCTCGCGGTGCGGCGCGGCTGGTTCACCCCGCCTACCATGGGTGGGTGAGCGGCAAGCACTCCCGCAAGCCCAAGAAGAAGTGCTGCGACAGCCGGCCGCGCTGCAAGCGCTGCCCCATCCGCATGCTCAAGGACGGCACCCTGCCCGCGGGCTTCACGGTGCGCCATCGTCGGCTGGTGCGCACCTGAGCCTGTCCCCGGGCCGTCGCCGCGCTCACGAGCCGGTGTGAGAGGCTGGCGCGCGAGCCCAGGAGGACAGCATGAAGGACACCACGGGGTACGTGGATCCCGCGAGGCCGGAGCCCGATCCCGAGCAGATGGCCCAGGACGCCCTGCTCACCTCGATGTACGCCGGCCTCGGCCTGGTCGTGGCGGTGGTCGTGTACGGCGTGTTCGGCGGGGTGGCGCTGAAGCTGGCCACGGGTGCCTCCCGCACGGCGGCGATGACGGCGTTCGGCATCGGCCTGGCGATCGGCCTGGCGGTGCTGGTGCTCGTGATGCGCCAGAACGGCGAGCAGATGCGCACCCGCAACCGCAACATGTACCGCGGGGCATGGATCGGCATCATCGGGGCGCTGGTCATCATGGTGCTCATGTACTACCTGCCCTGGATCGCGTTCCCCGCCTACTGCCCCCCGGGTGCGTTCTGCACGTAGGTGTGGCGTGGCGAGGCATGAGCGCCCTGCGCCGACCCGGCCGGACGCTGGTGGCCCTGCGCGAGCACGCATTGTGCGGGCAGTATGGCCACTGTGAGTGAGGACTCCCTGGTCGACGCGCTGGTGCGCCTGCGCGCCGTGCTGTCCGGGGTCACCCTGCCCCTGGTGTCCCCGGACGCCGTGGCCGCCCGCGAGGTCGTCGCCGGGACCGCCGCCCAGCTCGACGACTACGTGCTGCCGCGGCTGCGATCGCTGGACGCGCCGCTGCTGGCGGTGGTCGCCGGATCCACCGGTGCCGGGAAGTCCACCTTGGTCAATGCCCTGGTCGGGGCCTCGGTGTCCCCGGCGGGGGTGCTGCGCCCGACCACGCGGACCCCGGTCCTCGTGCACCACCCGGGCGACCGTCGGTGGTTCGACGACGCCCGGGTGCTGCCGCGGTTGGCCCGGATCACCGAGGCGGTGCCCGCCGGGACCCCGGCGCCCGCTGGGTCCGCGTCCCCCCCGGCCACCGGTTCGGGCCCCGAGGCGCTGCGGCTGGTGGGCAGCGACCGGCTGCGCCCCGGGCTGGCGCTGCTGGACGCCCCAGACATCGACTCGGTCGCAGCGGGCAATCGCGCCCTGGCTGCGACGCTGATGGCTGCGGCCGACCTGTGGGTGTTCGTCACCACGGCCGCGCGGTACTCCGATGCGGTGCCCTGGCAGGCGCTGCGGGCCGCACGCGATCGCGACGCCGCAGTGGCCGTCGTCCTGGACCGCGTTCCTGCGGACGCCCGGGAGGTGGTCACTGCCGACCTGCGCGACATGCTCGCGCGTGAGGGTCTGCGGTCCGCTCCGCTGTTCGTGGTCGCCGAGGCGCCGCTGGCCGGGGGAGCGCTCGACCCGGCGCTGGCTGAACCGATCCGGGAGTGGCTCGGGGGGCTCGCCGCCGATGCCGACACCCGCGCCGCGGTGGCCCGGCGCACGCTCGACGGCGCGGTCGGCGCGCTGCTCGGTGAGCTCGCCGCGGTGGCACAGGCGGCTGACCGCCAGGTCCTCCTGGCCGACGAGCTGACCGCGCGGGCCTCGGGGCCGTTCCGCCTGGCCGCCGCGAGGGTGTCCGACATCGGCGCCGACGGTTCGTTGCTGCGTGGCGAGGTGCTGGCCCGCTGGCAGGAGTTCGTCGGGGCCGGGGAGGTGTTCCGACGCCTCGAGACCGGGGTCGCCCGGCTGCGCGACCGGATCGCGGCCGCCGTCCGCGGGGAGCCGAGCGCACCCGAGGAGCTGGCGGAGGCGCTCGAGACCGGCCTGGCACGGGTGCTGCTCGACGAGCTGCAGGGTGCCTGTGAGGCGGCCGACGCCGCCTGGCGGGAGGACGCGGTGGGCCGGGCCCTGCTCGCCGGTGATGACCTGTCCCGCCCGGGTCCGCAGAGCCGGGCGATGGCGGACGCGCTGGTCCAGGGGTGGCAGTCCGACGTCCTCGGGCTGATCCGGGCAGAGGGCGCGGGCAAGCGCGCGACGGCTCGCGCCCTTGCCTACGGCGTGAACGGGGCAGCCGTGGCCCTGATGGTGCTCGTGTTCTCCACCACCGGGGGGCTGACAGGAGCCGAGGTGGGCATCGCCGGGGGAGCAGCCCTGCTGGCACAGAAGCTGCTCGAGGCGCTCTTCAGCGAGGACGTCGTGCGCCGGATGGCCCACACGGCACGGGAGCGCCTCGACGAGCGGGTGGCGGCGTACTTCGGGCAGGCCGCGGGTGCGTTCACTGCGCGCCTGGCGGGGCTGGGCATCGATGCCGCGTCCGGGGATCGCCTGCGGGTGGCCCTGTCCGAGGTCGCTGCCCAGCTCGAGGGACGGCAGGCCGTGCCGCTTCCGCCGGTGCCGGTCGCGGCGGCACCCACGGCACGGGAGCGGCTGCGCGCCTGGGCGCGGGGGCTGCGATGACCGCCACCGAGGCCCTCCCCCGGGGCAACCTCGGGCTGGACAGGCGCGCCGAGGGCCTGGCCCGGGCGGTGCAGGCGGCCCGGGGCCGCCTCGACCCCGCGGCCGTCGCGGCGGCCGGTGACGTGCTGGAGCGAGTGCAGCAGCGGCACGGCCTGGGCCTGGACCTGACCGTCGTCGCGCTGGTCGGCCCCACAGGTGCGGGCAAGTCCTCGCTGTTCAATGCGCTCGTCGGCGATCCGGTCGCCACCGTCGGCGTTCGGCGACCCACCACGGCGTACCCCCAGGCGGCGCTGTGGTGCCCACCGGAGTCGGCTGCGCCGCTGCTGGGCTGGCTCGGCATCGACCGCTGGCACCTGGTCGACCCGGGGCCGGGCGCCGCGGACGCGGCCCGGGGGATGGCCGGCCTGGTGCTGGTCGACCTGCCCGACCTGGACTCCACCCATGAGGAGCACCGGCGCGTGGTGGATCGGCTGGTCCAGCGCGTCGACCTGATGGTCTGGGTGGTGGACCCGCAGAAGTACGCCGACCGCACGGTGCACGAGGACTACCTCGCGGCGTTCACCCGACACGGCGAGGTCACCGTCGTGGTGCTCAACCAGGTCGATCGGCTCGACGACGCCGCGACCTCGGCCTGCGCCGCCGACCTGCGTCGGCTGCTGGTCGCCGACGGCCTGCCCGGTGCGGCGGTCCGCACCGTGAGCGTGGCCACCGGGACGGGCGTGAGCGGCGTCCGGGAGGTGGTCGCTGCTGCGGTTGCGGCACGGACTGCCGCGGCGACCCGCCTGGGTGCCGACCTGGCCACCGCGGCCGACGGCCTGCGTACCGCGGCCGGGGACCCGGCTGGCCTGCCCGAACCGGTCCCGCCGGCGGCCGCGGCTGCGCTGGCCGAGGCGCTGGCCGAGGCCGCCGGGGCCCGGCTGGTCGGTGACGCGGTGCGCCGCTCCGTGGCACGCCAGGGTCGGATGGTCACCGGCTGGGCGCCGCTGTCGTGGACCCACGCCCTGCGCTCCGACCCGCTGTCACGGCTCGGACTGGGGCGCTCGGGCGTGGACCCGGCGCTGGTGCGCACCTCGTTGCCGTCCTCGTCGCCGGCCTCGACGGCGCGGGCCGCCAGCGCCGCCCGGGCGTACGCAGAGCAGGCCAGCGAGGGTGCCCCGCCGGCCTGGGTGCGAAGCGCGCGTACCGTGGCGCTGCGATCGGTCGCGGGCCTGGGGCCCCTGCTCGACGCTGCGGTGGCGGCCGCGCAGGTGACCGATGCCCGCCCCCCGCGGTGGTGGTCCGGTGCCCGGGCGCTGCAGTGGGCACTGCTGGCCTGCGGCGTCCTGGGCGCCCTGTGGCTGCTCGGGCTCGCGGCCCTGCGCGCGCTGGCGCTGGCCGTGCCCCAGCCGCCCGCAGTCGGCGGGCTGCCCGTGCCGACCGTCATGCTGGTCGCCGGCCTGCTGTGCGGTGCCCTCCTCGGGGCCCTGAGCAGCCCGATGGTTGCCGCCAGCGGCCGCCGGGCGGGAGCCCGGGCGCACCGCGCGGTCGCCGAGCGGGTCGCCGAGGTGGCCCGCATCCACATCGAGGAGCCGGTGACGGTGGAGCTGGCAACCCTGGCGGACTTCCGGATCGGGCTGGTCGCGGCGCAGGGCGGGTGAGCCCGCTCAGGACCAGCGGAGGTTGGCCACCAGCTTGCCGTCGACCTCCCGGTTGGCCAGCCTCTCCAGTCCCGCCGGGATGTCCTCGAAGCTGATCACCTCGATGTCCGGTGGGTGGATCCAACCCTCGAAGATCAGTCGCATGAGCCGGTCGAGGCCCCAGGTCAGCCATCGGCGACCGGCGAACCCGCCGTGGGTGTACGCCGCGCCGAGGGCGACCTCCGAGACGGTGGGGGCCAGGCCGAACTCCGGCACGACGCTGAGGTCGGGGCGGCCGGCGACCGCGACGAGGTGTCCGGCGTGGCGAAGCAGCTCGAGGCCCTGGGTGGCGCTGCGCGCCGACACGGTGTCGATGACGGCGTCGACCCCGCCGGGGGCGATCCGGCGCACCTGCTCGGCGAAGTCCGGGGCGCGGTAGTCGACGACGTGCAGGGCGCCCAGGGCGCGCACGGCGGTGTCGTTCTCGGGCCTGGCGGTGGCGATGACCTTGGCGCCGAACAGCTTGGCCAGCTGCACGGCGAAGCCCCCCACGCCACCAGAGGCGCCATGGATCAGCACCGTGTGCCCCACGATGGCGCGCAGCCGACGCTCGATGGCGTCCAGGGCCGTCAGGCCGGCGGTGGGCAGGCTGGCGGCGGCGATCGGATCGATGGTCGGCGGGATGGTGGCCAGCGACTCCGGTGCGACGGCGACGAACTCGGCGAAGCCGCCGCCCTCGCGCAGGTCGTTGTGGAAGACCACCCGGGTCCCGGGCTGGGGCAGCATCCACCCGAACTCCCGGCGGGCCGCCCGGTCGGCGTGGACCGCCACCACCAGGCCGGCGACGTCAACCCCCGGGATGTGCGGGTAGTGCCACAGCGGGTGCCCGGCCCTCGCGCTCTTGAAGTCCACCGGGTTGAGCCCCACAGCCTCCACCTTGACCAGGACCTCGACCTCCCGCCGGGTGGACACGTGGGCCTGCCACGGGCTCGGGACATCAGCCAGGCGCAGGGATCCCGGGGGTCCGGGATGGTCCAGCAGCCAGGCGCGCATGGCCGACAGCATCCCACCTCCGGGGCCGGGGATGCGTTCCGTGCCGTGACCACCGGTGTGGGTGTCGCCGGGGCGGGCGGATGGGCCGCCGAGCACTGGCACTCTCGGGCCGAGAGTGCTGATAATGGGACTGCCACCCGGTCCTGGGCGAGCCGCCCGGATCTGGGGCACCACGCAACGGACATCACAGGAGGTGTGATCGATGAGCCGATTCGACCCGTTCCGTGACCTCGACCGCCTGGCCGAGCGGATGATGTCGACGGCAACGGAGATGGGGCAGGCGATGCGCGCCATGCCCATCGACCTGTACCGCACTGGGGACCACTGGGTCCTGCTGTGCGACCTGCCGGGGGTGGACCCCGGGTCGATCGACGTGGGCGTCGACGGCCGGGTGCTCACCATCCGGGCGCAGCGCACGGCCCGGACCGAGGACATCGAGTGGCTGGCCCAGGAGCGCCCGACCGGGGCGTTCGCGCGTCAGCTGACCCTGGGCAACGGGGTGGATGTGGAGGGCATCGAGGCCAGCTACACCGACGGCGTCCTGGCGCTGACCCTGCCCGTCGCCGAGGCTGCCAAGCCACGCCGGATCGAGGTGACCGCCACGTCCGCACCCTCGGCGATCGCCGGGACCACGATCGCCGGGGCGCAGTAGCCTGCCAGGGGCAGGCCTGGCACGTGCGCGACGGCGGAGCCCGGGCGACCCGGCTGCGCCGTCGCGCGGTCCCCTCACCGGAGTCGCCTTCGCCGCGGTTGCCCGCGCCCAGCCGCTGTCCGGTCCGTCAGGAGGTCCGATGCCCGGTCCGTACCAGTTGCTGGTCGGCGTCTACGACGCACCGGCCGATGCCGTCGAGGACCTCCGGGTGCTGTCCCAGGCCGGCCCCGTGCACGAGGCGGTGGCCGGTGCGGGGCTGCTGCACCGCTGGCCGCACGGCGCTGTCCTCGAGCAGGGCGGCGGCGGGACGCTCGCGTTCGGCGCCGGCACCGGCGCCGCGGCGGGCGTGGTGGCTGGTGTGGTGCTGTCGGTCCCGCTGGTGGCGGCGGTGGCCGGGGCGCTGGTCGGGGCCGCGGTCGGTCATCGCATCAGCAGGCGGGAGGTCGCCGCGCTCGACGCCTCGCTCGGCGATGCCGTCCCGGTGGGAGCCACCGCGGTGGTGGCCGTCGTGCCCGAGGCCCGCGCCGAGCTCGTCGTCGCAGCGCTGGGACGGGCGCGGAAGGTCACCGGGCGCGTGCTCGACGACGGCCCGCTGACGCAGGCTGCCAAGGGCCTGGTGCGCGGCAACCCGGAGGCGACCGACGCCTTGGACGCCCAGCACCGGCCCGGGTGGTGACGTGGCGCACCGGGTCAGCGCCGGCCTGGTGGCCTTCCATGTCGATGCCGATGGGGTGATCCACGTGTTCCTCGGCCACATGGGTGGGCCGTACTGGGCACGTCGGGACCTGGGCGGCTGGTCGATCCCCAAGGGTGAGTTCGACCCACTGGTGGAGCCAGCCGCCGTCGCTGCCCGACGGGAGTTCGCCGAGGAGATCGGGGTGGCCGCCCCGGATGGGCCGGAACTGGACCTGGGGACCCACCTGCAGCCCAGCGGCAAGCGGGTCGTCGCGCTGGCCGTCCGGGCCGGCCCCGACCTCGCCTACGTGCGCAGCAACGAGTTCCTGCTGGAGTGGCCGCCGCGCTCCGGCGTGCGGGTGCTGGTCCCGGAGATCGATCGGGCCGCGTGGTTCCCCCTCGACCGAGCCCGGTCCCGGGTCGTGCCCGGGCAGGTGCCCATCCTCGACGCGCTGGAACGCGCACTGACCGGCACCGCGGGCGCGCCGCCGCGGGAGGCAGGGGAGGCCTGACGTCGCGGCGCGGCGCCGCTGCGACAGCCTCAGCCCACCATCGCGGTCGCGGGCAGCCGCGGTTCGGGGACCAGGACGACCTCGCGGGAGAGCCCCTCGATGCTGAACCCCTCCGTGGTCACGTGCACGGCGCACCGCCGTCCGGCCAGGGACAGGTTGGTCAGGGACAGGGGCAGGTAGTCGGCCGGCACCGACGGCGCCATCCGCACCTCCCCCAGCGGGATCGCGGGGTCGAGCCGGAGCATCGTGCGCAGCAGCAGGAACGGTGCCGCGGCAGCCCAGGCCTGGGGGGCGCAGGCGGTGGGATAGGGCACCGGCCGGGGGAACTCGCCGCGGTCGAAGCCGCAGTACAGCTCCGGCAGCCTCCCGCCGAAGACCTCAGCGGCCTCCAGCACGGCGCGGCTGACCGCCTGGGCCTCGTCGACGAACCCGTAGCGGGCCATGCCCGCGGCGATGATCGCATTGTCGTGGGGCCAGACCGACCCGTTGTGGTAGCTCATCGGGTTGTACGCGGCCATGGACGAGGCCAGCGTGCGGATGCCCCAGCCGGAGGACAGCTGGGGGCTCATCAGGTGTCGCACGACCGACTCGGCGCGGGACTCGTCGATGAGGCCGGTCCACAGGCAGTGACCCATGTTCGATGCCAGAGCGTCGACGGGGCGCTTGTCCCGGTCCAGGGCCATGGCGTAGTACCCGCGCTCGGGCAGCCAGAACGCCTCGTTGAAGGCCCGCTTCAGGTCGGCGGCCCGGGTGCTCCACCGCTGGGCCAGGGCGGAGTCCCCGGCCTCCACGGCGAAGTGAGCGCGGGCCAGGTAGGCGCCGTACACGTACCCCTGGACCTCCGCCAGGGCGATGGGGGGCTCGGCCAGCCGGCCGTCGGCGTGCACGATCGAGTCGGGCGAGTCCTTCCAGCCCTGGTTGCGCAACCCCTTGTCGGTCGCGCGCTGGTACTCCACGAAGCCGTCGCCGTCCCGGTCGCCGTAGGTCGTGATCCATTCCAGCGCGCGGTCGGCGGCCGGCAGCAGGGCGTCGACATCCGCCGCGGCCTGGCCCCAGCGCCGCAACTCGCCCAGCAGCATCACGAACAGCGGCGTCGCGTCGATGCTGCCGTAGTAGGCCCCCCCGCCGCCCAGCGGGAGCGATGAGACGGGCCCCAGGCGCCGCTCGTGCAGGATCCGCCCGGGCTGCTCCTCCGTGAACGGGTCCACCGTGGTGCCCTGGAGGTCGGCCAGGGTCTGCAGGGTGCCCAGTGCGGGACGCAGGTCGATCGGCAGCACCATCCAGGACGCGAGCAGGGAGTCCCGGCCGAAGACCGCCATGAACCAGGGGGCGCCGGCAGCCAGCATGGTGCGCTCCGGGTGGGTGCTCTCCGAGATCCGCAGCGCTCCGAGGTCCTCGAGGCTGCGGGCCAGGGTCCGGGTGAGCCCCCCGTTCGTCGAGGACATCACGGGTGCCCCGACCCGCCAGTCCCGGTACCGCCGGGCCGCGGCGGCCAGCGAGTCGGCGTCCCGGTCGGACATCTGGGCCACGGGGACCCCGTCGACGAGGGCCTCGACGAGCAGCTCGGTGCTCCACTCGCCGCGCGGGCTGAGCACGACCTGCCACCGCAGCCGGCCCGGCGCCAGCTGGGGGGCCTCGCCGCTGGGGGTCGTGGCGCTGATCCGGGTGCCCCGGGAACGGCCGTCCCGGTCGCGGCGGACCACCAGCCGGCCAGCGTCGACCAGACTGCGGATGCGCCCACGGGGTCGGGGGTGTCCCTCCTTGACCTCGAACAGGTCGGCGAAGTCCGCGTCGGCCGTGACGGTCAGCGTGAGCGCCGCGGCCTCCTGGGACAGGTTGCGCAGGCGCAGGGTCTCGCGCATCCCGTCGACGACGATCCGCTCCCGGGTCACGAGGATGGTGCTCTCCGGGCGACCCGGGCGGGGCCGCGCCCGGGTGACGAACGTGGCGCTGAGGGGTTCGGCGCTGTCGACCGAGAGGGGCTCCAGCCCGCCGTCGTCGATGGTCAGCTCCCAGCGCGACAGCACCCGGGCATCGTGCACGAACAGGCCCATGGGGCCGCCCGTGATCATGTTGCCCGTCGACGTGCTGATGCAGAACGTGGCCCCCTCGACCAGGGTCACCAGCGTGGGCTGGGTCTGGGCGGCGGGCGGGGTCCCGGTGAACGCCCACATCTCCGGCATGGGAGCCGATCCTAGGCGGTCCTGCCGGCATCGCCAGCCGCCACGACGCGCCGGTACAGGTCCTCGTACTGGTCCACCATCCGGTCGGCACTGAAGTAGCCGCACACCGCAGCCCGGCAGGCCCCGCGATCGAGGGTCCCGACCTGGCTCAGGGCGTGCGCACCGGCCTCGGGATCGGCGACGAGGAAGCCGGTCACCCCGTCGCGCACGATCTCAGGGGCCGCGCCGTTCGGGTAGGCCACGACGGGGGTCCCACAGGCCATGGCCTCGATCATGACCAGGCCGAACGGCTCGGACCAGGCGATGGGGTTGACCAGCGCGGTGGCGTCGCGCAGCAGCGTGTCGCGCTCCAGCGGCCCGACCTCGCCCACGTAGCGGGCGCCGTCGTCGAGCTCGGGCTGCACGACCTCGGTGAAGTAGGCCCGCTCCTCCGGCGAGCGCATCTTGGCGGCCAGGACCAGGGGGACGCCGGCGAGGCGGGCGATCCGGATCGCGTCGAGCACCCCCTTCTCCGGCGCGAACCGCCCCAGGAACAGGGCGTACCCGCCGGACCCGGCGCCCACACTGAACTGCTCGGCGTCCAGGCCGTGGTGGATCACGGCGGCCACGTCGACGTCGGGGGCGGTGGCCCGGTGGTCGTGTGAGATCGCCACCACGTGGGCGTGGCGGGCCACGAAGCCCATGACCGGCCGGCTCTCCACGGTGAACGGGTTGTGCATCGTGACCACGAGCGGCGTCCGCACGCCGCTCGCGCGTGCCCAGATCGGCCCGAGCGTCGTGTGGTCGTGGATCAGGTCGCAGCTCGTCAGCGTCTCGTACGCCGCCTGCACGTGACGGCACTCGGACATGCTGGCGTTCATCTGGGCGGGGGCTCGATCGAAGACCCAGCGCCGCGGCACCGGACAACTCGCGTCGCCGGTCGTGAACAGCACCACGTCGTGGCCCCGGCGGGCGAGTCCGCGCGCGAGGCTGTCGACAACTCCCTCGGTGCCCCCGTAGCCGGCGGGCGGGACAGGCACCCACGGCGGGGCGATGAGCCCGACCCGCAGGTGCCCGTCCCTCGGCTCGCCGTCCCCTGACCCGGTCTGCTCCACCCCCCAGTCCTACCGGGAGCCCTGCCGGGTGTCCAGTGCCCGGCCGGGGACGGTGCCCGTCGGCATCACCCGACGGGCACCGCGGCCAGGTCGTCGACCGACAGGACCAGCGGGGTGCTCGTCGAGGTCGTCGACAGGTACTGGGACAGCCCGATGGAGCCGGCTGCCTGCAGCGCGGCCGTGCTGCTGGTCGCGCTGAGCTGCCACGACGCCGGCTCGGACGCGCCGTCCGCCCACACCTTGAGGCGAACCGTGGTCGGCGACGTGCCGGTGACCTGCAGCCGGATGCGCACCTGCTGGCCCGGGGTGTAGGTCAGCAGCGAGGAGGTGGTCCGCACCAGGACCGTCTCGGTCCCCCCGCTGATCGCCGACAGCCGCGCGGTCACCGCTCCCGAGCTCTCGAACCGGATGTTCGCCTGGTAGTTGCTGCTGGAGGACACCCTGCGACCCAGGACGCTCAGGTACGTGCCGCCGCCGGTCTGGGCCTTGTCGTAGGCAGCCGTCAGGGTGAGGTCGGTCGAGGTGCTGGACACGGACCCGAGGGTGGCCCCCAGGGTCTGACCGCCGCTGGTGAGCCGCATCAGCCCGGCGCCGCCACTCACGGAGAACGCGCTGGCGGTGCCCGACGTGCTCCAGGTGCCGCCGGTGTCGGCCGAGCCCCAGCCGGTGGCCACGCTGCGGCCGAAGGCATCCTCTGCCAGCACGTCGGCAGGAGCGCCGTCCGTCACGGTGACGTCATGGCTGACCGAACCGCTGGCCCCGTCATCGTCGGTCACCGTCAGCGTCACCGTGTAGGTGCCGGCTGCGGCGTACGTGTGGGTGGCCGTGGCCCCGGACGCTGCCGGCGTCCCGTCCCCGAAGCTCCAGCTGTGGCCGGCGATCGTGCCGTCGGGGTCCGACGACGTGGTCCCGTCGACGGCCGCGGTCAGGCCGGTGACGGTCGAGGTGAACCGCGCGGTCGGCGAGGCGTTGGACGAGCCCCCGGCGAGGGCCAGCGCCCGATGGTTGGCCACCTGGCTGGCGGTCAGGACCGTCGGGTAGGCCGCGACCTCGTCGATCGAACCGGCGAACCAGTCGCTGGTGGGCCGGCTGGGCCACCCGGCCAGGGTGTCGCCACCGATGCGCCACATGCCGGTGTAGGTGCGTCCCGTGGTCACCGTGCTGCGTGAGGCGACCTGGGCGCCGTCCACGTACAGCCGCATCCCGCCCGAGCCGAGGGTGGCCACGACGTGGTGCCACTGCCCGTCGCGGTAGGTGGCGGGGCTGGCGATCGAGATCCGGGAGGACGGCATCACCCCGAACAGGACGTGCCCGGCGTTGTCCATGTAGATCGTGCGGTCGTTGGCGTTGGACGTGTCGGTGGTCTTGTCGGCGTAGCCGACGATCTTGCCACCCCGGGTGGTCGTCGTGCGGAACCAGGCCTCCAACGAGAACGTGCTCGGAGCCGGCTGGCTGACCTGGCCGGACGCGTATCCCGTGGTGGTGCCGTTGAACGCAGCGGCGCTGTTGCCGTCGCCGGCAAGGGCGCCGGCCTGCCCGAACGTGACTCCCGCCGCTGCCACGGCGTTGTCGGACGAGGCGGTGTCCAGCGCCGTGGTCCCCGAGGACTCACCGAGCCGGTAGTACGCGTTCGCACCGTCGTCGAGCACCGCGGCCCGGTACGGCGTCACCGAGCTGCTGGCGGTCGTCACGGTCGTGGCGGCCCGCGACACGCTGTTGCCGTCCGGGTCGAACGCGTAGACCCGGTAGTTGTACGAGGCGCCCGGGTTGGCGGTGGTGTCGACGAACGACAGCCTCGGGCGCTTGTCGAACCGGGAGTTGACCGTCGTCTCGTAGATGGGCGTGTCGGCCAGGCTGGTGAAGTTGCGGTACACCTTGTAGGTCAGCGCCGTGTTGTCCCGGTCGAACGTGGCCAGCCACCCCACCCGGACCTGTCCGGACCGGTAGGACTGCGCGCTGGGAGTCAGGCCGGTGTTGGCGTTCGGCGCGTTCCTGCGCGGCGCCAGCCCCGGGCGGGCGAACCGCACGAGTCCCTGCTGGGCGACCCCGTTGACCGAGGGGAACTCGCCGCCGTAGACGACGTAGTCCGCGTTGCCGGTCACCGACCAGGTGGCCTGGCTCTGCCCGGTGTAGCTGCCGACGGTCCAGTTGGGCATCCAGTGCAGGAGGCGGGGCGCCGGGTAGCCCTCCCAGTTGAAGTAGCCGAGGTACTCCCGCGTCACGGTGCCCGCGGCCGCCTTGGTGAACGCGGTGGAGTGGTAGTACGACCACGGGTTGGTCTGCAGGAACCCGTCGACGATGTTGCCGCAGTAGTGCTTGTGGCCCGCCGCGTAGTAGACGTCGCCGACCGGGTAGACCGAGTAGGTGTCGCCGTGGCAGTCCTCGATCAGCTTGATCGCGCCGGTCTCGTTGTCGGCCATGAAGGCGCCCTCGAGGTTGCCGGCGTTGGTGCCGTACACGTAGCCCGAGCCGAAGACGCCGTCTGCGTCAGCCGCCAGGGAGTTGACGGCACCGGAGGTCCCGGAGTTCAGCACGACGGAGGAGGCGGTCCACGACATGGCGGTGCCGGTGGTCGGGTTCACGGCGGCGAGCCCGCGGATGCCGGTCTGTCCGCCGGCCGTGGTGAACCGGCCGCCCAGGATGAACTTCGACCCGCTGTGGTTGAGGGTCATCGCCAGCACCGGGGCGTTCGGCGCGGGGTTCCACGGCAGCACGGCGCCGTTCGAGGCGTTCACGGCGGCCGCGTAGGTCCGGGACTGACCTCCGACGCTGGTGAAGTCGCCTCCGATGTACACCGTCGAGTCGGTGGCGTCGATCGCGCGCACCGTGGTGGCGACGATCGGGCTGAAGGACGGGACCAGGGCTCCGGTCGCGGTGTCGAACGCGGCGATCCGGTAGCGCGCCGATCCGTTGACGGAGGTGAACGACCCCCCGACATACACCCGGGAACCGTCCGGCGATGCGGTCACCGCGAGGGCCTGGGCGTTGAGCGAGGGGGCGAAGCTGGTGTCCAGCGCGCCGGTGCGGATGTCGTAGGCCAGCAGGTTGGCCCGGGCGACCGTGTTCGAGCCCGAGGCCGAGCCGGCGGGCCTGGCCGTGGAGAAGCTCCCGGCGACGTACACCTTGTTGCCGACGATGGCCTGCGACCACACCACGCCGTTGACCTGGACCGTGGGCAGGACGTCGGCGGTCACGGTGCCGGGGGTGCCGGACGGGGGCGAGGTGTCCGCGGTCGCGGGAGGCGCGAGACCGGCCATCGCCAGCAGCAGCGTGAGGGTCGCGATGAGCGATCCGACGCGGGACGTCGAGCGTGTGAACATGTGCGGCTCCACCTTCTGCCGGAACCGACGGCATCCCCTCATGCCGCGCCAGTCCCAGCCCCCTTGAGGCAACCGTAGATCACGATCGACCACATCGGAAGACAATTGCGTCCTCGATTTGCGGGACAATCGTGACGCAATGTGTGCGGTCATTCACAGCGCGTATTGAGCGCGCAGGAAATGGGTGACCGGCCCGATGTGCAGCCTCCTCGCGGTGCCGCCTTATCGGAGGTGCGTGCGCATGTGGTGCCCGAGTTGTCGGGAAGGTCCGGCAGGAGTCGTGCCGGAGCAGCCCTCCGGCCGGGCACTTACGGCGTGTCCCCGCGCCCGGCCGGCCGGACCGTGCCGCGCCGAGGTGCTCGTCGGACGCCCTGAGGATCATTCATGCCATCGGCATCCAGCGGAGCGGAGACATTCTTCGGCCCTGCGTCAGGAAATGATCGGAGAATGCCGCAGGAATGATGCCCGGAATGCGTCCCGGTATGTGGGCGCAGCGCCGCGACCCGCACGACGGCCCGACCCGCGGCCCGGGGCCGCCCGACGCCGTGGTCCAGTGACCGGACCCGCCGAAAGCTGCCATCGGCCGGGCAGATCGGGAACGTGGTGACTGCTGAGCACAGGCCTCACCGGATCGGCGCGGGGGAGTCGGCCGGGGCAGGCGGGGAGCCTGGCGTTCGGCGTCCCGACCGGGACGGGGAGGGACGGTCGAGCCGGCCGTAGGCGAACCCTCCGGGACGTCGCGCGCTCCCGATATCCGGGAAACGTCGCGAACATGGCAGAACCCCCCGAATCCGGGGGGTTCTGCCGGATGTGGTGGGCGATACAGGATTTGAACCTGTGACCTCTTCCGTGTCAAGGAAGCGCGCTAGCCCCTGCGCCAATCGCCCTCTGCTGCTGTCATGCGAGGTGGCGACGGGATTTGAACCCGTGTACACGGCTTTGCAGGCCGTTGCCTCGCCTCTCGGCCACGCCACCGCGAGTCCTCGCAGGACCCCTTGCGAGCGGACGACGGGATTCGAACCCGCGACCCTCACCTTGGCAAGGTGATGCGCTACCAGCTGCGCTACGTCCGCGTTGCGCCCGCTCCGCGAGCGCCCCCCAACCATAGACCATGGGCGCGGCGGCGGACAAAACGGCGCGGCTGGGCCGGCGTCCGGAGCTGAACCGGGGCCTGCCCGTGCACCCGCTCCACGCAGGTGACGGACCCCCGGACCCCCTGGCGGCCCCGCGCTGCCTAGAGTTCTGCGCATGCCCCCCCAGCGGACGCCCCTGGCCGTCCTCGGCGGATGGGTGGGACAGGACCTCGTGGAGATCTGCGATTCCCCGTCGGTGCTCGATCGCGGTGGTCGCTGGGCGGTCCTGGTGACCTTCGAGGGCGTGCTGACCCTGGCCCGGTTCCGGAGCTGGCAGCGCGGGCCCGTGCCCCCGATGCTGGTGGGGCCGTGGCAGGGTCCGGCTACGGGGCAGTGGACGTCCTCCCTGGACGAGGACGGCTACTGCCGAGCCGTCGAGGCCGTCCGGGCGCACATCGCCCGGGGGGAGGTGTACCAGGCCAACATCTGCCGGGTGCTGCGAGCGCCGCTGGCCCCGCACAGCGATCCGGCGGCGCTGCACCTGCGGCTGGCGCGGGGCAACCCGGCCCCGTACGCCGGGCTGCTGCGGCTGCCCGAGCACGGCGTCGAGGTGGCCAGCGCATCCCCGGAGCTGTACCTGCGGCGCCGCGGCGACCTCGTGGAGTCCAGCCCGATCAAGGGCACCGGGGTGACGGCACGCGACCTGCTGCCCAAGGACGAGGCGGAGAACGTGATGATCGTCGACCTGGTGCGCAACGACCTGGGCCGGGTCTGTCGCACGGGCTCGGTCACCGTGCCCTCGCTGCTGCACGTCGAGGCACATCCGGGACTCGTTCACCTGGTCTCCACCGTGGCAGGTCAGCTGCAGCGGGGTGCCGGCTGGGCGGACCTGCTGGGTGCCACGTTCCCGCCCGGCTCGGTGACCGGCGCACCCAAGCTGGCGGCGCTGCGCATCATCGCCGAGCAGGAGCAGGGGCCACGGGGGCCGTACTGCGGGGCGTTCGGGTGGGTGGACGCCGACACCGGCAGCGCCGAGCTCGCGGTCGCGATCCGGACGTTCTGGTGCGAGGGGACCGGGGCGGATCGAACGCTGGCATTCGGGACCGGCGCGGGCATCACGTGGTCCAGCGACCCGCAGGCAGAATGGCGGGAGACGCAGCTCAAGGCCGCGCGGTTGCTGCGGGTGGCCGGAGGGGAGTTCGGGTGAGGTTCTGGGTGGGCGACGGGCTCGTCGCGGCGGATCAGGCCCACGTGGCCGTCCTCGATCACGGGTTCACCGTCGGCGACGGGGTGTTCGAGACGATGCGCACCGCGGTCGCGGGGGACGGCACGGTCCAGGCCTTCGCCCTGGACCGCCACCTGGGCCGGCTGCAGCGCTCGGCCGCGGGGCTGGGTCTGGCCGGCCCGGACCCGGACGTGGTCGCGCGGGCGGTCGCCGCGGTCTGCTCGGCCAACCCGCAGCTGCGTGCGGGGGGTCGGATCCGAGTCACGTGCACCTCGGGAGCAGGCCCGTTGGGTTCGGATCGAGGGGGCGCCCCGGCGACCCTGGTGGTCACGGCGGCCCCGGTCACCCCGTGGCCGCCGACAGCGCGACTGGCGGTCTCGCCCTGGCCACGCAACGAGCGCAGCCCGATCGCCGGGCTCAAGACGACGTCCTATGCGGAGAACGTGCTCATGCTGGCCCACGCCCGCCGGTTGGGTGCGGGGGAGGCCCTGCTGGCCAACCTCGCCGGCAACCTCTGTGAGGGGACCGGCTCGAACGTGTTCGTGGTGCGGGGGGGAGCGGTGCTCACCCCGCCGCTGACCAGCGGCTGCCTGGCGGGGATCACCCGCGAGCTGGTCCTGGAGTGGGGCGCGGACGCGGGGCTGCCGGTGTCGCAGGCGCAGGTGGCGCTGGCTGACCTGGGCGGCGTCGCGGAGGTGTTCCTGACCTCGTCCACCCGGGACATCCACCCGGTCGTATCGATCGTGGGTCCCGACGGGGACCCGGTCTGGTCCGGGACAGGCCCCGGACCGCTCACCGCCCGGCTGCAGGCGGTGTTCGCCGCGCGTGCGGCAGAGGGGACGAACCCCTGAGGTCAGACCTCGGAGACGCCCTCGCCGAGGATCGCGGTGATCCACCCGTCGACGTCCACGGCC
The DNA here is from genome assembly GCA_039812125.1 of Candidatus Nanopelagicales bacterium. GTDB lineage: Bacteria > Actinomycetota > Actinomycetes > S36-B12 > CAIYMF01 > Prado023. The sequence continues at coordinate 17,375 of JBDHZV010000028.1, forward strand.
TCGCTCTCGGCGCCGGCTGCGACGATGTCGAGGGTCCGCTCCAGGAACGCCTCGACCAGGGGCCGGTCGGCCTCGAGGACCGCCTGCCCGGACGGCGAGCTCAGCGCCATCAGGACCAGCGGGACGGAACCGGAGAACTCCGGCCAGATGACCACGTCGCCCTCGCCGGCAGGCCGGTCGAGACCCTCGATGAGCAGGTCGCGGGCGAACAGCCACTCGATGTCTGCTGCGCCGGTGCGGAAGGTCGCCCGCACGGCGTAGGGCTCCTCGGCCCGGTACTCCAAGGAGCACGGGACCTCGACGGTGCGATCGGAGTCAACCGCCATGCGCAGGAACAGCTCTGCTGTCACGGCGGTGGGAAGGTTGCCCTGCATCTCGCTCACCTCTCTTGGCCTGGGGGCCGTCACTCTCGGACGCGAGGTTGATTCCCACGTCGTCCGGGGCCAACCGCGGTTAGGGTGTGACCCGTGTCACGCCCCCCCCAAGACCCGGACGAGGCAGGCGAGCAGCGTGATACGCCCCCACCGCGCGACGAGGATCCGGCCGACCAGCCCGAGGGCCACCTGACCAGCCGGCTGCGGTTGCGTGGCGATGACGACACCCTGCGCGAGCACTTCCGCGAGGCGTCGGCCGCGGCGTTCCGGGCCGTCGAGGAGAGCGCGCCGCCCGGGGTCCGGACCAGGCTGCGGGCGCTGCGGGAGCGGATCCGCAGCCGCCGGTCGCTGGACACGGCCTGGCGGATGATGGTGTTCACCCTGGGGATCACCTTCGTGGTGGCCGGCCTGATCATGTTCGTGATCCCAGGCCCGGGGTTCGCCACCGTGATCCTGGGACTGGTGATCCTCGGCTCGGAGTTCACCTGGGCCACGCGCGCGCTGAACCCCGTCAAGGACGCCGCCCGCCGGGCCCAGGAGGCGGCGCTGGACCCGCGGCGGCGGCGGCGCAACCTGATCCTGGGCGCCATCGCCGGCGTCGTCGTCGCGGCGGTCCTGGTCTGGTACCTGGTGACGTACGGGGCCACGGTGCAGCCGGTCATGTCGTGGCTGCAGGGGTTGCTGGCCTGGCTGGGCGGGCTCTGGCCCTGGTGAGCCGCACCCGGGCCGGGCGCGGCGATTTGGGGGTCCGCGTGCTGTCTGGATAGCATAGGCAGCGCTTCCGGGCGATTAGCTCAGCGGTTAGAGCGCTCGCTTCACACGCGAGAGGTCACAGGTTCGATCCCCGTATCGCCCACCGCCGGACCCTCCCACCTCTGGTGGGGGGGTCCTTGCATGTCCGGACCTCGCCCGCTCCCGCGGGTCCGGACGAGCCGGCATCCGGCCGTCGGGCCAGACGCGTGCAGAAAGTTCCCGATCCCGGGCATAGTGGACGACTCGACGGGGAATAGCGGGCCTGCACGAACCCCTCCAGCACAGGAGCCCCGATGAGCATTCCCTCCGCCCTGAGCGACCTGGCGTCCCGGATCACCGAGGCGGCGCGCTCGCGCGATCACGTCGCCGCGCCGGTCCCCGAGGCGCCGGAGCAGGGCGCGACAGCCTGACGGGCCCTGCCCGAGCAGTGCCGCAGGTGCGGGGGACCGGGCCACCCGTGGCCGCTGCTACCGGTGGACGATCCCGCCCGCCGGTGGCACCGACGTCTGCTCAGAAGGGCGCGATCCGCACTCGTGCCTCGCCCGTCGAGGTGGTCACCTGTGCGGTGGCGCGCTGCAGCACCTCGTCGGCGAGATGCCGCAGGGCGCGGGCCACTGCGACCTCCTCGCCGATCCTCGGGTCCGCAGGGTCGGCCGGGCTGCGGTGGCTGGCACCCGTCGCCTCGAGGGCGGGCATGCCCTGCACGACCAGCACCGCGTGGGCGATGGAGTCGTCGCCGGGGTGGACCGAGACCCGGATGGTCCATTCGTGCGTGGGTTCCGATGGCTGCGGGACTGCTGGCTCACCGGCTGCGTCGGCATTCGGCGCGGGTGCCGCGACCGGCGCCGGCGCACCGGGGCGGGCATGCGGGACCGACGCCCCTACCCGCAGCACGGAGCCGGGCCCCGGGAACAGCAGGCCGGTGTGCCCGTCGGTCCACTCCACCAGGTACGGCGGGCCGCCGTCAGCCCCCCTCACCTCGACCACCCGGCCGTCTCGAGTCGGGCCGTCCACGTGCTCGGCGGCCAGGACGATCCGATCGCCCACCTCTGCTCTCATCGGTCCCACCTCCCGGGGAATGCCTGCAGGACCCACACTGCTCGCATCCGCGTCGGGACGGAACTCCACACGGGACTCCCGGGGGCCCAATCAGCGCCCGGCGGCGGCGCGGGCGGCCAGCGCGAGCGTGCGCACCCGGGCGATGTCGGCGTCGGTGTACACCCCGTTGACCCCGGAGATGGTCGCCAGGCTCATGCCGTGCTTCAGGCCCAGCTGGTAGATCTCCTTGACCTTCTCCCACTCGATGTTGCGGCCCACGGTGAAGCTCTCGTAGCGGCCCTCCAGCGCGAGCACGATGGTCTCGGCCATGCAGGCGTACGCGACGCCGTCCGGCAGTCCCACGCCCTTCATGCGCACGTCGCCGGGCAGCCGGATCTCACCGGACTCGATGACCAGCACGTCGGGGCGTCGGGCCACGTCCTCGGCCGAGAGGTCCAGCGGCCGCGCGACATCGGTGATCACGCAGCCCGGCTTCACGGCCATGATGTCCAGGACCCGCTTGCCGGCCCCCGACGTCGCCGTGACGATCACGTCCATCGCGCCCAGGTGGTCCGCGGGGGTCCCGGCGATCCGGATGGCCGCGCGGGGCGACTGCCGCTCGATGTCGTCCTTCAGTGCGAGCAGCTTGGCGGTCTCCGGGGAGACCAGCCACAGCTCGTCGCAGGACATCGCCAGGAGGCGGGCGCAGACCGAGCCGATGGCTCCGGTGGCACCGACCACCATCGCGGTGCCGCGGATGCGTCCGCGGTCGTCGATCTCGGCGATGCCCAGCCGGCGGACCGCCTCGTGGGCGGCCCAGAGGGCACCCGATGCGCTGTAGCTGTTGCCGGTTGTGACCGGCAGCGGTGCCTGCTTGGCGACGGTCACGCCGGCATCGCCGACGACCTTCGTGAAGGCACCCAGGCCCATGACCTGGGCTCCCAGCCGGCGGGCGGTCTCGGCGGCATCCAGCAGGCGGGAGTAGGTGAACTCCGGGCTGTGCGCCATCAGCTCGCGCGGGGTTCCGCCGACCGTGATCAGCCAGCCCTCCGCCTCGGCCCCGGTCGGCGAGGTGATCCCGGTCACTCGGCTGTAGGTCATGGGCGGCAGGTAGGCCACCGCCTTCTCCACCGCGTCCATGACCCGCGGCGGGGACACCCGGGCGATGCTGGCCAACGGCTCGACGCTGGAGAAGTGCTTCTGGGACAGCGGGTGGATCACGAAGGCGAACCGGCTGCGCCGGCGCGGTCCGTTGGGCTGCAGGATCCGCGGCTCGAGCTCGGCTGCCAGGATCATGTCGAGCAGGTCGTCGTTTGTCAGGCCGTCGGGGGCGGTGCCGGTCGCTGCCAGCATCAGGGCCTCCAGCACGGCCGCGGGCACCGTCACCCCGAACGGCTGCGGCGTGTAGTCGAGCACCATGTCGACGCCGCGGCTGGCCAGGTGCGCCAGCCGGTCCTCGGAGATGGCCGAGGAGATGACGGTCTTGCCGGTGAGGTCCTCGGGACCGAACGAGACGAGCTCGTCGTAGGTCCCGACCACGACGTGGCAGTCCGGCGCGGCAGGTCGGGTCAGCACCCGGCGCAGGGTGCGCACGGGGCCCTGCGCCGGGGCCAGCAGCGGGGTGGGTACCCGGCGCAGGGGCACGGCGGCGAGGTCAGCCGCCAGCCCGAGGACCGCGTTCGCGTGCAGACGTGAGGGCAGGTCCAGGCGCAGCAGCGGGTCGCTGTACTCGACGTTGGCGGTGTGCTCGCGCAGGGCGCGCACCGACCGGGTGTGGTTGGGCCCGCCCAGGACGGCGACCCGGGCGTTGGCGAAGTAGCCGGGCATCTGCGCGTGGACCCGACGGATCGCCCACTCCTGCAGCACGTCGCGCAGGGCGTGGCCGTCGGTCACGGGCGACGTGGCTGCTGCGGCCATGATCCGCTCCACGGCCGCCAGCTCGCCGTCGTAGAGGCCCATGGTGCGGGCATCCCGGATGCCGGTCACGGCGATCGCCGCGGCCTCGCCGTCCCAGCGCTGCACCAGGTATCGCGCGGCCGTGACATCGCCATCCGTGCCGAGGCGTCGGATGCGGTAGGGCCGGCCGAGGAACGTGACGACCTCGTCGTAGTCGCGATCGGCCGGAAGCAGGCTGACGTTGATGATGAGCGCGGGCTGGTCCTCGGTCATGGAGCCTCCTGGGGAGTCGGGGGCGTGCGGTGGCCTCACACCATGGCAGCGGAGCTGATCTCCGGGTGGGCGGCCATGAAGTCCAGCATCGTGGCGGCGTAGTCCTCGAACCGAGGGCAGGCCACCCCGGTCCCCGCGAGGTCACGCACCGCGTGGGAGGTGTCGTAGCGGGTGCGGGTGGCGAAGTAGTCCAGGACCTCCGCGGGCAGTCCGAGCAGCCGCTCGAGGCCGGGGACCAGGCCGACGACTGTCCGGGCCAGGCCCAGGGGGGCGGGCACCCAGACGACCCGTCGGCCGTAGTGGCGGGCCACGATCTCGGCGTACTGCCGGGCCGTGGGCGGTTCCGGGTCGGTCAGGGCGTACGTGCGACCGACGGTCGAGGGCAGGGCGGACAGCACGTCGATGGCCTCGACGACGTAGTCCCGCGGCACCAGGCTGGCCAGCACCTCGTCGGGGGGGCCGACCTGGGGCAGGACGGCGATGCCGCGCTGGCGGCGGATGAACTCCGCCGCAAGGTAGGGACCGTCGAACTTCTGGGTCTGTCCCGTCCTGGAGTCGCCCACGACCATCCCGGGGCGGTACACGGTCACCGGCAGCCCGTCGGCCCGGGCAGCAGCGACCAGCACCTCGGACTCGAACTTGGTCGCCTCGTAGTGGTTGAGGAAGCCCTGGCCGAGGTCGAGGTCGTCCTCCCCGAACCGGCCGGGATGGTCGCCGCTGACGTAGCAGGTGCTCACGTGGTGCAGTCGGGCGAGGTCGACCGCACGCCGGCACAGGTCCAGGACCCGGTCGGTGCCCTCGACGTTGACCGCCCGGGCGACCCGCTCGGGGACGGCCAGGTCGTAGACGGCGGCGAGGTGGAACACCTCGGTGCACGACAGGGCGTCCTCGAGGTCGGCTGGGCCCAGGCCCAACCCGCTGACGGTGATGTCGCCGGCGGCCAGGGTGACCCGCGCGGCCGTCCCGGGCACCTGCGCGTCGAGGTCGGCCAGGCGGCTCGCCGCAGTGGCCAGGTGGTGCTGCTGGACGACGCACAGCGCCGTGCTGCCCGGGCGCCGGTCGAGGATGCGGGGCAGCAGGGCGGACCCCAGGAACCCGGGGAACCCGGTCATCAGCACTGTCGACACCGTGTCTCGCCTGCTCCCGGCACGCCGGTCGGCCGGTGGGTCGTGCTCGCCGACCGCCCACTGGATGGGACTTCTCGAGCCTAGCACCGGGCCGTCGGGTGCTCGCCGTGGATGTGCGGGACCATGGCCACGTCGCGACGGGCCCGACGCCCCCTCGACCCAGGGGCGCCGGGCCCGTCTGCCGGCTTCCCCTGAGCCATCGGCCCGGGCGACCCGGCACTTGAGCGTGCGGCGGGCAGCGCTCGGCCGGGGCGCCGGTAGGCTTGGGCCGGCCACCGGCCGGGTGCGGACCCGGCGCGTGGCCGTCCGGCTGCATCCCGGCCGGACGCAGGGGATCGACAGCCACTGGATCGAGGGAGTGCCATGGGAAGCCCGCAGGTCACCGTCATCGTCGGGGGAGACCCCGTGCAGCGGGACCTGGAGGGGACCACCACGTGGGGTGACGTGCTCGCCGCCGACATCCCGGGGCTGCGTGGCGTCGCGGTCGCCCGTGTCGATGGCGAGCTGGTCGACCTCGACCAGCCGGCGCGTGCCGGTGCCACGGTCGAGCCGGTGCTGCTCACCGACCCCGACGGCCTTCGGGTGCTGCGCCACTCGACCGCGCACGTGCTGGCCCAGGCCGTCCAGGACGTGTTCCCGGAGGCGCGGCTGGGCATCGGCCCGCCGATCGAGAACGGGTTCTACTACGAGTTCGACGTCGCCGAGCCCTTCACCCCGGACGACCTGGCCCGCCTGGAGAAGCGGATGGTCGAGATCGTGAAGTCCGGGCAGCGGTTCGTGCGCCGGCAGGTGAGCGAGGGCGAGGCCCTGGCCGAGCTCGCTGACGAGCCGTACAAGTGCCGGCTGATCGGCAGCGCCGGCGGGGCCGAGGTCATGGAGGTGGGCGGGGCCGAGCTCACGATGTACGACAACGTCGACCCTCGCAGCGGTGACGTGGTGTGGACCGACCTGTGCCGGGGGCCGCACGTGCCCTCGACCCGGCTCATCGCACCCAACGCGTTCAAGGTGATGCGGTCCTCGGCGGCGTACTGGCTGGGCAACCAGGCCAACGAGCAGCTGCAGCGGGTGTACGGCACGGCCTGGCCCGACCGGGACGGCCTGCGCGCGTACCTGTCGTTCCTGGAGGAGGCAGCCAAGCGTGACCACCGCCGGCTCGGCTCCGAGCTGGACCTGTTCAGCTTCCCCGACGAGATCGGCTCCGGCCTGGCGGTCTTCCACCCGAAGGGCGGGATCCTGCGGCGCACCATGGAGGACTACTCCCGGCGCCAGCACGAGGCCGCCGGGTATGAGTTCGTCTACACCCCGCACATCACCAAGGGCCACCTCTTCCAGGTCTCCGGGCACCTGGACTGGTACGCCGACGGCATGTACCCCCCCATGCACATCGACGAGGAGCGCGACGCCGAGGGCACGGTGCGCCGGGCCGGGGCGGACTACTACCTCAAGCCGATGAACTGTCCCTTCCACAACCTGATCTTCCGGTCGCGCGGGCGGTCCTACCGCGAGCTGCCGCTGCGGCTGTTCGAGTTCGGGTCGGTGTACCGCTACGAGAAGTCCGGCGTGGTGCACGGCCTGACCCGGGTGCGCGGGATGACCCAGGACGACGCGCACATCTACTGCACCAAGGACCAGATGCGTGACGAGCTCGCGTCCCTGCTGCAGTTCGTGCTCGACCTGCTGCACGACTACGGCCTGGATGACTTCTACCTGGAGCTGTCGACGAAGAACCCGGACAAGTCCGTCGGTGACGATGCGCTCTGGGAGGAGGCCACGGCCACGCTGGCCGAGGTCGCCGAGGCGTCGGGGCTCTCCCTGGTCCCCGACCCGGGCGGTGCCGCGTTCTACGGGCCGAAGATCTCGGTGCAGGCCCGCGACGCCATCGGGCGGACCTGGCAGATGTCGACGATCCAGCTGGACTTCAACCTGCCCGAGCTGTTCGAGCTGGAGTACCAGGCGGCCGACGGGTCGCGGCAGCGCCCGGTCATGATCCACCGTGCGCTGTTCGGGTCCGTCGAGCGGTTCATCGGCGTGCTCACCGAGCACTACGCCGGGGCGTTCCCCCCCTGGCTCGCGCCGGTCCAGGTGGTCGGGATCCCGATCAGCGAGCGGCACGTGGAGTACCTCGACCGGGTGGCTGTCGCGCTGCGCGCCGCGGGGGTACGGGTCGAGGTCGACTCCTCCGACGACCGGATGCAGAAGAAGATCCGCAATGCCCAGCGTGCCAAGGTGCCGTTCATGCTCATCGTGGGCGACGACGACATGGCGGCCGACGCTGTCAGCTTCCGCTACCGCTCCGGCGAGCAGCGCAACGGCGTGCCCATCGACGAGGCCGTGGCCGAGGTGGTCTCCGCGATCGCTGCGCACCGGCAGGTGTAGGCCCCCGGGCCCGCCCGATCAGCGCGGCGGGAGCGGGGCAGCCTGGTGCAGGTCGGCCACGAGCGTCTCCACCACGGCGCGCAGTGACCCGGTGCGCCCCGCCACGGCCAGCTGCCGCTGGTAGCTGGCACCGGTGGCCGGGATGGCCCGCACCGCGTCGAGCTCGGCGGAGCAGCCGAGGTCGACGGCCACCGGTGCCAGCCGGTCCACCAGGTCGTCGAGGTCCTCGGTCACGAGGCGCTCGTCGCCGGCGGCGTTCTGGATGATGATGGCCTCCATCCCGTACCGGGCGGCGCGCCACTTGTTCTCCCGGACGAACCATGGCTGCATGTGGGGCACGCCACGACCTGCGTCCAGCTCCCGGGACAGGTGCTCGACCAGGCACTGTGTGAGGGCTGCCACGGCGGCGAGCTCGCGCACGGTCGGGATGCCGTCGAAGGCCCGCACCTCGATCGTCCCCCAGCGCGGCGAGGGTCGGATGTCCCAGCGCAGCTCGCTGTAGTCGTCGATGACGCCCACGTGCAGCAGGTCGCCGACCATCGCCTCGTACTCCTGCCAGGTGGCGAACTGCGGGGGCAGGCCAGCGGTCGGCAGCTGCTGGAACAGCATCGAGCGGTTGGAGGCGTAGCCGGTCTGCTCGCCCATCCAGAACGGGCTGGATGCGCTGAGCACGAGCAGGTGGGGCAGGTAGGTGAGCAGCCCGTCGACGATCGCCATCACCTTGCGGCGGTCCTCCACCGCGATGTGCACATGCACGCCCCAGATCAGCATCTGCTGGCCCCACCACTGGGTGCGGTCCAGCAGGGTGTCGTACCGGGGGTTGTCCGGGGTCACGCGCTGGTCCAGCGCCCGGCTGAACGGATGGGTCCCGGAGCAGAGCAGGTCGACGCCCAGCCGGTCGGCCACGGGCCGCACCCGGTCGAGCAGGGCGACCAGGTCGCCGACCGCGTCGCGCACCAGAGCGCGAGGGGCGCTGACCAGCTCGACGGTGTTGGTGAGCAGCTCCCGGGTGACCAGCGGGAACCCGTCGAAGTCGCCGAGCATGCCCAGCAGCTCCGGGGCTGCGGGTGCCAGCTCGCCGGTCGCGCGATCGACGCAGGCCAGCTCCCACTCGATGCCCAACCGGGATCGGTGGGACTGCGCGAAATCGATCCCCACGGCGTGCTCCTCCCGGCCCGGACCGCGGGAGCGGTCTGCGGTACCGCCCTGCCCGCCTGCGCATCCTAGGCGGTCGTGCATGTCCGCGGCAGGATCGGTCCGAATTCCCTGTGAATCCGATAGATCCAGTGTAGTAGGCGGACGAAGCGGGTGGCCGGGGTGGACGGGGCGACGGCACGCGTGCTGCTCCGGTTCACCGGGCAGCACGCGTGCGCTCGCCCTACGAGGTCGTGATAGGACGCAGGTCCAGGTAGAGCACCATCGGGTCCCAGGACTGCTTCAGGTGCTGTCCCGAGTACAGGTGCAGGACCGTTGCCGTCGCCCTCGAGGTCTTGCCGTTGGCCCACGACGGCAGCCAGCCGGGCTTCGTCGCGCGCACCTTGATGTCCCGGCCCGCGAACCCGACCGGGATCTTGTCGATCCGGTAGTAGCCGTCACCGTCGGCCCGCGTGGACTTCACCGCGGCCCCGGTCTGGGCGTCGAACACGGTGACCGTGGCACCACCCAGCGGGTCGAAGTTGCCCAGTACCTGGCCGGAGATGGTGCCGGTGCTGACGACGTTGATGTACGCGCCCTCCGAGCCGGAGGATCCCAGCACGACCCCGGGCACGAGGTCGAAGGTCGTGGCGGACCCGCGGCTGGTTGCCCAGTTCGCCCAGCCCGTCGTGTAGAACGGGCCGGTCGCCTTGACCTGGACGTGCAGCGGGGGCAGCCCGGTGAACTGGAAGTACCCGTCGTCGTCCACGATGCTTCGGATCGTCGCGCCCGTCGTGGCATCGACCAGGGCGACGGTCACGTCGTGGGCGATGGGCTCGTCATCGACCATCACCGAGCCGGAGATCCCGGCCGGGGCGTAGATGGCCAGCGTGCTGATGTCCGTGGTCGAGTAGGGCTCGACGAAGAACGTCTCGGCCGAGGCCTTCGTCCACTTGTCATGCGCCCAGCTGGTGATCCAACCGGGCTTGGACGCGCGCACCTTGACCTTGCCCTGCCGCAGCTTGCCGATGCGGAAGTCGCCGGTGTAGTCAGTCGTGGTCGAGCCGACGGCTGCTCCCGTCACCGCGTCGAACGCCGTGACGGTCACCCCGGCGACGGGGTCGTCCCAGCCTGAGACCGGGTGGTAGCTGAACCCCATGATGGACCCGGAGATCGCAGCCTCGGGGGTCAGGTCCAGGTAGAGGACCATCTTCTCGTCCCAGGTCTGGCGCAGGGTCTGGCCGGGTTGCAGCTGGTAGACGGTGGCCGTGGCCCGGCTCGAGGCCCCGCTGGCCCACGAGTCGAGGTACCCGGCCTTGGAGGCGCGGACCTTGACCTTCACGGCCGGCAGCCCGCCGATGCGGTAGTAGCCCTCGCCGTCCGTCGTGACGCCCTTGATGGCGGCGCCGGTGGTCGCGTTGTAGACCGTCACCCGCGCGGACCCGATCGGGTCCATCCAGGCCAGCACCTGGCCCTCGATGGCGGACGTGCAGGTGGCGTTGGCGGCTGGTGCGGCGACCAGGGCCAGCCCGAGGGCGGCCAGGAGCGCTACCAGCGTGGTGAGAAGGTGTGATCCTCTCCGGTGCATGTGTGGTTCCCATCCCCGATGGAGCCAGCGTCGACCCTCGGCGTGCTGGGCATCGTGCACAGCCACCGTAGAACGTCCATGCCGTGGGCAGTCAGGGTCCAAGGACCCGTGCCCCGCGCGCTGGTACGGGCCCGCGGCGACCCGGGTGTGGGATGCTTCGCCCATGGGGCACGAGGAGTGGGATCGGCTGTGGGTGCCGCACCGGATGCCCTACATCCGCGGTGAGAGCCGACCCGTCGACACCGACGAGGGGCCGCAGTGCCCGTTCTGCCGGGCCGACGACTCGTTGGTCGTTGCCCGCGCCGAGCACACCTACGTGATCATGAACCTGTTCCCGTACAACCCGGGCCATGTGCTGGTCTGCCCGTACCGCCACGTCGCGGACTTCACGGAGCTCACGGCGGGGGAGACCGCCGAGCTGAGCTGGTTCCAGGCCCGGATGATGCGCGCCCTGCGGGAGGCCAGCGCCCCGCACGGGTTCAACATCGGGCTCAACCAGGGTCCGGCTGCAGGCGCGGGGATCTCCGGGCACCTGCACCAGCACATCGTGCCGCGGTGGCGTGGGGACTCGAACTTCATCAC
>JBDHZV010000029.1:0-28368 GCA_039812125.1 Candidatus Nanopelagicales bacterium
ACAGGCCCACGATCACCCGGACTGTCGGGATGCCCTCGGCGGTCATGTCCTCGGCGAGCCGCGCGAGCTTGGGAACCAGGTCCACCGCGGTGGCCATCGGGGCAAGCAGCCGGTCCTCGATGAGCAGCAGCCCGAGCGGCTCGTCGGCCTCCCGCGGGTTGACCTGCCCGGGTGCCAGCCGCAACGACCTGATCGCGGGGTGTCCGGCCGCGTCCGGCGACGATCCGGAGTGCTGCGACAGCAGTGACGTCAGAAGTGCCATGCGCCCTCCTGGGGGCGGGGTCGTGACCGCGACCGGCAGCCCACCCCATGCTCACCCCGGCGTCGACGGCGCACAAGACCCCCGAACTGGGGGTGCGGCCGCACGACTGGCACGTGCGTGGCCGCCGTCGGTCCCCGAGGGCGGGCGAGCAGCCCCCAGGCGCGTGACGTCGGCCAGCGCTGCCTCAGGACTGGCACACCGCTGGCCCCGCCCGCCGGGCTCCTGATCGGGCCCACCGGGGCCGCATGACCCACACCCAGGCCCACCCCGCCAGCCCCGCGGGGATCTCGATCAGGTAGGTGAAGAGGAGCAGCACCAGAACGGCGGCGGCAGCGACGGAGGTCGGTACACCGAGGAGGACCAGCAGGGCCGCGGTCGCAGTCTCGGAGATGCCCACCGCGGTCGCGGTCGTTGGTGCTCATCGTCTCCCGGTCCCTGCGGGTGCCGTTCGGCACGGTCGCGGGCCGGCAGGGCCGGATCTTCACCGGGTGGGGTCCCCGGGCCGCGCAGATCAACACCTTCTCCGGTGGAGGCGCCCGGGAGCCGATCCGGGCCTACGTCGGGCTGAAGTCGGCCGAGACCCTGCAGCAGCGCGCGGACCTGCTCCTCGCGGAGCTCAAGCGGTCCGGCGCCTTCGACCGGGAGGTCCTCGTCGTGGCGACCACGACGGGCACCGGGTTCCTCGACCCCCGCGGGGTGGATCCGGTCGAGTACGCGTTCAACGGCGACACCGCGATCGCCGGGGTGCAGTACTCGTACCTGCCCAGCTGGTTGTCGCTGCTGGCGGACAAGCAGGCCGTGCGGGAGACGTCGCGGGCGGTCTTCGACACCGTGCACGGGTACTGGGCGACGCTGCCGGAGCGGTCGCGCCCGAAGCTGTACCCCTACGGGCTGTCGCTGGGCTGGTGTACCTGCAGCACAACTCCGACCCCGTCGTGTTCTTCTCCCCGGACCTGGCCCTCCGTGAGCCGGACTGGCTCAAGCCCGGGCAGCGCGGTCCGGACATCTCCCGCGAGATGGGGTGGTTCCCCCTGGTCACGATGTGGCAGGTCGCCCAGCCGGAGGGCTGGACCGATGCCAGGACCGACCGCCTGGTCGACATCCTCGAGGCCCAGCCCGAGTACAACGCCCCCGCCGGGGGCTCGAGCGCCTGACGGCGCTGGCCCCGGCTGAGGTGACGGCCGTCGGGCCGCGCTGCCGCTCCCCCCGCGCTGCTGGTGCTCGTGGGGCAGGGCACCGTCAGGTATCTCCGGCTCGCGTCGTGGCTCTGCTCGACAGCGGAGGAGGCGCGGATGCCACACGGTGATGCCCTGCAGGTGAGGCTGCTCAGCGATCAGCTGCACCGGATGACCGCCGCCGTCGTCCGGGGCGACCAGATCGGCGACGCGGACGTGCGCACGGTCCTGCGCTTCATCAACAAGGTCGTGCAGGTGGTCGACCAGGCGTTCGAGGACGTGTATGCCGTCCTGGTCGACGTGCGCCTGCTCCAGCCGGGTGACCTGGTCAGTGGGCGGCTGGTCGAGGTCCGCCGGGACGTCGCGCTGCTGCTGTCACGCAGCCGCTACCGGGACGCCGAGGAGATCTGCAGCCGCCTGCACCACCTGTCCGAGGACTACAGCGCGACGATCCGCCCGATCGTCGCCGGAATCGAGGACCGACAGGCGTGGGAGCAGGTCTACTACCTCCTCGATGAGTACGAGGGCCGGATCATCTCCATGGTCCAGTCGGTCATCGAGGACATCGACCGGATGCTCGAGGCAGTCACGGTCAGCGACCTGCCCGCGGTCCGCGTCGCCGCGGGAGCCCGGGCTGAGGACGTCCGGACTGCGCTGCGGCAGTTGGGCGGGCTGCGCAACCAGATCCTCGGCCTGTCGCAGGGGGCGGGGCTGCTCGAGCTCATGAACGGCGACGACCGGGCGCAGGTGACGACGATGATCCAGGAGGTTCACATGGGCGACTCCTACCAGGTCACGGGGGCCGCGGCCGTCGGCCCGCACGCGAGGGCCGATCACGTGAGCATCAACCAGACGTGGAACGAGCTGGCGGGCATCGATCTGGCCACGCTCTCGGGCGAGCTGGAGGCGCTGCGGCGGGAGATGCGCAGCCAGTCCGCCGCGCCCCAGCACGACATGGCCACCGCAGAGGTCGCGGCCGCCCAGGTCGCCGCCCAGGAGGGCGACGGACCCCGCGTGGCCCAGCACCTGGCGAAGGCCGGTTCCTGGGCCCTCGGGGTGGCCACGGCGATCGGCACGACCGTTGCGTCCGCGGCGCTGAAGGCGGCCCTCGGGGTGTGAGGACCGGGGTCCGCGGCCTCGCGCTGCGCCGGCCCGCAGCGCTGCCGCGCGCCACGCGCCGCACGCGGGGTTACCGTCGTGACCATGATCCGGCGCGTCCTGCTCGGGGTGGTGGTCGTCCTGGTCGTGGCCGTGGTGGCGGCCTACTGGTACGAGCGGCCCATGCTGCTGACCGGGACCGGCTATGCCGCGCACAACGCCTGTGCCGTGCGGAACGTCGCGGGTCGCGACGACCCCGCTGCCGACCTGCCGGCCAACCCGATCGTGCCGCTGCTGCGCACCCGGGACCTCGGCGACGGTGGGGTGGAGGCCTCCCTGCTCGGGGTGCTCGCCCGGCAGCGCGCCTGGTACACGCCCGGGTTCGGGTGCACGTTGGCCGATGAGCGGCCGGCGCTCGGCACGCCCACCGAGGTCAGCGCCGCGAACAACCCGCTGGCCTCCGCAGCCGCGCCGGTGCCCGACGCCGCCGTCGAGGCCGCCGTCGCCACTGCCTTCGGTGACGACCTGGCACCCGGCGAGCGTGCGGCCCTGGGCACGCGCGCCGTCGTGGTGGTCCGCAACGGCCACCTCGTCGCGGAGCGGTACGCCGACGGCTTCGACGCCCAGACCCCGCAGCTGGGATGGTCGATGTCCAAGAGCGCGGCGAACCTGCTGCTCGGGCGGCTGGTGCTCGCCGGGACCGTGGCGGTCCCGGACGACCGACTCCGCCCGGAGTGGGTCGACGAGCGAGCCGGCATCACGATCGACCAGCTCGGTCGGATGACCAGCGGCCTGGCGTGGGACGAGACCTACGACCTGGGGACGCCGATCACGCAGATGCTCTACCGGGAGCCGGACATGGCCGGGTTCGTCGCCCGCCAGCCGGCTGCTCACGCCGCGGGCACCTACCAGCAGTACTCCAGCGGAAGCACGACGCTGCTGTGCTCGGTCCTGGCCGATCGCGCTGGGGTCGGCGCCGACCTGCCGCGGCGCGAGCTGTTCGCCCCGCTGGGCATGGCCTCAGCGGTCCTCGAGGTGGACGCCGTGGGCACGCCGGTGTGCAGCTCGTACCTGTGGGCCACGCCGCGGGACTGGGCCGCGCTGGGGCAGCTGGCCCTGCAGGACGGGTTGTGGAACGGCCAGCGGCTGCTTCCGGCCGGCTGGATGCGCAGGTCCACCTCCGCCGTGGACGTCCCGGGTGAGGATCCCGGGTACGCCAGCGGCTGGTGGGCCAACCGCCGGGTCGACGGGTCGCTGGCCCAGCCGAGCCTGCCTGCCGACGCCTACTTCGCCAAGGGCCACGACGGCCAGTGGATCATCGTGGTGCCGTCCGCCGGCATGGTCGTCGTCCGGCTCGGGTTCACCCCCGAGGTCGAGGACGCCCGGGCGGTCGGGCTGGCAGCGGACCTGCTGGCGCTGCCGGTGCCCTGAGGCGCCGGGCTCGCTCGACGGGGCCACCGGCCACGCCGGTCGCCCGACGAGCGCTCGTCTCGGCAGGAGTCACCGGAACCGCCGCTGCATCTGGGCGTAGGGGAGCGCACCGTCGAGGAAGCCGAGCGTCCCGGCGGTGAGCAGCTCCTCGCCTGCGCGCTCCAGGAGGCTGTATGCCGCCCGCGCGAGGCTGCCGCCGAGGCTCACCCGCGTGACGCCGAGTGAGAACAGCGTGGGCGCATCGATGGTGTTGGACAGGCCTGCGACCACATTGAGCGGTCCAGGGATCGCGGCGGCCAGCTGGCGGATCGTGTCCTCCTCGACCACCCCGGGCACGAAGATGCAGTCCGCCCCGGCATCCAGGTAGTGGGCGGCGCGCTCCACCGTCTCGGCGAAGGGATCGCCTGTCGTGCCGACGAAGTAGGTGTCCGTGCGCGCGTTGAGCACGAAGCTCGCGGACGGGGCCGCGGCCCGGGCGGCACCGATGCGCGCGGTGGCCGCGTCGACGTCGAGCAGGCGGCCCTCCCACACGTCCTCGAGGTTGCCCCCGACGGCGCCGGCCCGCACGGCCATGGCGACGGTGCGGGCCACCTCGTCCGGTGAGTCGCCGTACCCGGCCTCGAGGTCCGCGGTGACCGGCACGTCGACCGCCGCCACGATCCGACCGACCTGCTCGAGCATCCGGTCCCGGTCGATCACCCCGCCGTCCGGGACCGCGCAGGACCACGCGATGCCGGCGCTTGTGGTCGCGATCGCCGGGAAGCCGAGGCGTTCGAGCACTCGGGCGGATCCTGCGTCCCAGGCGTTGGGCAGCACGAACCCGGGACCGGCGTGCAGCGCCCTGAGGGCCGCAGCCCGGTCCGTGGCGGGTTGCTCCGACGGCGGTGGCGTCACGAGTTGCTCCCGTCTCGCGCGGGTTCCGGGCGGCCGTCGTCGCAGCCCTTGCGCGTGATCGTGTAGTGCAGGGTCAGGAACGGGTAGCCGAAGACCCAGAAGGCATGCTCGGCGCGCAACGTGCCCCCCTGGACGAAGACGTCCAGCTGCTCCTGGAGGCCGTGGACGGCCACGGAGATCAGCTCGTCGGCGGTGGGGTCGACGTACGTGAGGTAGTGGCCGGCCTGGCCGTCGTCGGTGCGGCTGGTCAGGGTCAGCCCGTGGTCGCTGCGGGCGCGTGGGGCCAGGGTGGCGGTGAAGCTGCCCTCGGGCACCGGGAACCCGACACTGACGTAGCCGCGACCGCCATGGGTGTACGTGGTGTAGATGCCGGTCATGATCGGCTCGTCGTCGTCGGCGAAGGACCGGATCCAGCCCCGGACCGACACCGTGCCATCCACGCCGGCGATGGTGTCGATGCGGCTGCGGATCCCGCGCCGGGCCTCGCGCTGGTTCATCGGCAGGCTGGCCTGGCCCAGCGGCCGGGCGATCGCGGTGCGGTAGACCAGGTAGCCGGGCCGGCCCCACAGTCGCCAGTGCGGCTCGATGTCCAGGGCGAACCGGGTGGTGTGCTCGTAGAACTCCCGCACCAGGGGGTTGACCTCGGCGGGGGCGAACCCGGGACCCGAGAGTGCGTCGAGGGAGGCCACGATGCCGGTGTCGGGAGCGTCGGCCGTGTACTGCCCGCCGAGCTCGTGCGCCAGGTCGCGGACGTACCCGGTGCCGACGTACCGGGATCGGGCCGGCATCGCCACCACGAACGGCAGGTCCACAGCCCGGACCCCGTCGGCGACCAGGCTCATCTGGGGGGTGTGGAAGACCGCCGCGGACAGGCATCGGTAGGCCAGCACCGTCGCACTGGCCACGACGGCTCCGGGAGCCTGCCGGCTGGACAGCGCCCGCCCCACGGCCAGGCCCACCGCCGGGCCCAGCACCACCTTCTCCGGGCGCAGCCCCATCGCCCCGACCGCCGCGCCCGTCACAGTCCCGACCGCGCGCGGTCCGGCCCCGGTCAGTTCCTGGCCGGCCCACCCCAGCGGGGCGGCCAGCGCGGTGCTGACCGCGATGCGCTGCCACAGCGCGGGGATCTCACCGCGTTGCTGGCGGGATCGGGCCACCGCCTCCGCGGCCCCCAGCCCCAGGGCGCCGATCGCCGCGGCCACCGCGGCCGGCCTCGCCCCCCGCCGTGCCGACAGCGACACTCCGGCTGCGGCACCGATTGCCGCGGCCAGGCTGATCGACGACCTGTCGGTCATGCTTGGTGACTGTAGCCTCACCTGACGCACGGGGGTAGGAGCAGCCGATGTCCCTGACCCGGATCCACAACCTGTCCATCTCGCTGGACGGCTTCGCCACGGGGGAGCCGCAGTCAGCCGAGGCCCCCTTCGGGCATGCGGGCGAGCGCCTCCACCAGTGGATGTTCGCCACCCAGTTCTGGGCCGCAGGGGGAACCGCCGGCGTGGACGATGCCTTCGCCCAGCGGCACGGACCCGGTGTCGGCGCGGAGATCATGGGTGCGAACAAGTTCGGCCCGCCCGGCTGGCAGGACGACCCGGGGTGGACCGGTTGGTGGGGTGCGAACCCGCCGTTCCACACCCCGACCTTCGTGCTCACCCACCGCCCGCGGGCCCCGTTGATCATGCAGGGGGGCACCACGTTCCACTTCCTCGAGGCCACGGCGGCCGAGGCGCTCGATGTGGCTCGCGCGGCCGCCGGCGATGCCGATGTCCGGATCGGCGGCGGTGCCACGGTCGTCCGGGAGTTCCTCGCTGCCGGGCTCGTCGACCACATGCACCTGGTCCAGGTCCCGATCGTGCTGGGCCGCGGCGTGCGGCTCTGGGACGGGCTGGAGGGCATCGAGGACGCCTTCGACGTCGAGGCTGTGTCCTCGCCGAGCGGCGTCACCCACCTGACGTTCCGCCGTCGTGGCTGAAGCGGGCGCGAACCGGCCTCGCAGTCGTGGCGGTCGCGGTTCTCAGGCGACCGGCGCCCAGCGGTGGGCGCTGCGGTCGTAGGCCCAGGGCCGACCGGGGCCGGTGGGAGGCGGTGCGCCGGTGAGCCAGTAGGTGGCGTCCGGGTCCCAGCCGGCGAGCACCGTGGCCACACCGCGGTCCACGGTCACCGCGCGGCCCGCCGTCGTCAGGTACCCGGCGACGGTGACGTGGACGGCGTCGACGTCGCGGGCGACAGCGGCCCAGTCCGGCTGCACCCAGCCCACGTCGCCGAGCCCGGTGGCGCGGAACCAGTCGTGGCGCCGGGATGCCGTCACCGACAGGGGGTGGCGCCGGCAGAGGTGTGCCCAGGCGACGGGGCCGTCGATCTCCAGCACCCGGGCGCCCGGGGCCACGGCCGCGGGGGTGACGGTAGCCCGCTCCCAGCCGAGCGTGTCCTCCACGAGCACCAGCCCCACGGGTCCGAGGCCGGCGAGGTCCCGACTGGTGCGGGGCGTGGTCGTCGGGGGTGTGGACCACCACAGGGCGCTCCACATCGCCGCCGGATCTGTGGGGCGCTCGCGCGCAGCGGTCTCCTCCTGCGCGACCGCATCGGCCCGCCACATCGCCAGGGCCGCCCGGGCATCGACGGCCGCGTCGGTGTCGGCGACCTCCGGGGACCCGGGGGTGGAGCCTGGGGACGTGCCGGACCCGGCGGGCGGGCCGGGGTCGACCCATTCCACGCGGACCTGCGCGGTGGCGTCCATCGGGGTGGCCCACCACCGCGCGCCAGGGGCCACCGCGACGGCGTCGGCGATCCGTCGCAGGGCCGTGCGCACCGGCGCGGCCGCGGCCAGGACGTCCTCACCGTCGGGCTGCTGCCAGTAGGTGGCTGCCGCCACGGCAGCATCGAGGGCCGCGATCAGCGTCACCTCGTCGAGTGGCGGGATCACCGCCCGCGCGACGGCATCGGCCACGTCCGCCACGCGCAGCGTCGGGCGGTGCCCGGCGCCGGGCCCGAGCGTCATCCGCGACGTGCCCACCCCGGGGTCCAGGTCATGGGCCACGTGGAACACCGCACGGGCGACATCGTCGTCGGCCCGCCGGGCCAGCTCCAGGCACATCCTGCGGCCGCGGGGCCCGACGAGCAGGTCTGCTGGGTCCAGGCTGCGGCGGTTGGCCATGGGGGCACAGTACGGACACCGTCGTCGCGAGCCGCCTCCCAATGGGCCGCGGTTCAACGGGTGAGGGCTCCGGCGGCTGCGGCGATGAGGGAGTCGACGTAGCCCGGGTCGAGCCGGGGATCCGGGTTCGGCTCGGACGTGCCCGGCTCGGTCTCCACCTCGCTCATCTCGTTGACCCGCAGGTACTGCACGGTGGCGCCCGAGCGCATCACGGTGCTGACCATGTCGGACGGGACTCCCCGGTCGGGCGTGAACGTGGCGGTGACCCGTAGCCCGTCGACTGGCGCAGGGACCGCGCCGATCTGGATCGCCGGCGGATCCCCGACGTACTCCGGGTTGCCGGTGATGGCGTCCGTGCAGCTCTGCTCGGCCTGCTCGCGGGCGCGGGCCAGTGCGGCCATGGCAGCCGCCGCATCCTGGTACTCGATCGCGTACTGGTCGACCTGTGCCGATCCGGCTCGTCCGAACCCCCAGGCGCCGGCGAGTGCCCCGGGCTCGGTGCGGGTCGGCGGTCCCTCGTCGGGCCGGCCGGCGCCGGAGCACAGCCACACCTGGCTCCACGGCACGCTCACCGCTTCCCCCTCGGCGGTGTGACCCAACCCCGCATCGGTGTCGGAGCCGGGCGGCGCGGGGGGCAGCTCTGCCGAGGTCATCAGGGCCGCCTGCGCGCGCTGCAGCGCGCTGACCGTGGGGCTCGTCGAGGTGCTGGACGTGGCGTCCGTGCCGGCCGGCTGGCCGCAGCCAGCCAGGACCACGCCGAGCGTGAGAGCGCCGATCACCGTGCGGCGCCGTCGGTGGGCGGGCCGGACATCCTGGCAACGGGTCATGGAGACCACCCCCTTGCTGCTTCCAGCGTCCCGCGGCTCGGCCCGGCGCCCCAGAGCCGAACGTCCGTCTCCCCTCCGGTGTCGGCATGGGTCCGGGCGGTGGCCGTCGCCCGGGAGTGAGGCAGGCAGCGGCCACCGCCCTCAGCGCCCTCGCGCAGGCGACCGTCCTCCTGCGCCGCCGAACCGGCTGGGTCGCCTTCGATCCGGGTCGCCCCCTGGAGGCATGGGCGCCCGGTGACGTTGACGCGAGGACACAGGCGGGCCTCCCCGCGGCAGCGGGCTGCTCGGGGACGTCGAGAGCACGCTAACGGCCGGGCCTGCGCACGTCTGGTCGCTCACGGTCAACTCTGCATCCCCGCTGCCGGGACACCTCGGGGCGTCGGTCGTACCATTCGCGCCCCGGCGCGACGAGGGTCAGGCGGTGATCGACAAGCCCTTGACCAGCAGGGCCGCACCGAGAGCCGTGAGCACCCCGACGGACAGTGCGGTGCTGTTGCGGTCCAGCCATCGCCTGCCGCGTTCGAGGGCGGGAGCGGCGCGATCCCCCAGGCCGAGGTGGGCGAGCACCGGTGTGGCCACCCCCACCGACCCGACCATCACGAATCCCAGGAGGCCGATCGCGGTGCTCGCCGCCCCCGTGGTGAGCACCGCGATCTCGGCACCCGCGGCAAGCGCCATGGCCAGGTTCTTGGGATTCGCGGCGGCCAGGAGCGCGCCCAGCCGGGCGGACCGGCCAGGTGAGTAGCTGTCCAGCGCCGTCATCCAGCCGGGCGGTTCCTTGGCCTCGCCGGTTCGGGGCCGGCGGACCCACTTCGCGACGGCCAGGGCCAGGAAGACCGCACCCGTGACCACCTGCACCCAGCCGATCCCCGCCTCGGTGGCGGGTGCCGGGTCGGCCAGCCTGCCCACCCACACCGCGGCCGCGGCGACGAGGGCCAGCGCCACCGTCCACGCGGCCAGGTAGGCCAGGCCATTGGCCCGACCGCGTGAGGTCATGAGCAGGAGCATCGCCGGCATGATCGGTATCGGGCTGAGCCCGACGACCAGGGCCAGGGGGAGCACCGTCGCGACCATGCCTGTCCCGCCCATGCTGCACCGCCGTCCCGGAGTCTGCCGTCCCGGGAGGGTACCCCAGCAGGGGGAGCCGGTCGGGGTCGGCACCGGCTGGAGGCGCGCAGGCGCCCGTGCTGGCTGCTACCCCTCGTGCTCGAAGGCCACGGACTCGCGGATCCGGTCCTCCAGCCTGGGAAGCGCGTCGAACGCGACGTCGAACGTCGGGGGCTTCGGGTTGGCCACGGTCTGCACGCCGGTGATGAGTCCCTCGTTGGTGACGCGCAGCAGCAGCCTCCAGTCGGCGTGCTTGGCCTGGGTTGCGATGGCGAGCATGTTCGTGACTGTCGCGGGGTCCTCCGAGGCCAGGGAGCGCCAGCCCACGCGACCCGTCCCCTGGTGAGGTGCCAGCGCCTCCCAGGTGAAGTCGATCTGGGCCGATCCGCCGCCGGCGAACACGTGGTTGACCCGTGCGATGTAGCCGTCGACCCAGTGCGAGTCGTCCCACAGTGACATCGTGCCGCCTCCGTCCGCATGCACTCACCCCAAGGTGGCGACGCGCATCGGCGGGACCACCTGCCGCGGTTCGCTCCGCGGCTGTCGGACTGCATGCCTGCGCAACGGTGCTCCCCGATGCGGGGGGCGTCAACGTCCCCGTTCGCAGGGCGCCGGGGGAGCCGGTCGGGGGTCGGGCGCCCGGGCTACGCCTGACGGGTCCCGGCGGCGTCTCGGCGTGCCCGGGTCCATCGGATCCCGATGCGACACGATGTCGCTGTATCGCGATGTATGCCGTCAGCGCTAGACAGCCGCATACCCTCCGATCGTGGACCCGATCCGGAACCCCTACGCCCCCGGCGCCGGCCAACGCCCCCCCGAGCTGGCCGGCCGCGACGAGCAGCTCGACGCCTTCGAGGTCGTGCTCGCGCGGGTGGCCCGGGCCCGGCCGGAGCGCAGCGTCGTCCTCACCGGCCTGCGCGGCGTGGGCAAGACCGTGCTGCTCAACGCGATGCGCTCGGCGGCGGTCCGGGCGGGATGGGGGACCGGCAAGTTCGAGGCGCGCCCGGACCTGTCCATCCGACGGCCGCTGGCCTCGGCGGTGCACCAGGCCGTCCGAGAGCTCGGACCCACCGAGGATGCCACCCACCACGCACTCGGCGTGATCCGCTCGTTCGCCCAGAAGGACCCCGGGACCGGCTCGGGTCGGGGCCGGGCGACGGCCGGCCGCCTGCGGGACCGGTGGAACCTGGGCATCACGGCTCCTGCGGTGCTCGGCCGGGCCGATTCGGGGGACATCGAGATCGACCTCGTGGAGCTGCTCGCCGACCTCGGGGGGATGGCCGCCGACACCGGGCGCGGCATCGCGGTGTTCATCGACGAGATGCAGGACCTCGGACCCGACGACGTGTCCGCGCTGTGCGCGGCGGCGCACGAGATCAGCCAGACCGGCCTGCCGCTGGTCGTCGTGGGCGCGGGGCTGCCGCACCTGCCCGCGGTCCTCTCGGCGTCGAAGTCGTACTCCGAGAGGCTGTTCCGCTACTCCCGGATCGACCGGCTGGAGCGGGCGGCAGCGGACGCCGCGCTGGTCCGCCCGGCCGGTGGCGAGGGTGCCGCGTGGCAGCCCGCGGCCCTCGACGCCATGTACGCCGCGACGGGGGGCTACCCGTACTTCATCCAGGCGTACGGCAAGGCGGTGTGGGACCTCGCGCCCGGGTCGCCGATCACGGCGGCCGACGTGGCGGTTGCCGCGCCCGAGGCCGAGTCCGAGCTCGCGGTGGGGTTCTTCGGCTCCCGGTTCGAGCGGGCGACCCCCGGGGAGCGCGAGTACCTGCGGGCCATGGCCGACCTCGCCGCCGAGGCCGGTGAGGACTCCGGGGCGGTGTCCACCGCCGACGTCGCCACCCACCTCGGGCGCAAGCCCCAGTCGTTGTCCCCGGCCCGGGACGCGCTGCTCAAGAAGGGCCTCATCTACTCCGGTGAGCGGGGCCAGATCTCGTTCACCGTGCCCCACTTCGGCCGGTACCTGCGCGACCACCCCTGACCCGGGCCGATCCGCCGACGGCGGGGTGGTGGGTGATCTCACAGGCCGCCCAGGGTTGACCCCCAGGGGATCCGGGCAGACTGGACCCGTGCTGCACCGTCATCCGTTCCTGAGCCTGCTGACCGGCGGGTACCTGGCCTTCGTGGGCTGGCTCACGCTGACCCCGCAGGTGGACGCTGCCCAGCACATCTCGGTGATCTACCGGGCGCTCGATGTCCTGCACCGGCACGGCTACCTGCAGTCCGTCGACGACGCCCGGCTGGAGTTCCTGGCCAACGTCGCCCTGTTCGTCCCGGTCGGGATGTTCCTGCTGCTGCTGCTCGGCAACCGGCTGTGGTGGCTGGCGCTGGTGGCCTCGTTCGGGCTCACCGCGTTCATCGAGTTCGCCCAGGGCAGCGTCCCGGGCCGCGTGCAGGACGAGCGCGACCTGCTCGCCAACGGCCTGGGCGCTGTCGTCGGCGTGCTCGTCGCCATGGTGCTGACCCTGCCTGGCGAGATCCGGCGGCGCCGCCGCCAGCGCCGGCGTGCGCCCGTCCGGGCGGTGCGGGTCCCCGTCGGCTGACGGACGGCCGCATGGACCCCACCCCCGCCGCCGGGACCCCCCGAGTCGCCCGGGCCTCGCTCGGTGTCTTCGTGGTGTTCGCCCTCAACGGGCTGTTCTTCGCCTCGTGGGCCAGTCGACTGCCCGCGATCCGCGACGCCCTCGTCCTCGACGCGTCCGAGGTGGGGCTCGTCCTGCTGGTCGGGTCGGCAGGGTCGCTGGTGGCGCTGCCGCTGACCGGGATGGTCGTGCACCGGTTCGGGACGGTCGCGACCACCCGGGCCGCTGCCCTGCTGGCCGCCGCCGGCCTGGGGGCGGGGGCGCTGGCGGTGGCTGCGGGCACGGTCCCGGCGGTGGCCGCCGCCCTGTTCGTCGCGATGATGGGCATCGGGGCGTGGGACGTGTCGATGAACCTGCAGGGCACCGTGGTCGAGCGCTCCCTGGGCCGGGCGATCATGCCCCGGTTCCACGCCGGCTTCTCGCTGGGCGCCGTCGTCGGGGCCGCGGTCGGCGCCGGGGCCGCAGCGGCCCGGGTCCCGGTGTCCTGGCACCTCGTGACCGTGGTCGGGCTCGGGGCGCTGGCCGTGTGGCTGCTGACGCGGTGGTACCTGCCCGACGGTGCCATGGTCGGGGCCGATCCGCAGGGGGCTGGTGGTGGGGGAGCGCGTCGGCACGCGCTGGCGGCGTGGACCGAGCCGCGCACCGTCCTGATCGGGCTGATGGTCCTGGCTGCGGCCCTGACGGAGGGCAGCGCGAACGACTGGCTGGCCCTCGGCGTCGTCGACGGGTTCCACGCCTCGGACGCGGTCGGTGCGGCGGCGTTCGGGCTGTTCGTGGCCTCGATGACCCTGATGCGCCTCCTGGGCACCGGCCTGCTCGACCGGTTCGGCCGCGTCCCGGTCCTGCGGCTGTCGGCCGCGCTGGCGCTGGTCGGGCTGCTCGCGTTCGGGCTGGGCCCCTCCGCGGGCCTGGCCATCGTGGCGATCGTCCTGTGGGGGTTCGGGGCGGCGCTGGGGTTCCCGGTGGGGATGAGCGCGGCGGCCGACGATCCCGCCCGAGCGGCCGCGCGCGTCTCGGTGGTGTCCTCGATCGGGTACGTCGCATTCCTGGCCGGGCCGCCGCTGCTCGGCGCCCTCGCCGACCACGTCGGCGTGCGCCACGCCCTGCTCACGATCGTCGCGCCGCTGGTGCTGAGCCTGCTGCTGGCCCCGGTCGCTGCCGCGCCGCGCCGCCCCTAGGCTGGGGTCCCCGACCGGCCCGTCGACCGGTCGGTCCCGTCGCGAGGGGAGTGGGCCGTGGGCATCTTCACGGGCAACGCCGGGCGCAAGGACGCAGCCGAGGTCCAGGCGGAGTACGCGCGCATCTTCGCCCAGGAGGAGCGCGTGCACGCTGCCTACGGGGTCCTGCGCGACGTGTTCATCTTCACGAACATGCGCCTGGTGCTGGTCGATCGGCAGGGCCTGTCGGGCAAGAAGGTCAGCTACGAGTCCGTGCCCTACAAGAGCGTCGAGCGGTTCGCCGTGGAGACCGCCGGCACGTTCGACCTGGACGCCGAGCTGAAGATCTGGGTACGGGGCCGCCACGAGCCCATCGCCAAGCAGTTCGACAAGAGCGCGAACATCTACGAGGTCCAGGCGATCCTGGCCGCCTTCGCGGTCCGGTAGGACCTGGGGAGTCACCGGACCGGGGCTCCCGGGCGCCGGTCCGGTGACCGATGGGCATCGTGTTGTCGCTGCTACTCCTCGGCCCGGTCGGACTCCTGGAGCTCGCCGGTGTCGTTCAGGGCGGTGTCACGGGCCACAGCCACGGCACCGGCCACCGCGGTGGCCAGCGTGACCAGGGCGACCACCCGGGCCAGGCCGGAGCGGCGCCGCGCCGCGAGCAGGGCCACGACCACCCCGAGGGACGCTGATCCCACCTTCATCCAGTCGCGCCGGTCCATCGTGCGCAGGTCCGCAGCGCCCGGGCGCCACTCGGTCATGCTGTGCATCGTTACCTCCTGGGTGTGCCCGCCGTGCGCGGCGAGACGGGTGCTGGTGGGGGCCGCGGGACTGCCCGCGGCTCAGTCGTGGTCGACCGAGTCGCCGGCGGTGTCCCGGACGCCGGACCTGTTGCCGGGGTCGGGGTCGACCTCGCGCATCGGGGGTCCGGTCCGGTCGGAGCCTGCGGTGGTGCCGGCGGTGCTGCTCCCCGTCCCGGCGGGGGAGTGGTCGGGGGCCGGGCCGGTCGCGTCGGCGACCTTCCTGCCCAGCGTGGCTGCCGCGTCGGACACGGCTCTCGCGACGTCCTTCGCGGCGTCGCTGATTCCATCGGTCATCGCGTGCCTCCGGGGTTCGGGATCGGGCGGATCAGTCCGGGGGGATGGGCAGGACCATCGGGCGTCCGGCGTCCGGGGGCCCGGGCGGGATCGCCGGACCCGGCAGCGGACCCGGGGTGGGCGGACCGGGCACCGGGGGCCCGGGGGCCGGCTCCGGCGGGCCGCCCGGCTGCGGATCCGGGCCGGGGGGGATGTCGCCCGGCTGCGGCGCCGGGGTGGGGACCGTGGCCTGCTCGGCCAGCGTGGGCGCCGGCTCCTCCTCGGGCTCCGGCGGCGGCTCCGGCATCGGGTCGGGCAGGGGGTCCGGGGCGGGCGTCGGTGCGATGGGTGACGGGATCATGTCAGTGTCCTCTCACGAGTTCGATCAGTTCGTGCTTGCGCAGGTGCGAGTAGCCGGCCAGGCCGAGCTCCTTGGCCCGGTGGCGCAGCTGGGCGACGGTCCGGTCTGCGAGGTCCGGGGCGGTGCCGCCACGGCGGCCCACCTCGGAGCGGCCCTCCCGGGCCGCCGCGTTGGAGATCCGGGCAGCCTTCTCCTTGCTGTCGCCCTGGTCGCGCAGCCGTTCGTACAGGTCGGGGTCCTTCAGGCTCGGCGCCTGCCGGTCGGGCATGGTCCACCTCCTCAGAAGACGGCCTGGCCGCCGGTCACCCCGAGCACCGTGCCCGAGACGAACGACGCGTCGGCCTCGCTGGCCAGGAACACGTAGGCCGGGGCGACCTCGGCCGGCTGGCCGGCCCGGCCCAGGGGCGCGCTGGAGCCGAACTCGCGCATGTGCTTGGCCGGTTGGGTCGCGGGCTGCAGCGGCGTCCAGATCGGGCCGGGCGCGACGGCGTTGACCCGGATCCCCCGGGGGCCGAGGTCGGCGGCCAGGTTGACGGTCAGGTTGTTGATGGCGGCCTTGGTGGCCGCATAGTCCAGCAGGGGTCGCGACGGGTGGTACGCCTGCGTGGAGCTGGTGTTGATGATGCAGCTGCCGCGGGGCATGTGGGGCAGCGCTGCCCGGACCGTCCACAGCAGGGCGTACAGGTTGGTCCGCAGCACGCGGTCGAAGCGCTCGTCCGACATCCGCTCCACCGACTTGTCGCGCGCCTGCTGGTAGCCGGCGTTGTTCACCAGGATGTCGATCGCGCCCAGGGCGGCGACCGTCTGGCGGACCGCGGCGTCGCAGCCCTCGCGGGAGGTCAGGTCCGTCTCGATGGGGACCGCCCCGCGGCCCGTGCTCGTGACGAGCTCGACCGTCACCTGGGCATCCGGCTCCTCCTCGGGCAGGTAGGTGAACGCCACGTCCGCGCCCTCCCGGGCGTAGGCCAGGGCGACCGCCCGGCCGATCCCGGAGTCGCCGCCCGTCACCAGGGCATGGCGGCCCTCCAGCTTGCCGGTGCCCTGGTAGCTCTGCTCGCCGTGGTCGGGCTGGGGCCTCATGAGCGACGTGAGCCCGGGTGGATCCTGGCGCTGGGCGGGGAACCCGGCCGGGATGGCGTCGTCGGCCCGCTTCTTCGATGGCATCGTCACCTCCGCTCCGCGGCCGCATCGGCGGCCCGTCAGGGATGCCTACCCGACCTCGTGGCGGTCAGACCCGCCCCGGCAGGATCGTGTTCCTCGAGGCTCCCGTGCGGCAGTCCCGGCCAGCGGGGGGTGGCCCCCGGCGCCCCTCAGCTCTCGGGGGCGTAGTGGATGTCGTCCTTGTCGTGCGTCGGCTCGGACGCGTAGCTGCCGGCGTCGATGTCGTCGTGCTCGCCGCTCTCCGGGGCCACGTGCTCGTCGTCCTTGTCCGGGACCTGTGCCATGTCGATCGCCTCCCTCCCGCCAGCGTCCGCCCCGCCCCGGCAGCGGTCAACGGCAGGATCGGAGATGGTGGCTGCGCAGCGCGGATCGAGCGGCGACACCCGCGTTTCTGCGAGACATTCGCAACAAGGGTAGTGTGCCCACACGACAGGTCCCGGCTCGTGAGGAGGGGTCATGCACATCCCGGACGGGTTCATCGACGCCCCGGTGTCCGCGGCGGCGGGCGTGGTGGCCATCGCCGGCATCGGCCTGTGCCTGCGCCGTGCCAGCCGCGAGCTCGACGACCGCACCGCCCCCATGGCCGGGCTGGTGGCGGTGTTCATCTTCGCGGTGCAGATGCTCAACTTCCCGGTCGCGGCGGGGACCAGCGGGCATCTCCTGGGAGGCGCGCTGGCCGCGATCCTGGTGGGCCCCTACACGGGGGCGCTGGCCGTGTCTGTCGTGCTGATCGTGCAGGCGCTGATGTTCGCCGACGGGGGGCTGTCCGCGCTGGGCCTGAACATCGTCAACATGGCCTTCGTGACGGTCGCCGTGGCCTGGCCGGTCTTCCGTGGGCTGGCCAGGGTGCTGCCCCGGCGTCGGCCCGTGTGGGTGGGGGCGGCCTTCGTCGCCGGGCTGGCCGCGGTACCGGCCGCGGCCCTGGCGTTCACCGCGGAGTACGCCCTCGGCGGCACGGGCACGTTCGCGGTCGGCTCCGTGCTGGCAGCGATGACCGGCACCCACGTCCTGATCGGGATCGGCGAGGGCCTGATCACGGCGCTGACCGTGGGAGCGGTCCTCGCGGTGCGTCCGGACCTGGTGCTGGGCGTGCGCGACCTGCTGCCCCGACCCGAGGTGCGCCGGACCGCCCAGCCCAGCGCGATGGAGGCCTGACATGCACGGGCGTCGCAGGCTCTGGGCCTTCATCGGCATCGGCCTGGCCGTCAGCCTGCTGCTGGCAGGGGTCGTCAGCTCCTACGCGAGCAGCTCCCCGGACGGGTTGGAGAAGGTCGCGGGGGACATCGGGTTCATGGACAGTGCCCAGGACTCGGCCGTGGCAGGGTCCCCCCTCTCCGACTACGCGGTGGCCGGCGTGGACGATGCTAGGTTGTCGGTGGGCCTGGCCGGTGTGGTCGGCGTGCTCGTGACTGCGGTGCTGGCCTTCGCGCTGTTCCGCTGGCTGGGGCGGCGCTCGCGCGAGGAGGCCACCGCCCAGGGCTGATCGATGCGGGCAGGAGGGCACCGGATCCATGAGCGCCGCCGTGCGGACCGTGGGGATCACACGGCAGTTCGGCGCCCTGACCGCGGTGGACCGGGTGGACCTCGAGGTCCCGGCCGGCTGCGTCTTCGGCTTCCTCGGCCGCAACGGCGCCGGGAAGACCACCCTGATCCGGATGCTGCTCGGCCTGGTCGGCCCGACCAGCGGCAGCGCCGAGCTGCTCGGCATTCGGATCCATGCCGGCGGCGGTGCGGCGGGCCCCTGGGACCGGGTCGGCTACCTCGTCGAGAGCCCGGGGCTGTACCCCGAGCTCAGCGTCGCCGATCACCTGCGGCTGGCCGGCCTGCAGCGGGGGCTGACCCGTGCGGCACGGGACCGCGCGGTGGACCGGATGGCCCTGGGCCAGTACCTCCGGGTGCCTGCCCGGCAGCTGTCGCTGGGCAATCGGCAGCGGCTCGGGCTGGCCCTGGCGCTGGTGCACGAGCCCGAGCTGCTCGTGCTCGACGAGCCGAACAACGGCATGGACCCTGCCGGGGTGGTCGAGGTCCGCGAGCTGCTGCGCGAGCTCGCCCGGGCCGGGACGACCGTCTTCATGTCCACCCATGTGGTGGGCGAGCTCGAGGTGCTCGCCGACGAGGTCGGCATCATCCACGAGGGCCGCCTCGTCGAGCACCTCGACCGGAACGCCCTGGCCCAGGTCGGGCGCCCCCGCCTGGTCGTGGGGATGCCCGACCCCAGCTCGCTGGCCGAAGCGGGCGCCCTGCTGGCAGGGTTGGGCTGGCCCACCCGGCGGCACCCCGCGGGGCTCGCGCTCGACGCGGCCGACCCGGTGGGTCGTCCCGAGGTGGTCGCCGCAGCCCTGGCCGGCGCCGGACTCCCGCCCCGCCACCTCGCCGTCGAGCGCGACAGCCTCGAGGCGCACTTCCTCGAGGTCACCGGGGGTCGGCCGTGACCGGCCGGCCCGGTCCGCTGGGGCGTGCCCTGCGCGGTGAGCTGCTGAAGGTGCGGCGCTCGGCGGTGCCGGCCACGACCCTCCTGGTGACCCTCCTCATCCCGTTGGTCGGGGGACTGTTCATGTTCATCGCCGGGGATCCCGATCGCGCCCGCAGCCTCGGCCTGCTCGGCCAGAAGGCCGAGCTCGCCGGCGTCACGGCCGACTGGGCCGGTCTGATCGGGTTCGTCACCCAGGCCGTCGCGGCGGCGTCGCTGATGGTGTACTCGTTCGTCGCCACCTGGCTGTTCGGCCGGGAGTTCGTCGACGGGACCGCGCGCTACCTGATGGCCCTGCCCATCGCCCGTGACCGCATCGTGGCCGCCAAGCTGGTGGTCCTGGCTGGGTGGTCGGCCCTCCTGGCCGTGTGGGTGGCCCTGGTCACGGTCGTCGTGGGCGCCGTCATGCGGCTGCCGGGATGGGATTCCGCGGCCGTGCTCGCCGGCCTGGGCCGGATCCTGGTCGCCGGCCTGCTGATGATCCCGGCCGTGCTGCCCGTCGCGTACCTCGCCAGCCGCACCCGGGGCTACCTCGGGGCACTGGCCATCGCGCTGCTCCTGCTGCTGGTCGGCCAGGTCGCGGCGATCCTGGGGTGGGGTGCTGTGGTGCCCTGGTCGATCCCGGCGCTGGCCGCGGGCGTCGCCCCCGGCCAGCATGCCGGTGCCGGTTCGATCCTGATCTGCCTGCTCACCGGGGTGGCCGGGGCCGTGGCGACGGTGCGGTGGTGGCGCTCGCCGGACGCGGGGATGTGAGCGTCGTCCGGGCCGCGGGTCGTCGCCCCGGCCCGGACGACGAGCGTCCCCGCTGCTGACGGGGGATGCAGCAGCGGGGACTGGTCTTGAGCATACGTCGCCTGATGCGGATCGGCGCGTTCCCACGAGGGGGGCGCGGCGTGGCGTGCCCCACAGGGGGAACATCGCACGATCACGCCGTGCTCGGGCCCTCCCAGAGGTTGATGCCGCCCTCGACTGCGTGCGCATCGATGGCCGCCAGCTCGTCATCGGTGAAGGCGAGCCGATCGATGGCCGAAACGCTGTCCTCGAGCTGGGCCACGCTGGAGGCCCCGACCAGGGCCGAGGTCACCCGGGGGTCGCGCAGCACCCAGGCGATGGCCATCTGGGCCAGCGTCTGGCCGCGGTCCGAGGCGATCGCGTCGAGGGCCCGGATGTGCTCCACGTTCTCCGGGGTGAGCAGGGTGGGCGACAGGCTGGAGTGCTGGGCCATCCGCGAGCCCGCGGGCACCCCCGAGAGGTACCGGGACGTCAGCATGCCCTGGGCCAGGGGCGAGAACCCGATGCAACCGACGCCGGACTCCCCGAGCACGTCGAGCAGCCCGTCCTCGATCCAGCGGTTGAGCATCGAGTAGGACGGCTGGTGGATCAGCAGTGGCGTGCCCAGCTCGCGCAGGATGGCCACCGCCTGCCGGGTGCGGGCCGCCGAGTAGGACGAGACGCCCACGTAGCGGGCCTTGCCCACCCGCACGGCATGGTCCAGGGCGCCCAGCGTCTCCTCCAGCGGGGTGTCCGGGTCGAACCTGTGGTGGTAGAAGATGTCGACGTGGTCCAGGCGCAGCCGCCGCAGCGACTGGTCCAGCGAGTCGAGCAGGTACTTGCGCGACCCCAGGTCCCCGTACGGCCCCGGCCACATGTCCCAGCCGGCCTTCGTGGAGATCACCAGCTCCTCCCGGTGGGCCCGGAAGTCCTCGGCGAGGATCCGGCCGACGTTGGTCTCCGCCGAGCCGTACGGGGGGCCGTAGTTGTTGGCCAGGTCGACGTGGGTCACCCCGAGGTCGAACGCGCGGCGCAGGATGTCGCGCTGGCGCTGGATCGGGGTGTCGTCGCCGAAGTTGTGCCAGCAGCCCAGCGACACCGCCGGGAGCATCAGCCCGCTGCGGCCCACCCGCCGGTAGGGCATGCGCTGGTAGCGGTCGGCGGCCGCCACGAAGGCGTCGAGGATCGGCATGGGTTCCCCTCCGGGTCAGGTTCCCGACCGCACGTGGAACCGGTCGTCCAGGCCGGCGAGCGTCCGGGTGATCCCGGTGTACTCCAGCTCAGTCATCGGAAGCATCGCGGCGCCGAAGAACCCCTGCCTGCGCATCTCGATGGACTTGGCCGCGACCTGGTCGCGCACGTGGTCCCAGAACGGGTGGTCGAAGGCGTCGACAGGGTCGGTCAGCCGACCGTCGTGCACGCAGAACGCCGCGCAGCTGACCACGGGAGGCCCGTCGAAGTAGCTGATCGCGGAGTTGAGCCGGACCGGCATCAACGGCATCTGGTGCGACCCGCGCATGCACCCCGCGACGAAGTGCCCGGTCGCGAACGGCGCCAGCACCTCGCCGGTGGCGGGGAAGTGCATCTGGGTCCGCACCAGCATGACGGGGTCGTCCTTGCCGGTGTACTTCCCGGCGATGTTGTGCAGCCGGGACGTGGCCACGGCCACCGCCTGCTCTCCGCTGGCCCGGCTCCACACCGACTCCACGACGTAGCGCTCCGGGTCGCGCAGCAGGGCGGCGATGGCGTACAGGTCCTCGGGCGCCACCAGCTCGATCACCCGGTCGCCCTCGGTGTGGGCGACGTCCATGATCACGAACCGGAAGCCCTGCGAGATGGCTGGCGACAGGATCAGCCCCGGGGTGTTCATGACGTCGGCGAACGCCAGGTACAGGGGCAGGTTGAACGCCCCCGGATCGGTCTTGTCCGCCGCGAAGAACAGGAACGGCTCATTGGGCCGCTCGTCGAACTCCATCTCCGCGACGGCGGGACCCATGCCGTGCACGTTGCCCGAGAAGGCGTCCTTGAGCAGGTCCTGGCCGGCCCCGTAGAGCCCCTGGGCGCGGGCCACGGCTGTCCCGGTGACGAACGCGTCCCACATCAGGCCGTGCACCTCACGGGCCCCGACCCCCTGGGTGTGGGTGGACAGCACCGCGATGTCGTCACCGGTGTGGGAGATGTAGGTGTCGACGAGCAGGTCCCCGACCCGCTCGTCGACGTGGGAGCGCACCGCCCTGACCAGCTGCTCGGAGGGGGCGATGTGGCCTCCGATCGACCCGATGTCGGCCTTGATGACACTGAGCGTGATCCTCATGGCGCACCTCCTGCCACGCTCCGGGCCGGTGCGGGCACCGGCCCTCACCTCCGCTCTACGCCCGGCCGCGGGGATGGCCAAGGGGCGAACGTCCCGGTGGGGGCCCTAGTGCGGACGCACGCTGGTGTCGCGCTCGCCGAGTCGGCGTGCGGGGCCGTCGGTGCGACGGCGGGCCATGCTGGCCGGGGCGGGAGCTGGCCCGGACCGGGTCAGCGGGATGAGCTCGGCATCGGGGACGGTGGTGGGCGCCAGGTGCAGGCCCCCGCCGCTGCGCTTGGCCGCGTAGAGGGCGTCGTCGGCCCGGGCCAGCAGCTCGCGCACCAGCGGTCGGGCGGGGTCGCTGAAGGCGACGCCGATGCTGGTGGCGACCTCCAGTGCCAGGCCGCGGTCGTTGATCGGGCGGGTGACCGCGGCGGCCACCCGCATGGCCAGCGCCCGGGCTCGGTCGTGGGTGGTGCAGTGGCTCTGCACGATGACGAACTCGTCGCCGCCGAGGCGGGCCACCATGTCGTCGCGGCGGACGGTGGCCCGCAGGCGGGCGGCTGTCGCGCGCAGGACCGCGTCACCGGCGAGGTGGCCGTGGGTGTCGTTGACCTGCTTGAACCGGTTCAGGTCGAGCATGTGCAGCGCGAACTGGTCCTCGACGCGCTGGTGGCCGGCCACGATCCGCCGGTTCAGGTCGGCGATGAGCCCGGCGCGGTTGGTCAGTCCGGTGAGCTGGTCGCGGGTGGCGCGGTCCCGGGCGCGCTGGGCGTGCTCCTGCGCGGTGATGTCGGTCAGGGTGCCGTGCATGACGGCGCCGGTCCCCTGGGGCCGCGGCACCCAGCGACCCCGCATGTGCAGCTTGACCTGCTGGCCCTCGCGGTCGCGGGTCCACAGCTCCAGCTCGAGGGGCTGGCCCTCGCCGAGGTCCCCGCGGGCCTGGCGCAGCCCGTACCGGGAGAACGGCTCGAGGTGGTCCTCCAGCACCGCCCACGTCGGGGGCAGCAGGGCGGGCAGGTCGATGCCGAGCAGCGTGCCGATCCCCAGGCCCCAGGTGACGCTGTCGTCGTCGGGATCCCATCGCCACGTCGAGGCCCGCATGTCGGCGACCTGCTCGCTGAGCAGGTCCAGCTCGTCCACGGCGGCGGCGTGCTCGCGGATCCGCCCGAGCACCCGGTGACCGGCCTGCAGGACGTCCGCGGCCAGGTAGGCGTCGCGTGCGGAGTAGCGGTGCGGGGCGTTGGCCAGCCCCAGCAGCAGCCCTCCGGACCCGTCCAGGGAGGTCAGGCCGAGGAACCGTCGGGTGTGCGCCGTGACCGGGAACCCGGGGAGGCGACCGGTCCAGCGGGCCTCGTTCTCCACGTGCGGGCCGCCCTTCCACACCGCGGTGCCCCAGCCGACCGAGGGGATCGCGAGGTAGCGCTCCCAGGCCAGGTCGACCTCGTGGCCGTCATCGGCGCCGACGCCCACCTCGAGGGTGCGCAGGTCGGGGTTGAGGTGGTGCAGGAACCCGATCTCGCTCCCGGTGGCGCGCAGGGCCAGGGCCAGGGTCGCCCTCATCACCTGGGACTCGGACGCGCCCAGGGGCAGCGCCAGCAGGTCGACCATCCCCCGGAGCACGCCGCCGGGGTGCTCACCCGGCCTCTCGGCGCCTCGCCCGAACTCGACGACCGACACCCTCACCTCCCGGTCTTCCCAGCCTGCCCGGATGTGTGCCCCGTGACCTTGCTCTCGGCGCGAACCCGGCCCCACTTGAGGGTGACCTCACCGCAGGTCCGCGGTCACGTCACCGCTCGGGCCGCTCGGGTGCGGACTCGACCCGGTCCTTGAGCTGCGCCAGGCCCTTCTCCAGGTCGGCCCCGATCGCCCTGTCCATGTTCCAGACCACCCCCATGACCCGGGAGACCACCGTCCTCGGGCTGCGCAGCTGCCACTGGACCCGGGTCTGGTCGCCGGCCCCGGTGAGCTCGAACCGCACGGTGCTCGACGAGCGGAACGGCTTGAGGAACCGCAGGTCGACGTCGATCCGGTCCGGGGCGACCCCAGTGATCTCCATCCGACCCGCCCCCGCCTTCCGGTTGCCCGACCAGGCGTACGTCGCCCCGAGCCCCTGGGCCGGTCCGGAGTAGGTGCGCTGCAGGTCGGGGTCCAGGCCCTCCCACGGCGACCAGTCGACCCAGCGGCGGAAGTCGACCACGTAGGAGGCGATCACCTCGGCGGGGGCCGCCACGGTGACTGCCCGCTCGATGACGGAGTACTCGGTCATGGCGTCCTCCCAACGGATGGCGGCGGTCGGCGACAGCGGGGTCGACGCTGAAGGCTGAGGTTAGGCTAACCCAAGGTTCAGGATGGATCTAGCATGGATCCATGCCCCTGGATCGTCCGGCCCTGCTGGGGGCCCGGCCATGACCAACCCGGAGCGCGATCCCGCCGAGCAGTGGTGCGGTCCTGGCGCGGGGGATCCCGGCGACGGGGATGTCCAGGTGCTGGCCGCCCGCGAGGTCCCGCTGGGCGGTCTGCGGGCGATGACCGTGCGGCGCACGCTGCCCCAGCGGGGGCGCTCGCTGATCGGGGCCTGGTGCTTCGTCGATCACTACGGCCCCGACGATGTCGCGGCCACGGGCGGGATGGACGTGGCTCCGCACCCGCACACCGGGCTGCAGACCGTGAGCTGGCTGTTCGCCGGCGAGGTCGAGCACCGCGACAGCCTGGGATCGCATGCGCTGGTGCGCCCCGGGGAGGTCAACCTCATGACCGGCGGGCACGGCATCGCGCACTCCGAGGTGTCCACGCCGGGCACCCGGCTCCTGCACGGGGTGCAGCTGTGGGTGGCCCTGCCCGATCGGCATCGCGACGCGCCGCGCGCCTTCGAGCACCACGTGCCGCGGCCGATCCACCCGCCGGGGGCCGAGGTGCGGGTGTTCCTGGGCCGACTGGCCGGTGAGGTCTCCCCGGTTGCCACGTTCTCGCCGCTGCTGGGCGCCGAGATCCGCCTCGATGCCGGAGCCCGGCTGGACCTGGCGGTGGACGCCGGGTTCGAGCACGGCGTGCTGGTCGACGCGGGCAGCGTCTCGGTGTGCGGGCGGCCGGTGCCCCCCAGCGCGCTGGCCCACCTGTCCCCGGGCCGGCGCACGCTGACGCTGTCGGCGAGCCCGGCGGGACCGGCCCGGATGGTCCTGCTGGGC
This sequence comes from Candidatus Nanopelagicales bacterium, assembly GCA_039812125.1. Lineage (GTDB taxonomy): Bacteria > Actinomycetota > Actinomycetes > S36-B12 > CAIYMF01 > Prado023. The sequence continues at coordinate 25,011 of JBDHZV010000029.1, forward strand.
GGGGCGCCGTTCGAGGAGCAGGTCGTGATGTGGTGGAACTTCGTCGCTCGCAGCCACGACGAGATCGTCGAGGCGCGGCGCGCCTGGGAGGCGGGGTCCGATCGGTTCGGCCAGGTCGAGGGCTACACCGGCCCGGTCCCGCGGCTGCCCGCGCCGGTGCTGCCGAGCGTCCGGATCCTGCCCCGCCGCAACGCCTGAGGCCCGCCGCTGCAGTCGGTCGGCCCCTGTACCCGCGACCTCCCGGAGCGTATGGTGAGGGGAGCCTAACCACCTCGGGCATCGGTGCGGCCCGCGGTGCAGAGGCTCGGACCGAGTCGGATGCGGAGGGCGGAATGTCGGACAACGCTGAGATCGTCCGCGGGATCTACACCGCGATGAACGCGCATGACATCGACGCGATGACCTCGATGATGCGCGAGGACATCCTCGACCATGAGATGGCCGGGGAGCTGCCCCCGGGCCGGGCCGGGGTCCAGCAGTGGTTCGGGACCCTCTTCGAGGCGTTCCCCGACATGACCACGACGGTTGAGGACGTGATCTGCCAGGGCGACCGCTGCGCCTGCCGGGTCCGGATGCACGGCACCCACCAGGCGGACTTCCTGGGCATCCCTGCCACCCGCAACCCGGTGGACATCGAGGTCATCGACATCATGCGCATCGAGGACGGTCGCGTGGCCGAGCACTGGGGCCTCAGCGACGACGTCCGCATGATGCGCCAGCTCGGCGCCGCGATGGCCTGATCCCGCGGCGGCCTGATCCCGGCCGCCGACCCACCCCGGCCGCGTCGCTGAGGGCTGCTGGCCGATCAGGGCTCCGGTGGGGCCGCGGGTCGCGGTGGCGCGCTGCTGCCCCGGACCACCAGTTCGGCGCGCAGGTCCGCAACCCGCGCGGGCCGGCCCGCGACCAGGTCCAGGGCGACTGTGGCGGCCGCCCGACCGAGGCCCTGCAGCTCCTGGCGCACAGTGGTCAGCGGCGGCCGGGAGTGCCCGGCGGCGGCGATGTCGTCGAACCCGACGACGGACAGCTCGCCCGGAACGTCGATCCCGAGTCGTTCGGCGGCGTCCAGCACGGCCAGCGCCAGCACGTCGGTCACGGCGAACACCGCGCTGGGTCGAGCGGCCGGCGGGCGGTCGAGCAGGCTGAGCGCGGCGGTGACGCCCTCGTCGTGGGAGTGCTCCGCCGCCCGGGCCACGGTGGTGGCCCCGCCCCGCGAGGCGACTGCGCGGCGGAACCCCTGGGCGCGCTCGTGGATGCCGAACCGCACGGGCAGGTTCGGGTCCTCGGGATCGCCGGGCTGCCGGCCGCGCAGGTCCACCACACCCAGCTGCCGGTGGCCCAGGTCGAGCAGGTGGGCCGCGGCCAGCGAGCCCGCTCGCCGGTTGTCGACGCCGACGAGCGGCACGCCGGTCAGCCGGGGGCTGCCGACGACCACCAGCGGCAGCCGGCGAGCCCGGACGGCGACCAGCGCCTCGTCGTGCTCGTCCATCGAGCACACCACGAACGCGTCGACCACGGCGCCGCGCACCACGTCGGCGCTGTCCCGCACCCCGGAGGGGACCAGCAGCATCGCCCGGCCCGCGGCGCTGAGCTCGCCGGCGATGCCGGCCATGATCAGCACCATTCCCGGGTCGAGGAACGCATAGGGGAGCCGCTCGGTCATCAGCACCCCGATGGTGCCCGCGCGGCCCCGGCGCAGCGACCGGGCTGCTGGGTCCGGCCCGGCGTACCCCAGCTGCTCGGCGACTGCGAGCACCCGGGCACGGGTCTCGCCCGAGAGCTGGTCGGGGCGGTTGTAGGCGTTGGACACCGTCATCCGGGAGACCCCGGCGGCTGCGGCGACGGTGTCCAGGGTCGGCCGTTCGGCGCCCACGCCGGCTCCTTCCCCCTCGGCGGGAGCGCTCGGGTTGCGCTCCGGTCCAGAGGTTCTGTACCGTTCCAGATTGTATCGATACAGAACAAGGAACGCAGATGGACCTCACCACCTTCGCCCTCGGGCTGGCCTATGTCGGATCGGCCGTCGGGATCGCCGTCGTCATCCCCCAGGTCCTGCGGACCGTGGCCAACCCGACGATGCGGGGAGTCTCGCCGTGGACGTGGGCGCTGGCGGCGATCTCATGCTCGTTGTGGCTGACGTACGGCCTGCGCACCGCCTCGATGCCCCAGGTCCCGGGCAACGCCGTCACGATCGTCGGCGCGTTCGCCATCGTCGTGCTGGTCCCGGCGGGGTGGCACCGCCGCGCCCGCGCCGCAGCGCTGCTCGGCGCGATGACCGCGCTGCTCGCGCTGAGCACCATCCTGGAGCCCCGGCAGGTGGGCTTCCTGGCGTTCGGCGTGGGCCAGCTGGCGGCGTGGCCGCAGGTGTACGAGACCTGCTGGACCCGGCGGGGGATGGGTCCCTCCGCGATCTCGCTGGCCTCGCAGGCATTCGGCATCGCCGCGCAGAGCTGCTGGCTGGCCTTCGCCCTGATCACCACCGATGTTCCGGTGATCATCGGCGCCAGCCTGGCGCTTGTCACGTTCGGGCTGGTGACCGGGGTGGAGCTGTCGCGGCGTCGGGCGGCCGCGCGGGTCGACGTCCCGGCGCGCTGGGAGCTGCAGGCGGCTGCCTGAGGGGCGCGCCGGGTGCCTGGTGCCGGCAGTGCTGCCGTGCCGCCTCAGTGCCCACCCTTGGACCGGTACATCAGGTCGTCGGCCGCTTCGACGGCGGACAGCACATCCGGTTCCTCGGGGTCCCAGAGCGCCGTCCCGGCCGTCCACGGACACGGCGAGACCGACCGCAGCCGCTCGAGGGTGTGCTGCGCCTGGTCGACATCGCACGCGGGCAGCACGATGACGAACTCGTCCCCGCCGACCCGGGCGACCTGGTCGCTGGGCCGCAGCACGGCCGACCACGCCCGAACCAGGTCGACGAGCAGGGCGTCGCCGGCGGCGTGCCCCAGGCGGTCGTTGACCTGCTTGAACCGGTCGAGGTCGAGCAGGGCGACCGCCGTCGGCCGGCCTGCCCGGGCGGCGACCGCGCGCACACCCGGGGCGCGGGCCGCCAGGCCGTTGCGGTTCAGCGCGCCGGTCAGCGGGTCCACGAGGGAGGCCGCGCGCAGGCGGCGCACCAGGCTGTAGACGTGCAGCGTGTTGAACACGAGCATGCCCACCACCACTGCCGCCACCCATGACCCGCTGAGCACGTCCGTCGTCGCCACAGACCAGCAGTAGGCAGTGACGCTGATCGCCAGGAACGCCACGATGCGCCCCAGGGGCAGGGCGTAGGCGGCGAAGACGCCCAGCAGGATCAGGCCCAGGCCGTTGAGGACCTGCACGTTCGCGTGCCCCGTGATCACCGCCCCGCCGGCCAGGAGCACGG